>CALXFW010000136.1 GCA_944387685.1 uncultured Oscillospiraceae bacterium
CATCCATGGCCCCCACCTCATGGAAATGCACCTGGGAAACCGGCACTCCGTGGACTTTGCTCTCCGCCTGGGCAATCAGCCGGTAAACCGCCAGCACATCCAGCTTCACCATGGTGGGAATGGGCAGACCGCCCACCAGTTGCTCGATTTCCACCATCCCGCTGTGGCTGTGATGGTGGGGATGGTGGTGTGCTGCCTCCCCTTCCTCCTGGCCGTGGATCTCCACCCGCAGATGGGTGCCGGCAATGCCGCACTTCACCGCCTTTTCCCGGGTCACATGAACGCCGGGAATGCCCAGGCTGTTCAGCCGCTCCACAAACCCCTCCGGGTCCGGCAGCAGCTCCAGCAGGGCCGCTGAAAGCATATCTCCGGCTGCTCCCATGCCGCAGTCGATGTACAGGGTTTTCATTTTTTTGCCTCCATATGGTTAATCCGGTTGGCCAGGAAGCCTGCCCCGAATCCATTGTCGATGTTCACCACGCTGACGCCGCTGGCGCAGGAATTGAGCATACTCAGCAGGGCGCTGACCCCGCCGAAGGATGCCCCGTAGCCCACGCTGGTGGGCACCGCAATCACCGGGCAGTCCGCCAGGCCTCCCACCACGCTGGCCAGGGCGCCCTCCATCCCCGCAATGGCGATGATGACGCTGGCATCCATAATCAGCTCCATGTGGGCCAGCAGCCGGTGCACCCCGGCCACCCCCACATCGTACAGCCGCACCACCTGGCTGCCCAGGATTTCCGCCGTCAGGGCCGCTTCCTCCGCCACGGGAATGTCGCTGGTGCCTCCGGTGGCGATGACCACCTTTCCCAGTCCGTCCGGCTCCGGGAAGCCCCCCACAATGCCCAGCCGGGGCACCTCCCGATAGTCCAGCTCCACCGTTCGGGATACAAGCTCCGCCGCCTCCGGGGATAGACGGGTGATGAGGACCCGGTTCTGCCCATTCTTCTGCATGGCGGCCACAATGCCCGCAATCTGCTCCGGGGTCTTCCCCGCGCCGTAGATCACCTCCGCCGCTCCCTGGCGGAGCTTCCGGTGGAGATCCACCTTGGCATAGCCGATATCCTCAAAGGGGGACAGCTTCAGCTGAAGCAGGGCGTCGTCCACGGAGGTCTCCCCCCGCTGGACGGATTCCAGCAGTTTTTTTGTGTCAGAGTGCATCGCGTACCTCCAAATCCAGCACAACCCCGGCATAGGATTGCTTCAACGTCTTGACGATTTCCGCCCGGTGCTCCAGCACCAGATCCAGCCCGGCAGCGGGCACCTGAAGCCTCGCCTTTCCCCCGTCCAGCCGCACCCGGAAGTTCCGGAAGCCCAGACGCATCAGGTACTCCTCCGCCTCTTCGGTTTTTTCCAGCTTCTCCCGGGTGATTTCTTCTCCCGTGGGAATCCGGGTGGCAAGGCAGGCATAGGCAGGCTTGTCCCAGGTGAAAAGGCCCGCTTCTTTGGACCGTCTGCGGATTTCCGCCTTGGTCAGGCCGCACTCCCGCAAAGGGGAGCGGACCTCCAGCTCCTGCAGTGCCCGGACACCGGGGCGGTCGGAAAGGTCATCCGAGGCGTTGGTGCCGTCCAGAACCAGGGGAAAGCCATCGGCTTTGGCCGCTTTCAGGATGGTTTCAAACAATGCCCGCTTGCAGTGGTAGCACCGGTCAGGGGGATTGGCTGTGACCGCCCCCCGGCAGAGGATATCCACCGGCAGGATTTCCAGCTCCGCACCCAGTTCTTGGGCCAGCCGTTTGGCGTCCTCCAGCTCAAACGCGGGTTGGAAAGCGGTTTTTGCATAATAGGCCTTCACCCTGGCCCCGGCCTGCATCCCCGCCCACAGCAGGTAGGCCGAGTCCACTCCCCCGGAAAAGGCAATGGCGGCCTGAGGATGGGCCTGAAAATATTCTGATAATTCCATGAGTTTCCTCCAAAAAACGCGGAGCCCGGCAGCGGGCTCCGCATTCTTGCGTATTGTCCCGGACGCCGCCCCTTGCTTCCCCCATTTTACCGAAAACGGGAAGAATATGCAAGTGTCAGTTCTCCTCCGGGATGGGAGTATACCCCTCGTCGGTGAGGACATAGCCGTGGCCCGGCCTGGGCTGCCACTGGTAGCGGTTCCTCCCGGCCTCGGGATAACGGTGGGCCAGAATGGCGGCAATCACCCCGCCGTGGGTAATCAGCACCGTATTGTCCGGCAGCTGAGAGAAGGCCTCCAGCACCCGCCGGGTCATCTGCGCCCCGCTCTCTCCCCCGGGGGGCACATTGGTTTCGTTGTCCCCGGTGAGCCAGGCCTGGTAGGCGGGCGTATCCTTCAGTTCTTCATAGGTGCCCATTTCAAAGGCGCCGAAATCCACCTCCCGGAACCGGGGGTCCCAGGTGTGGGGCACCTCGCCGAACAAAACCTCCAGGGTCTGTTCTGTGCGGCGCATGCCGCTGGTGACAAACCGGACGTTCTCCGGCAGGCGGTAGCGGAGGCGTTCCAGCTCCTCCCGCCCGGAATCCGACAGGGGCAGGTCGGTGCTGCCGCAGTAGCGGTGCTCCTCGTTGGCCCGGGTTTTCCCGTGGCGAATCAGGTAAATCCTCATTTCAGCCGCTGCTCCAATCCGCAGAAAATCCGGCTGACCCGGTCCGCCTGTCCGGCCAGATACTGGCACAGCCGTCCGGTGGCGTTGCGCCACTGCCGCAGTTCCGCCCCCATGGGCACCACCCCGGAGGACAGGTCCTGGCAGATCAGGATGCTGTCCTTCCATTGGTCCCGGTGCCGGACAAACTCCTCCGCCGGCTCCACGCCGGCCAGGACACAGGCATAGCAGTATTCCTCCAGACCGTAAAGGCAGGGCTTGGAAAAATCAAGTTCCCGTCCGGTACAGGTAAACACCTGCTCCCGCCTGACCCCCAGGGCGGATTTGGCAAAGTCCAGCTTCCCCTGGTAAGCCCCTCCGATAATCAAAATCATAGTACCTCCTTACAGCAGGGCATACACCGCCAGCCCCGCCAGCTCTCCCATGGTCAGGGCGTAGCCCGCAATGTCCCCATTCATTCCCTCCAGAGACCGGTATGCCCACCGCAGGGCCAGGGCATAGCCCAGAGCGCAGCCCACCAGGCCCAGCCCCGTGGGCAGTCCTGCACAGAATCCGGCGCACAGGGCGGCGCACAGCATCCCAATCCCCGCTGCAAGGTGAGATTTGGGAAGATTCTGCCCGGCGTACTGGCTGGTATTCATGGGGGGCAGGGCCGTCACCGCCAGCAGAGAGCCGCACCGGCTCACCATGGGCAGCAGAATCAGAAACAGAGTATGGCTCCGCTGCGGCAGGGAGGCTGCCGATGCGAACTGGGTCAGCAGCAGCAGCGCCAGACCAATCACCGCAAAAGAACCCACATGGGAATCCTTCAGGATTTCCCTCCGGCGTTCCAGACTCCGGCAGGATTTCACCGCGTCGGTGACATCCATAAACCCATCCAGATGGATAAATCCGGTGGCAAAATACGGGTAAGCCGCCACTACCAGGGCCGCCATCAGCCCGGGCAGATGCAGCACGCTGACCAGCCAGGCCAGAATCGCCCACACCGCACCGATTTCCAGTCCCACCAGGGGCAGGAAGGGCAGCATTTTCTCTCTTGCCTTTTCCTCCCACACCGGCCAGGGCCAGGGAAAGGCGCAGAACATACTCTGGCACATGACAAACGCCTGAAAATACAGCTTCATATCGTCCACGCTCCCTTGTGCACCACTGCCTGCCCGGCGGAAACCTCCGCCACCACGTCGCAGACCCTTGCCAGCCGCCGGTCAATCTCCGCCAGCAGCCGCCGGTAGGTTTCGGTGCTCTCGTCATAGCGCTGGGCATCGGAATAGATGTAGTCACTGACAAACACCACGTTCCCCGCCTTTCGGGCAAAGGCCTCCAGCTGGTCGGCGCAGCGCTCCGCCGCCGGGATGTCCAGGGCATAATTGTTCGCCGGGTCAAAGAGTACGTTCATCAAAAGGGCGGTAACGCTGTCCAGCAGGAAAGTGGCGGACAGGTCCGCATCCTTCAGGCTGGCCTGAAAATCCCGGCCGCACTCAATGGTTTCAAAGCCCATGCCCGCCCGGTCCGCCACATGGCAGCGAATCCGCTCCCGGTCCTCTTCGTCCACGGGAATCATGGTGGCCAGATAGTAGTGGGTCCCGCCCCGGGCCAGCGCCACCGCCAGATTCTGGGCCATGCCGGACTTGCCGTTCTTGGCCCCGCCGGAAATAAGGAAGGTCATGCCTTGGCCTCCACGGTGAACTTGTCTCCCTTGCGAATCTCATCCAGATAACTGTCGTCAATGCCCGCCTGGTCAAAGGTAGCCATGTCGTTGATAATGGCGCAGGCAGCCTCCAGAACCTGGAAGGCAATGGGGCAGCCGCTGCCCTCTCCCAGCCGCATCCCCAGCAGGAACATGGGTTCCAGACTCATGGCCTCCATGGCCAGCTTATAACCGATTTCAAAGGAAGCGTGGCTGGGAACCAGGTAGCCCCGGACATTGGGGCACAGCCGGAAGGCGCACAGCGCCGCCACGGCGGAGATGTAGCCGTCGATGACCACCGGACGGCGGGTTGCCGCCGCTCCCAGGAAGCCGCCGCACATAGCCGCCAGGTCAAAGCCGCCCACCTTGGCCAGCACATCCACCACGTCGTTTTTGTCCGGCCGGTTCAGGGCGATGGCCTTGCGGATGGCGTCCTTCTTCTTCCGGAATCCCTCGTCGGTGACACCGCCGCCCCGGCCGGTAACCGCCTCCACATCTGCGTCCAGCAGCACCGCCTCAATGGCGGAGGAGGTAGTGGTATTGCCGATGCCCATTTCTCCAATGCCCAGCACATCCGCCTGGGTCTGCTTGGCGATTTCCGCGCCGGTGAGAATGGCCTGAACCGCCTGCTCCCGGGTCATGGCGGGGCCTTTGGTCATGTTCTGGGTGCCGTAGGCGATTTTCCGGTTCACCACCAGAGGCTCCCGGATGTTGGCGTTGACGCCCACATCGCACACGGTGATGCCGCAGCCGAAATGCTTGGCCAGCACGGAGGCGCCGGTTTTGGCGTGGGTCAGGTTGATGGTCTGCATCAGGGTCACGGACTGGGGGGAACTGGACACCCCCTCCTCCACCACGCCGTTGTCCCCGGCGTAGACCAGCAGGTGCTTCCGGGCCACGGTGGTATGCACCTGACCGGCGATGCCCGCCAGCTGAACAGACAGATCCTCCAGCCGCCCCAGGCTTCCGGGGGGCTTAGCCAGCTGGGCCTGCCGCTCCCGGGCCTTTGCCATGGCAGCCTCGTCCAGAGGGGTAATTTCGCTGAGCAGTTGTTTCAGTTCCGCTTCCATGTTCATTCCTCCAGAATCCGATTTTCCAGCAGCCAGGAGATGGACGCCTCCGCCTGGGGAAGCTCCAGGGTCCAGGTTGCCTGAGGGCACAGCGCTTCCATCCGCTCCAGCAGCGCCTGCATGGGAATGGTTCCCTCCGCAAGGCCTTGGTGGGTGTCGGCATCGCCCCTGTTGTTGTGTATGTGAAAGTGGCGCAGGTACGGCGCACACCGCTCCAGCCACTGCATCACCGGAAGGCTGGAATAGACGTTGGCGTGCCCCACATCCAGGCACAGCCCCAGCCGGGGATCCGCCACCTGCCGGACGATGTCCAGCAGCAGTTCCGGCCGGTTTTCCAGCACGTTTTCCAGGCAGATTGTCATTGTGTCCGGGACCTCCGGAAGAAATTCCCGCCAGAAGTTCACCGACTGCTCCACGAACCACACATCGTGGTACACATGGGGCACGAATCCCCCGTGGAACACCACCCGGCTTGCTCCATACAACCCGGCTGCCTGGATACCCTGGCGGTAGCGCAGCCGGGCCAATTCCCCCGCCCGGGGGTCAATGGCGCAGGGAAACAGCTCGTTGAAGGGCCCGTGCAGCACCGGGGCAGCCAGCCCCTTCCCTTTCTCCCGGACCAGGGCGTCCGTCTCCGGGAAGTGCTCCTCCAGATTCCAGGCGGTGCAGAATTCCGCAATTTCCAGGTTCAGCCCGTGCCTTTTCGCCAGGCGGTGGACATCGGGGTCAATGGTGGACAGGCAAATCCGGCTTCGCTCCATAGGCAGTCCTTCTCTCTATCGCTGGCAGCATGGGCTCCGGGACAAGAAAAACGTCCCCGGCTTGGGGACGTTTGCCAATCGCTGTACGCAAAGCGCCCCGCCGGACCTCCCCAAGAGTCCAGCGGGTTCTGTCAAAGTCTGTATTCCGACTCCGGACGTCCTCATTCCGGCATCTTCTCGGATGACTCCAATGATGTCCGGGGACCCAAATGTCCGTCTACGGCGGCTTGGTACCGTTGGGATTTTCCCATTCCAATTCAACAGTGACAGGCGGCAGGATATGAATACTGGTATTTTACCACAAGATTCCATCGGTTGCAATCCCCCAGTTTCAGCAAAATCCCCGCTGCCTGACAGCAGCGGGGATTGGGGAGAAATTATACCTTGATGATGCGGCCCTCCAGCCGGGGCTTGGGGGCGGGGTCCTCGTCGGGGTAACCCAGGATGCAGTTGCCCACACCCTTCATGTTTTCCGGCAGGCCCCATTTTTTCAGAAGCGCCTTACCCTCGGGGCTGTCAAACATCTCCTGGGCCCGGTGAATCCAGCAGCTGCCCAGGCCCTGGGACTTGGCAGCCAGCATCAGCTGTCCCATCACCAGAGAGCCGTCCTCCAGCCAGGTGTACCGCTCAGGGCTGGACAGCACCACAATGACGCAGGGCGCGCCGTAGAAAGGGTCTGCGGTGCTGCCCATGACCGCCGCGTTCATCCGGGACAGTTGGTCCCGGGTCTGCTTGTCCCGGACGGCCACCATCACCGTTTTCTGGGCGTTCATGCCGCTGGGGGCATACAGCCCCGCCTCCAGCACCGCGTCCAGGTCGGCGTCGCTCACCTGCTGGGGCTTATACTTCCGAATGCACCGACGGGTTTTCAGCAATTCTTCCATTACCATTCCCTCCTGTTGATTGATTATTTCAGCGCGTTTACCGCAGCCTGTATCTGGGGGTCCTCCTGGGGCTCCAGGCGGCCATAGAGTATCTCCGCCGCCGTATCCTCGTCCACTTCCACCGGCACGTCCGGCACCACACCAATGTCAATCAGACTGATGCCATTGGGGGTGAAGTATCTGCCGATGGACAGCGCCACTGCGGAGCCGTCATTGAGCTGATAGGTGGTCTGGAAGTAGCCCTTGCCGCAGGTTTGCGTGCCCACTACCACGGCGGCCCCATATTCCTGCAGGGCAGCGGCGAAGAATTCCGCCGCCGAATAGGAATCCGCGTTTACCAGCACCGCCATGGGAATCTCCAGGCAGCTTGCGTCAGAGGTATCCACGTGCTCCTGGCCGTCATAGCGCTCTGTGCGGAACAGGTCTCCCTCCGGGAGCAGATAATCCAGCAGCTCCACCAGCTCGTCGGAATAGCCGCCGGGGTTGCTGCGGACGTCGAAAACCAGCCTCTGGGCGCCCTGCTCCAGCAGCGATTCAATGGCTGCGATGGATTCCTCGGCGCACCGGGAGTCAAAGTTCTCGATGGTCACCAGGCCCACATTGTCCTCCAGCAGGGTGCCGGTGGCCACCGGGGACTGAATCTGCCGCCGCTCCACGGAGAAGGTCAGCTCCTCCTCCCCCCGGAGCACCGTCAGGGAGACAAAGGTCCCTTCTTCTCCCCGGACATAATTCCGGACCTGAGAGGCGTCCATCTCCCGGACGTCCTGGTTCTCCACCCGAATCAGCACATCGTCCGCCAGCAGCCCCGCTTCCTCCGCCGGGCCGCCGGAGGTGACCTCCATAATCTGGAAACCCTCTCCTTCCTCCCCTGCCAGGATGGTGATGCCCACGCCCACATAGGCGTTGGCCATCTGCTCCTGATAGGCCTCATATTCGTCGGCGGGGATATAGTAGCTCCACCGGTCCCCGGTGGCCGCCACCATGGCGGCGGCTGCCGCATCCTCCAGCTCCGTCTGGTCCGCACCGGCGATGAACCGTTCCAGAATCAGGTCCTCCAGCTGGTCCAGCTTGGAAGAGCCCGCCGCAATTCCACCGGTGGAAGCCAGGGTCAGGGCTGATGCCAGCACCGCCACCAGCACATAGGAGCCAAAGGTCAGCAATTTCTTTTTCACTCATACCACCTCAATAGCAGGATTCCCACAGCCCCGGAGGGCTGTGGGAGAAAAAAACCGATTACAGTGCAACGTAGTTGCAGGGGTTGACGTACACACCGTTCAGAGAAATACCAAAGTGCAGGTGGTCGCCGGTGGCAATGCCGGTGGCGCCGGTGGCGCCAATGTACGTGCCGGCGCTGACAATCTGGCCAACGCTTGCGCCGATACTGCTCAGGTGCATATAGATGGAACGGAAG
>CALXFW010000137.1 GCA_944387685.1 uncultured Oscillospiraceae bacterium
CGGAAGGCCTCGGCGGAGCGGAAAGCCGCCCGTACGCCGGAGCAGAAACCGGCCCAGCGTCCGGCCCGGAAGCGGGCGGAGGAAGTCACGGATCTTTCCACCAAGAAACGGGCGTACGGAAACAGCAAGCCCAAGAAGAAGTCTACCTTTGCCGTTGCCCGGGATCTGGTGAAATCCACCGCCCGGAAGATGACCTCCCGGACCAAATCCAAAAAGCCCGGCAGTCGTTCAGGTCAGCCCGCTCCCGCAATCATCTATACCCAGCCCAAGACCTTCAGTCGCACCCGTCTGCTTATCCAAATGCTCACAGTGGCGGCTGTGGTGGCGGCAATGGTGGCGGGACTGTCGGTGTTCTTCAAGGTGGAGAACATCACCGTCAGCGGAGCGGAGGTTTACAGCGCCTGGTCCATTCGGGAAGCCTCCGGCATCCAGGAGGGGGACAATCTGCTGACCTTCTCCCACGCCCGGGCCGGGGCCCTGATCAAAGCCAACCTGCCCTATGTGAAAACCGTACGATTTGGTATAAAATTACCAGATACGGTCAATATTATCATCGAAGAAGAGAGCGTGGTGTATGCCGTGGAGGACAGCACCGGAACCTGGTGGCTGATGAACTCCGATGGACGGGTGGTGGAGCAGACCAACAAGAGCAAGGCTGCCAACTATACCCAGGTTCTGGGCTTTACCCTGGAAAATCCCGCTCCGGACAAGCAGGCGGTTGCCACGGAAATCGTCCTGTCGGAAACCATTCCCCAGGAAACCGGGGAGACGACCCAGACCGGAGAAACGGCCCAGAGCGTACCCACCACGACCACCGGCGCCAAGCGCCTGTCCACAGCCATGGCCATTCTGGATGCGCTGGAGGCCAATGATATTGTGGGTGAGGCGGCCAGCGTGGACGTTTCCCGCCTGGAGGACATCATCCTCTGGTATGGAAGCCGCTACCAGGTGAACCTGGGCGACTCCACCAATCTGGAATACAAGATCGCCTGTATGAACGACGTAATTCTCCAGCTCAGCGAGTTTGACTCCGGCATTCTGGATGTGAGCTTCACCGTCTGGCCGGATCAGGTAATTTATACACCGTTTGCCTGAGATGTAATAATTCTGTAAATAATTTGCCGAATTATCAGATTTTCTATTGACCAATTTGAAAATAAAGGATAGAATGTAAAAAGTATGAGCAATACTACAAGGCGGAAGCGGCGTTCCCGCGACTGTGAACAGATACATAGGAGGAAGAGTGTTATGTCCGAAACTTTACAGGATCGCGTTGTGAAAATCAAGGTGATCGGTGTCGGCGGCGCCGGCAACAATGTTATCAACCGCATGATCGAAGCCGGCGTCAGCGGTGTGGACTTCGTCGTGGTGAACACCGATAAGCAGGACCTGAACAAATCCGTTTGCAAGAATAAAATCCAGATCGGCGAGAAGCTCACCGGCGGCATGGGCGCCGGCTCCAAGCCGGAAATCGGCCGTAAGTCTGCGGAGGAATCCCGGGCTGCCATCTCCAAGGTGCTGGAGGGCACAGACATGGTGTTTGTCACCGCCGGTATGGGCGGCGGCACCGGCACCGGCGCGGCTCCCATTGTGGCGGACCTGGCCCACGAGGCAGGTATCCTCACCGTGGGCGTGGTGACCAAGCCCTTCAAGTTCGAGGGTGCCAACCGGATGCGTCAGGCGGAGCAGGGCATTGCAGACCTGAACGGCAAGGTGGATTCTCTGATTATTATCCCCAATGACCGACTGAAGTACGTCACCGACCAGAAGATTACCTTCGCCAACGCCTTCGGCATTGCCGACGATGTGCTCAAGCAGGCGGTTACCTCCATCTCCGAGCTGGTAGGCTTCTGCCAGAATGTTATCATTAACCTGGACTTTGCCGACGTTTCCGCGGTTATGAAGGACGCCGGCCGTGCACATATGGGCGTGGGCACCGCTTCCGGCCGGGAGAAGGCGGAGCAGGCTGCCACCGCGGCTGTTTCCAGCCCGCTGCTGGAGACTTCCATCAACGGTGCCACCGGCGTGCTGGTGAATGTCACCGGCTCCTCCGAGATGACTCTGGACGATGTGGAGACCGCCGCCGGTATTGTGCAGGAGGCAGCCAACCCCGATGCCAACATCATTTTCGGCGCCACCGTTGCCGAGAACTTCCAGGATGAGATGCGGGTCACCGTAATTGCCACCGGGTTCGAAATGAAGCAGGAGACCTATGCCCCCGCAGCGGCCAGAGCCGCCGGCACCAAGAAGGCTGCGCCCTCTACGCCCAGCTTTGTCCCCGAGGACATCGATACCCCTGTTGCCGCCTCCAAGCAGCCCACCAAGCCTGCGGACATGAGCGATATCGACGAGATTTTCAGCATTTTCAAGCGCTGATGAAAAGCACATTTTATCCCGGCCTGCTCCTGGCCGGGATGCTTTTCTGTCATAAGGAGGGGAGCGCCAGTGGGAGCCTATGAAGCCCTGGCGGCCAGCTATGACCGCCTGACCAACGATGTGGACTATGAAGCCACCGTGGCCTTCTATCAGGAGATTCTGAAGCGGGAGGGAGTATCTCCCCGGAGGGCGGTGGATTTGGCCTGCGGAACCGGCTCTGTCGCCGTTCTGCTGGCCCGGCAGGGACTGGACGTGGTGGGTGTGGACCAGTCGGAGGAAATGCTCACCGTGGCCGCGCAGAAGGCCCAGGACCTGGCTCCGGCGCCGCAGTTCGTCTGCCAGAGCCTGGAGAATCTCCGGCTGGCCAGGGGAGTGGACCTGGCGGTGTGCGCTCTGGACAGCCTGGACTATATCACGAATCCGGAGGACTGTGCCCGGGCCATTGCCCGAATCTATCGGGCGCTGAACCCGGGAGGAATCTTCATTTTTGACGTGAATACCCCCGAAAAGCTTCGGGCCATGGACGGTCAGGTTTTCCTGGATGAGGACGAGGATGTGTACTGCGTCTGGCGGGGGGAGTTTGACGAGGAAAGCAATATCTGCTCCTATGGCATGGACCTTTTCCAACGCCAGGGAACGATGTGGCGGCGGTCCTTTGAAGAGCATCGGGAGTATGCCTATTCCTGGACCCAGCTTACGGATTATCTCCGCCGGGCGGGATTTACGGACATCCAGGTCTACGGGGACCGGACCTTCCGGCCGCCGGAGAAAGGCGAGCAGCGAATGTATTTCAAGGCCCGGAAGGGCCGAATCCGCAGAAAACACAATTCAGAATAGGGAGAACCAGGAGAAGAACGATGAATGACTATTTGGTACGGGGAATGACCATGGATGGCTCGGTGAAAGTGGTGGCCATCCGTTCTACGGAGCTGGTGCGCCGTGGCGCCCAGATTCAGGGCACCACGCCCAACGCCACCGCAGCCTTTGGCCGGGCGCTGACAGCGGCCTCCATGATGGGCAATATGCAGAAGGTGGATGACGGCTCCATGACCCTGCAGATTCGGGGCGGCGGCCCCATCGGCACCATTACCGTGGTGTCGGATGCTGTGGGCAACGTCCGTGGCTGCGTCACGGAACCGAAGGTACCCCTGGTGGAGAAGCATCCCGGAAAGCTGGATGTGGGCGCTACCGTGGGCACGGAGGGCACCATCACCGTCATTCGGGACCTGCAGATGAAGGAGCCCTACATCGGCTCCACTCCACTGGTTTCCGGAGAAATCGGCGACGACGTCACCGCCTACTTTGTCCAGAGCGAGCAGATTCCCACGGCCTGTGCTCTGGGAGTGCTGGTTGACCGGGATCAGAGCGTAAAGGTGGCGGGCGGCTACCTGGTGCAGCTGCTCCCCGGGGCGCCGGATGAAGTGATTGACAAGCTGGAGGCGGGAATTCAGAAGGCCGGGGCGGTGACGCCCATGCTGGAGGCCGGTATGACACCGGAGGACATTCTGGGGCAGGTCTGCGGCGATCTGGGTGTGGTATTCCTGGAGACAACGGAAGTCTCCTATAAATGCTACTGCTCCCGGGAGCGGGTGGAGAGTGCTCTGATCAGTCTGGGTCGGCAGGAACTGACGGAGATTGCCCAGGAGAACCGGGACTTCCCGGTGGAGTGCCAGTTCTGCGACAATGTGTACACCTTCACTCCGGAGGATATTCGGAAACTTCTGGAAAAGATTTGAAATAGTCCTGGAAATGGCGGGAGAACAGCGGAATATCCGATTAGATATTCGTGGGGAAAAATCCAAAAAAATGCTTGACAAATGCCGGCATTCCGTGTATAATGAACCACGTCGCTGAGGGAAAGCCCCGGAGGCGGCGCGGTTCGGGAGCATAGCTCAGCTGGGAGAGCACATGCCTTACAAGCATGGGGTCACAGGTTCGAGCCCTGTTGTTCCCACCATTTCATCTGGCCCGGTGGTGCAGTCGGTTAGCACGCCAGCCTGTCACGCTGGAGGTCGACGGTTCGAGTCCGTTCCGGGTCGCCATTTTTATGCATCTTGGTGCATTTGAGCAGAGTTTTCTGCTCAATATGCCTCTGTAGCTCAGTAGGTAGAGCAGCGGACTGAAAATCCGCGTGTCGTTGGTTCGATTCCGACCGGAGGCACCAGATGCGGGTGTAGCTCATCTGGTAGAGCGCCACCTTGCCAAGGTGGAG
>CALXFW010000138.1 GCA_944387685.1 uncultured Oscillospiraceae bacterium
TGGCGGCCGCCTTCTGGCCCGGTCCCCTGACTCTGGTGCTTCCCGCCCGGGACACCGTTCCCCGGCGGACCACCGGCGGGCTGGACACCGTGGCGGTCCGCTGCCCGGACAACGCCGTGACCCGGGATATCATTCGTCTGGCGGGGGTTCCCATTGCCGCCCCCTCCGCCAACATCTCCGGCAAGCCCTCCACCACCACCGCCCAGCACGTCCTTCACGACCACGACGGGCGCATCGCCGCCATTGTGGACGGCGACCCCTGCCGGGTGGGGGTGGAGTCCACCATTGTGGATCTGACGGAAGACCGCCCCCGGCTGCTCCGCCCCGGCGGCATCGGCCCGGAGCAGCTGCTGGCAGTGCTGGGAGACCTGGTGGTGGACAAGGCCGTCACCGCCCCCATCGACCAGGATGCGGTGGTGAAGGCCCCCGGCATGAAATACCGGCACTACGCCCCCACGGAGCCGGTGGTCATCGTCTCCGGCAGCCGGGAGAAGGCTGCCGCCTACATTCACCGGCATTTCACCCCCGGTGACCGGGTGCTGTGCTTTGAAGAGGAGCTGCCCCTGTACGCCGGCTGCGCCCCCCTGTCCTATGGCCGGGAGTCGGATGTGAACACCCTGTCCGCCGGGCTGTTCGCCGCCCTGCGGGAGTTGGATGACCCCAGCATCCACCAGGTCTATGCCCGCTGTCCGGAGGGCGGCGGGGTGGCCTATGCCGTACAGAACCGGCTGCGCAAAGCCGCAGCCTTCCACATTGTGGATGCGGAGGCGGAAGCATGATTCTGGGCATCACCGGGGGCACCGGCTGCGGAAAAACCACCCTGCTTCAGTGCATTGCCCAGGCAGGCGGCCTGATTCTGGACTGCGACGAAATCTATCACCAACTGCTGGAGCAGGATGACGCCCTTCTCGGCGCCATCGCCGCCCGATTCCCGGGGGTGGTGGAAAATGGGGTTCTGCTGCGAAAAAAGCTGGGGGCCCTGGTGTTTTCCGACCCTGCCGCCCTGGAGGACCTGAACCGGATCACCCACAGCGCCGTAAAAAGGGAGGTGCTCCGGCAGCTGGAAGCCAAACCCACCCTGGCGGCCATTGACGCCATTGCCCTGTTTGAAGGGGGGCTGGCAGAGCTGTGCGACGTCACCGTCGCCGTCACCGCTCCTTTGGAGGCGCGGGTTGCCCGGCTGATGTCCCGGGACGGCATCAGCGAGGATTACGCCCGCAGCCGCATCGCCGCCCAGCACGACAGCGCCTGGTTTCAGACCCGGTGCGGCTATGTGCTGGAAAATGACACCACCGTCCAGGCTTTTCAGGAGAAGTGCCTTGCTTTTTTGCGCCAACTCGGTATAATAGGAGAAGGACAAACGCTGTGAGGCATCTCACAGAATTCCAACGCAAAGGAGATATGCGATTATGACTACCGATGAACTGCGGGAATCCCTGCTGATGAATCCCAAGAATGGGCTGACCCAGATTTCCGCTGAGGACCGGGCGGAAATGGAAGCCTACTGCAAGCGCTATATGGCCTTCATGGACGCCTGCAAGACCGAGCGGGAGGCAACCGCCTGGGCCGTGGCGAAGGCGGAATCCCTGGGCTACAAGCCCTTCCAGCCCGGTATGGCCATCCAGCCCGGCGATAAAATCTACTACAACAACCGGGGCAAGGCCATCGCCCTGGCGGTGATCGGCACCAAGTCCCTGGCGGAGGGCGTCAATGTCTGCGCCGCCCATGTGGACTCCCCCCGGATGGACCTGAAGCCCAATCCCCTGTATGAGGACGGCGAAATTGCCTATTTCAAGACCCACTACTACGGCGGCATCAAGAAGTACCAGTGGCCCACCATTCCCCTGGCGCTTCATGGCGTGGTATACCGCAAGGACGGCAGCGTGATCACCATCACCATCGGGGAAGACGACAGCGACCCCATCTTGATGGTCTCCGACCTGCTGCCCCACCTGGCTGCCGACCAGATGCAGAAAACCATGGCCAAGGGCATTGCCGGTGAACAGCTGAACGTCATTCTGGGCACCGAGCCCCTGGATGGCGAGGGCAGCGACCTGGTAAAGCTGAACATTATGAAGCTGCTCAACGAGAAGTACGGCCTGATTGAGTCCGACTTCCAGTCCGCCGAGCTCACCGTTGTCCCCGCCGGACGCTGCCGGGAGGTGGGCCTGGACCGGAGCCTGCTGGCTGCCTACGGCCACGACGATCGGGTGTGCGCCTACGCCGAGCTGGAGGCCCTGTTTGCTATCGACAACCCCGCCAAGACTGCGGTATGCATCCTGGCTGACAAGGAAGAGATTGGCTCCATTGGCATCTCCGGCATGAAGAGTCAGTATTTTGAGCACTTCGTGGGCGGCCTGTGTGACGCTCAGGGGGTAAAGCTCTTCGACTGCTTCGCCAATTCCTTCTGCCTGTCCGCCGACGTGTCCAACGCCTTTGACCCCAGCTTCCCCGAGGTCAGCGACAAGCGGAACAACTCCCTGCTGAACTACGGCGTAGCCATCTGCAAGTACACCGGTTCCCGGGGCAAGGGCGGCGCTTCCGACGCGTCCGCAGAGGCCATGGGCCATGTGCGCACCACCCTGAACAACGCCGGGGTCATCTGGCAGCTGGCCACCCTGGGCAAGGTGGACCAGGGCGGCGGCGGTACCGTGGCCGCAGATATGGCCAACCGGAATATCGTCACCGTGGACGCCGGCGTACCCGTGCTGAGTATGCACGCACCCATCGAGCTGGTGGCCAAGCTGGACTGCTACGAGACCATGAAGGCCTGCAAGGCTATTTACAACGCCTGATCAATATGCAATTGCGCGGCGGCTGTTCCGGACAGCCGCCGCGCAAAATTCTCTTGACCTTAAAACTCCGGATCTGCGTTCCAAGGTTCTTCTGGGCCACGGACCGGTTCCGGCGTAAGGGCATTGCCTTTTTTCCATGCCCGCACCGCTTGAATCAGCTCCCAGATTACCCAGAAGTGGAACAAAAAGTCCACCAAATTCTCCAGGGGATTTTCCATCAGCAGCCAGGTAAAGCCAGCCAGGCAGATCGTGTCTACCACAAACAGCACCAGTGCTGCAATCAGCCAGCCAAGTCTCTTTTTGCTGAGCAGCCAACACAGGAAAAAGGCGCCCAAGATCACCAGAGATATTCCCAGCGCGGTCAAGGTAAAGACATCGATGCTTCCCCACTCCCCGAACAGGCTGCTGTCAAAAATCAAGCCGAGAACTGTCAGGTAGTACGGCACCGCCGCAGAGAACAGGAAATAGGTATTCATGTCCAGCAGCAAAAAGGCCACATTCACCACGGTGAAAATCAACACCATCAGCAATCCACCGCGTCCCGTCTTTACCTTCGCCTCCAGGTATGCTTTGGAGTCTTTCTCAGGCTTTTCGATTCTCTTTGTCATTTTCTCATTCCTCCCAGTTGGAATTTCCAGCTTCAATATAGCAAAAGCCTGCGTGGAATACAAGTATTGACAGCATGAATTTTCTCTGCTCCGGACCCTCTTGACTTTTTCTTTTTCCGTAAGTATAATAGTGCCAATTTCATAGGACAGTTCGTGACCATCCTGTCGGTAAACAAAACTAGGGATTTTTCAGATGGGCGCATTGTGCGCTCATTTTTTGTTGTGGTCATGTTCTGCCCCGGAACTGAGAAAAGGAGCAAATTGACCATGAACAACAAGGTACGCTACCTGGCCCACGCCGCCATCATTGCGGTGCTCTACGCCGTGCTGACCCATCTGCAGAACGTTCTCCTGCCGGGCTCCGCCACCTGGATGATTCAGATGCGGATGTCCGAGGCGCTGTGCGTGCTGGCCTTCTTCACCCCTGCTGCGGTACCGGGCCTGACCCTGGGCTGTCTGGTGTTCAACATCACCTACGCCGCCGCCCTGCCTCTGGACTTTGTAGTGGGTTCCGCCGCCACCCTGATTGCCGCCCAGGGGATGTGGATGACCCGGAACGTGACCATCCACGGCTATCCCCTGCTTGGGATGCTGATGCCCGCCGCCGCCAACGCCCTTCTGGTGGGTTGGGAGCTGTCGGTGTACATCGGCGGAGGCTTCGCCCTGAACGCCTTCTATGTGGCCCTGGGAGAAATTGCCGTGCTGCTGGTACTGGGCAGCGTAATCTACTGCGCCATGAAGAAGCGGCATCTGGACGCCGTCCTCTTCGCCGCCTGAACCATAGCCGGGAACCTGTTGGTTCCCGGCTTGTGTTTTGGGACAAACTATGATACCATACCCAAAAGGATGTGACAATATGATCGATTTTCAGCGGCTCCAATTGTCTCAGAAGGAGCAATACCAGCAGATTCTCTTCTCTGTCCCCAGCCGGGGCTGTGAGTATTCCTTTGCCAACCTGTACCTGTGGGGGCACCAGCGGGTGGCGTTTCTCCATGGGTGCGCGGCCTTTTTCTCCCATTTCTTCGGCCGCAGCGTCTACCCCTATCCCATCGGGAACGGGGACCGGCGGGCGGTGCTGGAAGAAATTATCGCCGACTCCCGGCACCGGGGCATTCCCTGCCGGATTACCGGTATGCTGCCCCAGGACTGGGAGGAACTGGACCGGTGGTTCCCGGGGCAGTTCCTGCAGCGGCCCGACCGGGACAGCTTCGACTACGTCTATGCCATTGACGACCTGGCGGACCTGAAGGGGCGGAAATTCCAGAAAAAGCGCAATCACCTCAACCGCTTCCGGGCGGAGCATCCGGACAGCCGGACAGAACCACTCACGCCCTGCAATGCCCCTCTGGCCCAGCACATGGTCAACGACTGGTATCTCAAGCGGATGCAGGGGGACCCCCACGGCAACTACCTGCTGGAGAATATCGCCATGACCCGGGCCTTCCGCTGCTACCAGGAGCTGGATATGGAGGGTCTGCTCCTGATGGAAGGGGATCAGGTTCTGGGCATCAGCTTTGGCTCCCGACTCTCCCCGGATACCTTCGACATTCATTTTGAAAAAGCCCGGGAGGACGTGGAAGGGGCTTACCCCGCCATCAACTGCGAGTTTGCCCGGCACCTCCGATTGGCCCATCCGGAGCTAGCCTACCTGAACCGGGAGGATGACCTGGGTCTGGAGGGTCTGCGCAAGGCCAAGCTCTCCTACAATCCGGCGGCAATGGTGGAAAAATCCTGGGCCTATCTCCGGGAGGACCTGAACCATGACTGACGCTCTCCGCCAGCTCTGGGCTGCATCCTTTGATGACCCCCCGGAGGCAATCGACGCCTTTTTCACCACCGCCTATTCCCCCCAGCGCTGCCGGTGCCTGACGGTGGAGGGGGGCCTGGCGGCGGCGCTCCATTGGCTGGACGCCGAATTTCAGGGGCAGAAGCTGGCCTATGTCTACGCCGTTGCCACGGCTCCGGCGTACCGGGGCCGTGGGCTGTGCCGGAAACTGATGGAGCAGACCCACGCCCACCTGGCCCACTCGGGCTATGCCGCCGCCCTGCTCTCCCCTGCCGGAGAAGGACTGCGGCGGATGTACGCCGCCATGGGCTATCGGGACTGCTGCTTCCGGCGGGAACAGATCTGCGGATGGGGAGAACCCACTGCCCTGCGCCCCGTGGATGCGGAGGAATTTGCCCGGCTCCGGCGGCAATTTCTGCCGGAGGATGGAGTCATTCAGGAGGGCGCGCACCTGGCCTACCTGAGCACCTACGCCAAATTTTACGCCGGAACGGATTTTCTTCTGGCCGCCGCCCGGCAGGGCGATACCCTGCTGGGGCTGGAGCTGCTGGGCAGTCCTCCTGCCGGGGCAAGCATCGTGGGGGCTTTGGGCTGCACCCGGGGCCGGTTCCGGATGCCCGGGCGGGAGATCCCGGTGGGGATGATTCTGCCCCTGGTCCCGGACGCTCCCATTCCCGGATACCTGGGGTTTCCTCTGGACTAAAGCGCAGCGCTCCCCCTCCCCGGAAAGCGCTTATCCTGCAGACAATGGCCGTTTCCATTCCCGGAAACGGCCATTGTTCACAGCAGCAGTCCAATTCCATAAATCGCCGCCAGATGCAGGGGGTAGTACAGGTAGAACAGGGCGCCCAGGGGACGTTTTCCCCGCTCTCCGCTGTAGGCCAGCAGCAGCCCGGCCCCCGCCAGAGCAAACCACTGTATCCCCCCGTATGTCAGAGCCAGCAGCACCAGTCCTGCGCTGAGGAGCAGGACCCGTTGGTTCCGGCTCTTCCCCAGATAGGCCAGCACCGGCAGAAACACCCCGAGAATCCCGTAGTCCACCCCGAAGTCCGTCCCTCTCAGCAGCCCAGGAAGCACCTGACATACAAATCCGGCTCCGGCGAAAGCCAGCACCAGCAGCAGCCGGTTGGCAAAGGTGTACGCCCCCCGCATCCGCTCCACACAGGCTATCAGAAGGATGGAAAGGGAAAAGGTCACCAGAATGCACTGGTACAGCGACCCCATGGCGAAAAAATACACAATCTGGCACACCGCCGCCAGGGAGGCAATCCGCAGAAAATACCGCCGCCTGCTGTGCGTGAACCGGCAGCCCTCGGCAATCATGTAGGCATAGATGGGCAGGGCCAGCCGCCCCAGAATCCGCAGCACCGCCGCCTGGGGGAGCAGGTACACGCCAATGTGGTCCAGGGTCATGGTAAGCATGGCAATGAGCTTGAGCTGGTTGCCGGACAGGCCCCGGACCTTTTGTGCCACGGCCTCCATGGGCATCCCTCCTTTTTGCCCATCTTAGCATCCGCTCCAGGGCTTGTCAACCGACCCCGGCCCCAGCTCCGGGAAAAAAGGGCAAAAAAAGAAGTAACCCTTGACTGATCGTACTGCCGAATCAGCCAAGGGTTACTTCTGTGAACTCTTGATATCTAACATCTTTGGTTAACCTCTCTTTCTGCAGGATCAGACGCGGCTTCCATGACAAAAATTGAATCACTTCCGGATTTGACATTTGGTTTGTACAATCGAATCTATGAAAACGGAAGAAAAAAGGAAGCGGGCGTCTGTTTGGCTTTCACATTCTGGAAAGCCGAGGCTGATCGGTTTTTGATCTCACCTCTTTGTAGCTATATGATACCACATCCTCCGGATTTTGCAAGGGGGAATATTGTACAAAATGCACTGTTTTTCTTTTTGCACGCTTACAATTTTCGTGATATTGCCAATTTATTTGTTGACAGGAGGAGAACAATCTGGTATGCTGAATGTGTTGGGGCGGTTTTTCCCGCCCCGGAAATTTCCAGGTCCCCCACTCCGGTTTTTTGGCTAGATTACACATTCCCGCCGGTCAAAGGCTGTCAGAAATTGGCTTTCTGCGACTTGACGGGTATTTTCCGCCATGGTATAATGAGACTGTATTTTTACAGCCCCTTATGACTGACGGATCAGTGGAGCACCACACGGAGTAAGGGCGTTTTTTATAGCCGACCGTCTGGGCACACTTCCTCTCATGGGGGTAAGTGCGCCCGTTTTTTATTTTGTTAGGAGGTAACACATGAAGAAAGTTGGCATTGTCATGGGCAGCGACAGCGATCTGCCGATCCTGCGCAAAACCATGGACACCCTGGCCTCTCTGGACATTCCCTACGAGTGCCATGTGTATTCCGCACACCGCACCCCGGAGGAAGCCCGGGATTTCGCCCTTTCCGCCCGGGACAACGGCTTCGGCGTTCTCATCGCCGCCGCCGGCATGGCCGCCCATCTGGCCGGCTCCATCGCCGCCAACACCACCCTGCCGGTGATTGGCATTCCCTGCAAGTCTACCTGTTTAGACGGCATTGACGCGCTCCTTTCCACGGTGATGATGCCCTCCGGCATTCCGGTTGCCACCGTTGCCATCAATGGAGGCGTGAATGCCGCTTTGTTGTCTGCCCAGATTCTGGCGGTGGAGGACGCCCAGCTGGCTCAGAAGCTGGCTGAAAAGCGCGCCGCAGACACCCGGAAGGTTCTGGAAAAGGACGCCGCATTGCAGGCGGAGCTGAACGGTTAACCGTTTCCCACTTTATTTTTGGAATTCTGATAAGGAGGAAAAACCCCTATGGGCGGTTTTTTTGGCGCCATTTCCCGCAACAACTGCATCCACGACGTATTCTTCGGAACCGACTACCATTCCCACCTGGGAACCCGCCGGGGCGGCCTGGTCTTCTACGACCCCAAGAAGGGCTTCCAGCGGCAGATCCATAACATCGAAAACACCCCCTTCCGTACCAAGTTTGAGAATGACCTGAACACCATGGGCGGCACCGCCGGCATCGGCTGCATTTCCGATACGGACCCCCAGCCCCTGCTGGTGCGCAGCCACCTGGGGATGTTCGCCATCTCCACCGTTGGCATCATCAACAACGCCGAGGAGCTGGTGAAGAAAACCTTCTCCGGCCCCGGCTACCAGTTCATGGCCATGTCCTCCGGCAAGGTAAACTCCACTGAGCTCACCGCTGCCCTCATCAACCGCTGCGACAATCTGGTGGACGGCATTCACTACGCCCAGGAGGTCATCGACGGCTCCTGCACCATCCTGCTGCTGACCCCGGATTCCATCATCGCCGCCCGGGACAAGCTGGGCCGTCTGCCGGTGCTGGTGGGCAAGAAACCCGACAGTCACTGCGTCTGCTTTGAGTCCTTCGCCTGTCAGAAGCTGGGCTATGAGGTCAGCTACAGCCTGGGGCCGGGAGAAATTCTGAAAATCACCGCCGACACCACCGAGCAGCTGGCCGCTCCCGGGGACAAGATGAAAATCTGCGCCTTTCTGTGGACCTACTACGGCTACCCCAACTCCAACTACGAGGGGGTCAACGTGGAGGTCATGCGCTGCCGCAACGGCGAAATTATGGCCCGGGACGAGGAAGCCAAGGGCACCATGCCCGACGTGGACTATGTGGCGGGTGTTCCGGACTCCGGCCTGCCCCACGCCATCGGCTACTCCAACCAGTCCCACAAGCCCTTTGCCCGTCCCTTCGTGAAATATACCCCCACCTGGGCCCGTTCCTTCATGCCCTCCAACCAGGAGGTACGGAACATGGTGGCGGAGATGAAGCAGATTCCCGTGCCGGAACTGATTCAGGACAAGAAGCTGCTGCTGGTGGACGACTCCATTGTCCGGGGCACCCAGCTCCGGGAAACTGTGGAATTCCTCTACAAGAGCGGCGCCAAGGAGGTCCATATGCGCTCCGCCTGCCCCCCCATTATGTACGGCTGCAAATACCTGAACTTCTCCCGGAGCAACTCGGAGATGGAGCTGCTGGCCCGGAGAATCATCCAGAAGCTGGAGGGCGACCAGGGGCAGCAGCACGTGGCGGAGTACGCCGACGGCTCCACCCAGCGGGGCCAGTGCATGCTGCAGGCCATCTGCAAGGAAATGGGCTTTGACTCCCTGGGCTACCAGTCCCTGGACGGTCTGCTGGAGGCCATCGGCCTGGACCGGGACAAGGTCTGCACCTACTGCTGGACCGGCGAAGAATAAGTGTCTTCCCCATCACTGTGAAAAAGGAGCATATTCATGGATCATAACAATTCCTACTCCGCCAGCTACGCCGCCGCAGGCGTGGACATCACCGCCGGCTACAGGGCGGTGGAACTGATGAAGAAGCACATCGCCCGGACCCGGAACGAAGGCTGCCTGGACGACGTAGGCGGCTTCGGCGGCTGCTTCGGTCTGCCCATTGCCGGGATGGAAGAGCCGGTTCTGGTCTCCGGCACCGACGGCGTGGGCACCAAGCTGAAGCTGGCCATCCTTATGGATAAGCACGACACCATCGGCATTGACTGCGTGGCCATGTGCGTCAACGACATCATCTGCGTGGGCGCCAGACCTCTGTTTTTCCTGGACTACATCGCCTGCGGCAAGAATGTTCCCGAGAAAATCGCGGAAATCGTAGGCGGCGTGGCGGAGGGCTGCGTCCAGGCGGGCAGCGCCCTCATCGGCGGCGAGACCGCCGAGCATCCCGGCATGATGCCCGAAAACGAGTACGACCTGGCGGGCTTTGCCGTGGGCATGGTGGACAAGAAGAAAATTCTGGACAAGACCACCATGCGCCCCGGGGATGTGGTCATCGCCCTGCCCTCCACCGGCATCCACTCCAACGGCTTCTCCCTGTGCCGGAAGGTCTTTGACATCGACAGCAACAATCCCCAGCTGTACGTTCCCCGGGAGGAACTGGGGGGCAAGACCATCGCCGAGGCTCTGCTGACCCCCACCAAAATCTACGTAAAGCCGGTGCTGGCCCTGCTGGAGCAGGTCAGCGTCCGGGGCATCAGCCACATCACCGGCGGCGGTTTCTACGAAAACATCCCCCGCTCCATCCCCGACGGGCTGGGCGCGAAAATTGACCGGTCCGCAGTGAAGGTGCTGCCCATCTTCGACCTGATTGCCAAATTCGGCAATATCCCCGAGCGGGATATGTTCAACACCTACAACATGGGCGTGGGCATGAGCATCGTGGTGCCCGCCGAGCAGGCCGAGCTGGCCCTGTCCGTGCTGAAGGCCAACGGCGAGGACGCCTACATCATCGGCGCCATTGTGGAAAGCGAAGAAAAGGTGATTCTGGCATGAAAACCAAAATCGCAGTTCTGGTCTCCGGGGGCGGCACCAACCTCCAGGCCCTGATCGACGCCCAGGGCAGCGTCCTGACCAGCGGCGAGATTGCCCTGGTGGTGTCCAACAACGCCGGAGCCTATGCCCTGGAACGGGCCAAAAAGGCCGGCATCCCCACCGCCGTGGTGCTGAAAAAGGAGTGCGGCTCCCAGCAGGCTTTTGAAGAAAAGCTCAAGGAGGTGCTCTCTGCCCACGGCATCGGGCTGATTGTGCTGGCGGGCTTTATGACCATTCTTACAGCGGACTTCACCGCCTGCTACCCCCAGCGGATTATCAATGTTCATCCCTCCCTGATTCCCTCCTTTTGCGGAGAAGGGTTCTATGGGCTGCGGGTGCACCAGGCCGCCCTGGACTACGGGGTGAAGGTTACCGGCGCCACGGTGCATTTCGTCAACGGGATTCCCGACGGCGGCAAGATCATCGCCCAGAAGGCCGTGTACATTGCGGACGGGGACACCCCCGAGACCCTGCAGCGCCGGGTGATGGAGCAGGCCGAGTGGGTTCTGCTGCCCCAGGCCGCAGAGCAGGTGAGCGCCGCCCTGCAAAAGGCGTAAGTCACATTTCCACATAGAAACGGAGCGATTGCAATGAACGTCTACGAAACCAAAACCATGGCCCAGCGTCTGGAAGGCAACACCTATCCCGGCCGGGGCATCGTCCTGGGCATGACCCCCGACGGCAAGGAGTCCGTCACCGCCTACTTCATCATGGGCCGCAGCGTAAATAGCCGCAACCGGGTGTTCGTGGAAGAGCCGGACGGCATCCGCACCGAGGCCTATGACCCCAGCAAAATGGTGGACCCCAGTCTGATTATCTATCATCCCGTCCGGGAGATGGGCCGGGGTCTGATCGTCACCAACGGTGACCAGACCGACACCATCCTGGAATTCCTGGAGAAGGGCCTTCCCATGGAGCAGGCTCTGCGCACCCGGAAGTTTGAGCACGACGGACCCAACTGGACCCCCCGGATTTCCGGTCTGCTCAGCCCCGACGGCAGCTACAAGATGTCCATTCTGAAGGCCGCCGATGCCGAAGGCACCGGCTGCGCCCGGTTTACCTTTGAATACCCCGGTCTTGCCGGCGTGGGCCACTTCCTGCACACCTATGTGTGTGACGGAAACCCTGTGATTCCCACCTTCCAGGGGGAGCCGGAGCGGGTATCCATCCCCCAGGACATGAACGCTTTCGTGGACGAGCTCTGGACCAGCCTGAATGAGGACAACAAGATTTCCCTGTTTGTCCGCTACACCAATCTGGAAACCCGGACCTACCGCCAGCGCATCCTCAACAAGCACGTCTAATCATCTGGGCAGCCCCCAGTCACTATTAGAAATATTTTTTGGGAGGAACTTTTCAACATGAACGAATTTGCTTTGAAGTATGGCTGCAACCCCAACCAGAAGCCTTCCCGCATCTACATGAGCGACGGCTCCGATCTGCCCCTCACCATTCTCAACGGCCGTCCCGGCTACATCAATTTCCTGGACGCCCTGAACTCCTGGCAGCTGGTCAAGGAATTGAAGGAAGCCACCGGCATGGTTGCCGTCACCTCCTTCAAGCACGTTTCTCCCACCTCCGCCGCCGTAGGCAAGCCCCTGTGCCCGGAGCTGAAGAAGGCCTGCTTTGTGGACGATGTTCCCGAGCTGGATGACAGCCCCCTGGCCTGCGCCTACGCCCGGGCCAGAGGCACCGACCGGATGTGCTCCTTCGGCGACTGGGTGGCCCTGTCCGACGTGTGCGACGTGACCACCGCCAAGCTGATTGCCCGGGAGGTCTCCGACGGCGTCATCGCCCCCGGCTATACCGACGAGGCCCTGGCCGTCCTCAAGACCAAGCGCAAGGGAAACTACAACATTGTGGCCATTGACCCCAGCTATGTCCCCGCCGAGCAGGAGATCAAGCAGGTCTACGGCATCACCTTCCAGCAGGGCCGGAACAACTTCAAGATTGACGCCGGCCTGCTGAAGAACATCGTCACCCAGAACAAGGACCTGCCCGAAGCTGCCAAGATCGACCTGATTGTGGCTCTGATTACCCTGAAGTACACCCAGTCCAACTCCGTGTGCTTCGCCTATGACGGCCAGGCCGTGGGCGTGGGCGCCGGTCAGCAGTCCCGGATTCACTGCACCCGGCTGGCAGGCTCCAAGGCCGACACCTTCTTCCTGCGGCAGCATCCCAAGACCCTGAATCTGCCCTTCCGTCCCGACCTGGGCCGGCCCAACCGGGACAACGTCATCGACGGCTACATCAACGGCAACGAGGAAGATGTGTGCGCCGACGGCATCTGGCAGAACTACTTCACCCGGCAGCCCGAGCGGCTGACCGAGGAGGACAAGAAGGCTTTCCTGGCCGGCTTTGACGGCGTGGCCCTGGGCTCCGACGCCTTCTTCCCCTTCTCCGACAACATCAAGCGGGCCAGAGCTTCCGGTGTCAAGTACGTCGCCCAGCCCGGCGGCTCCATCCGGGATGACGAGGTCATCGCCGAGTGCGACCGGCAGGGCATGGTTATGTGCTTCACCGGTATGCGTCTGTTCCATCATTAAGTTCGTTTTTCCATAGGGGACAGCCCGAAACGGGCTGCCCCCTATCGGCGCGTTTAAGGCAGCCGTGCAGACACCATTGCGCGGCACCGCCTTAAGGAAAGAGATATCAATTGAGGTGCTTATGAAACTTTTGGTAGTAGGCGGAGGCGGCCGGGAGCACGCCATCATCCGCGCCCTGAAGAAGAATCCCCAGG
>CALXFW010000139.1 GCA_944387685.1 uncultured Oscillospiraceae bacterium
GCCTGGACGTGATTTTAAAGCATGGCTTTGCCCCAAAGGAGCAATACAAGCGCCACGGGCGGCAGGGCCCGTATACCGACGTCTATTCTACAGCAGCAACCATTTACTATGCCATCACCGGAGCCAAGCCGGACGATGCCATTGAGCGCTCCGACGAGGACACTCTGCCCTTGCCCACCACCCTGGGAGCCAAGATTACGGAAGCTCAGGAAAAGGTGTTGCTGAAAGGCCTGGCGGTGCAGGCGGAGAACCGGTACCAAACTGCGGCGGAGTTCCGGGAAGCCCTGACCGGCGCCGTTCCGCCGGAACCGGAGCCAGATCCGGAACCAGAGCCAGACCCAAAGAAGCGGAGAAAACTTCCCAAGTGGGCGCTTCCGGCGTGCGGGGCGGCGGTTCTTCTTCTGATTGCAGTGGGTCTCGGCATGGCAATAGGCAGCCGTGGGAATACGCCATCCTCTGACCGGCAGACTATGGCTCACCCAACGGAGGCAGTGGCAGCGGACAAAGCCGGTATGGTGGAAATCATGTCCGGGGATATCCAGAAACTGGAGGTTGCCCAGCCTCAGCTGGAGACGTTTGTAATGATGAGCACCGATTCCTTTGTGGAAGACGACCTGACCCCCATCTGGGGCCAGAGCGACTTCGTCCGCAGACAAGTAGAGGCGGTTCGTTTTGAGAGAACCAAGGCCGATGCGCCGGAGGATGCCTGGGATGTTTCAGCAGCAGAGGATGGGAGCATCATGGCCTGGATAGATGCAGGGACTCTGCACATCGGAGCGGATGGCATCATTGCCCTGAACCCGGAGCCGGGGGCGATGTTTATGTATTTTTCTAATGTTAGAACCATTGACTTCGGTCTGGGGGTAGACACCTCCGCCGTGACAGATATGAGGAATCTGTTTTCCGAATGCGCCAGCCTGACGGAATTGGATGTGAGCGGATTCGACACATCCCAGGTAACCGACATGACGTGTATGTTTTCCGGGTGCGCCAGTCTGACGGAATTGGATGTGAGCGGATTCGATACATCCCAGGTAACCGGCATGATGAGCCTGTTTTCCGGGTGCGCCAGCCTGACGATGCTGGACGTCAGCGGATTCAATACTGCCCGAGTGACCCGGATGGACTATCTGTTTCATGACTGCGTTGGCCTGATGGAACTGGACATCAGCAGGATGGATACGTCCCGGGTGACGGACATGGATAGTATGTTTTCCGGCTGTGCTGGTCTGACGGCGTTGGATTTGAGTGGATTCGATACCGCCCTGGTAACGGATATGAGTAGTATGTTCCGCAATTGCCAGCGGTTAACCAGCCTGAATCTGGGGCATTTTGACACCTGTCAGGTAACGGATATGAGCAATATGTTCTACGGCTGTCAGCAGCTGATGGAACTGGACGTCAGCGGGTTTGATACGATCCAGTTGGCGGACATGCACGGTATGTTCTCCGGCTGCACGGAACTGCGCAGCCTGGACCTCAGCGGATTCGACACTGCCCAGGTGACGGATATGAGCAGCACATTCTACCAATGCTACAATCTGACCCATCTGAACATCAGCGGTTTCCACACATCCAAGGGAACGAATACCATTTTGTTCTTTTATGACTGCGAATCTCTGATGGATCTGACCTGTGCAGATGACACCCTGCTGGCCGAATATGAAAAGCGGTAGCGGCAGGACCGACAAAAAACCAATGCAGAACCCAATAACGAGCACAAGGCGGCGGCGTCCACAAACGGCGCGGAGGATTTTCCAACGCCGGAGGACGCCAAACCTGTATCAGGCATAGATTAAAGGAGGAATGAACAATGCAACGAACCTGCGGCTTCGGCCATGTGTACGACGCGGATATTTACCCGTCCTGCCCCTATTGCAATTCCCGGTCTCGAGCGATTGTTTTTGGAGGAGACAAGGAAATTCCGCCAACGGGGATTCCCTCGAATTACCAAAGCGGCGCAGATGCTTCCCCCACACAAAATAGCTACGGTGGGACAGTGGCACCGACTGGCTTTGGAAAGCCGATGGCTGGGGAAAACGCCCCCATTGGTCCAACGCAAATGCCAGAATCCATGCGCAGACGCATGGAGCAGGACCGGAACAACAGGACTGTGGGACAATTCAAGCAGAAACTTGGAATTGAACCGGTTGTCGGCTGGCTGGTGTGCATAGAGGGACCGGAGATGGGCAAGGACTACCATTTGTATGGTAGAATCAATACCATTGGCCGTGCGGATTCCAATGATGTGGTACTTGCACAGGATCAGACTGTTTCCCAGAAAAATCACGCCCGGGTGGCTTACGATCTCAAGCACAATCAATTTCAGGTGATCCCAGGAGAAGGGAGCAATGTGTTTTACTTGAATGACGAGCCGGTCTACATTCCGCACCCCCTGCAGGCATATGATATTCTGGAATTTGGTCAAACCAAATTGATTTTTATTCCGCTGTGCTCGGATCGTTTTCAATGGCCTCAGAAAAAAGCGGGAGGAATGCCATGAGTTTTCTGTCCTGGTTCAAGAAGAAACCGGTTGTGCAGACTACCGCCGTCCCCGTCCCGCGAATTCTCAGCTATGAGTGCGCCAGCGTCCAGGGTATTGGTTCCCGGCAGCAGCAGGAAGATGCCTTTTCCCTGACAAATGCAACGGATGTGACCAATATCCTCCACTATGGACTCCTAGCAATAGTCGCAGATGGTATGGGCGGTATGCAAGGCGGAGCACTGGCCAGCCGGGGAGCGATTGAGGTAATAGAGCGCGATTTTCAAACCATGGACCGGTCTCAGTCTTTGGAGCCTCAACTGGAGACATGCATCCACCACGCCAACCAATGGGTTTATCAACAGCTGAATGGTACCGGTGGAAGTACAGTTATAGCTTGTATCATATTCAATCAGCAGTTATATTACGCTGGCGTGGGAGACAGCTACTTGTATTTGCTGCGTCAAGGGCAGTTAATCCGGCTCAATCGGGAGCAGAACGTACTTCACCAACGGTATCTGGAATTGATTCGCGAAGGGTGTGCAGATCCAACTGCTGCAGCGGCAATACCGGAAAAACAGGCGGTTACCAGTTTCCTGGGACTGGATG
>CALXFW010000140.1 GCA_944387685.1 uncultured Oscillospiraceae bacterium
GGGGCCTTCTCCGGAAGCGTATGGGAAGGCAGGGGCTTCTCCGGCGGAGGGAAAGAGACCCCTTTCTCCGGTCGGGAGGAGGGCAGCACCACCGATTCCCGGAGCAGGCTGCCGGAATCCTGCTTTACCTTTGCCGACGTGGCTGCCGCCATGGCGGGGGCCGGCTGGGGGGCTTTTTCCACCGCCTGGAAAAAAACTTTGAAATCCTGGGCCGTCATGGTGCGGTAAAAGTCCTGCCGGGGAGCGGCGGATTTGGAGGGCATCTCCGGGGGCATGGCCGGGGCAGCCTGCTCCGGTTTCCAGGAGAAGCGCACCTCCGGTCGGTCGGTCTGCTTGTTCAGAGCCCCCAGCACGCCGTAGTGTACACAGTCGAATACTGCCTTCTCCGACAGAAATTTGACCTCGGTTTTGGCGGGATGGACATTCACGTCCACCGCTCCGGCAGGCAGATTCAGATGGAGAACGCAGGCAGGGAATTTTCCTACCATGATCTGATTGCGGTAGGCTTCCTCCAGAGCGGACACCAGCAGCCGGGATTTCACCGGCCGGTTGTTGACGAAAAAGGTCTGCAAATTCCGGCTGGGCCGGGCGTCGGTGGGGCGGCTGACGAATCCGGTGAGGGAGTAGGCCTCCCACCGGCTTTCCACCGGCACCATCCGGGCGCAGTCCCGTCCGTAGACGCAGTACACTGCTGCCTGAAGACCCCCGGTTCCCGGGGTGGACAGGGCCTGCTTTCCGTCCCGGAGGAACTGGAAGGCCACCTGGGGGTGGGCCAGAGCCTGCAATTGCACGGCGGCAGCCACCCGGGCGCCCTCCACCGTGTCGGACTTCATGAACTTCATCCGGGCGGGGGTGTTGTAGAACAGGTCCCGGACCACGATGGTGGTGCCTTCCGGGCAGCCCACCTCCGATTCTTCCAGAATCTGCCCGGCCTCCAGATGGAGGCTGACGCCCCCGACGGCGCCGGGGGTCTTGGTCATCAGGTCAATCCGGCTGACGGAAGCAATGGCGGCCAGGGCCTCTCCCCGGAAGCCCATGGTGCCGATGGCTGCCAGATCTTCGGCGGTGCGGAGCTTGGAGGTGGCGTGGCGCAGAAAGGCGGTCCGGGCGTCCTCCGCCGACATGCCGCAGCCGTTGTCCGTCACCCGCAGGAAGGTCATGCCGCCGTCCCGGATTTCGATGGTAATCTTGGAGGCTCCGGCATCCACGGCGTTTTCCAGCAGCTCTTTGACCACGCTGGCGGGACGCTCCACCACCTCGCCGGCGGCAATCAGATTGGCAATATGGGGGGAAAGCTGAATAATCTTTGGCATAACATTCACCTCAGCTGCCGGATGGCTGCAAAATTGATCCAGGCATGAATCACAATGGGGGCGAAAATGGTCTCGCTTTTGACATAACTCCAGGCCAGGCACAGTCCGGCGGGGAGGTACTGCAAAACCGCCAGGAACAGCTCCAGCGGGCGGTAGGTTCCCAGGTAGCCCAGGACGTGGATGCAGGCAAAGACCAGCATGGAAATAACATAGGCCGCTGCCGGGGATTTGCGGTACAGATTCCGGAAAATCAGCCCCCGGTAAAAGCACTCCTCCGCCGGAGGGACCAGAATGACCGTTCCGATGGTCATGAGGAAGGCATTGGTCTGCTTCATGGCGGCAATGGAACCGTCGTTGTAGTTTGCAAAGGCGGGGGAAAGCAGGCGGATGACATAATCCACGGCATAGGAGCTGGCATAGTAGGCGGCCAGACCCAGAATCACGGCCTGGCAGAAGTAGGCGGGATGCTGCCTGACCTGTCCGGCGGAGCGCCCCAAAAAGTCGTGAAATATCAGAATCACCGCCAGAAAGTTCAGCAGATAGAACAGGAAATTCAGCTCTGCGGCATTCAGAGGGGGCTTCAGCTGCCGGTTGACCCAGGTGAGAATCCCGGGCAGAAGCAGCAGCTGAAACGCCAGATAGCAGAATCCCAGGGTGGTTTCCCGGGAACCGGGGGCGATGAAAGAGAAGCTTGCTTTTTTCATACATCAATCCAACAACTTCCGGAGCCGGTACAGCTCGTTCATGGCTTCGATGGGGGTCAGGGTTTCCACGGAGATGGCGCTGAGGGCGCTGACAATCTGCTGCCCCGTCAGGTCCAGCATGCTGACTTGGTCCTCCGGCTCCTTTGCGGGGGCAGCGGGGGCGGGAACACCCTGCTCCTCCAGCTCTGCCAGAATTTCCCGGGCCCGGGTGATGACCGGGTTGGGAATTCCCGCCAGCTTGGCCACTTCAATGCCGTAGCTGTCATCCGTGGCTCCGGGAACGATTTTCCGCAGGAAAATCATCTGATCGCCCCGCTTTTTCACGGCAATGTTGTAATTTTTCACGTTGGGCAGCTTGTCCTCCAGGCTGCTCAGTTCGTGATAGTGGGTGGCGAACAGGGTCTTGGCCCCCAGCCGTTTGGGGTTGGCGGCGTATTCCAGCACCGCCCGGGCAATGGCCATGCCGTCATAGGTGGAGGTGCCCCGGCCGATTTCGTCCAGAATCAAAAGGCTGCGGGAGGTGGCGTATTTCAGGATGGAGGCCACCTCGGACATCTCCACCATGAAGGTGGACTGACCGGAGGCCAGGTCGTCGCTGGCGCCGATTCGGGTGAACACCCGGTCCACCAGGCCGATTTTTGCCGACCGGGCCGGGACGAAGGAGCCCATCTGGGCCATGAGGACAATCAGGGCCACCTGACGCATATAGGTGGATTTGCCCGCCATGTTGGGGCCGGTGATGATGGAAACCTTGTGATTGTCCGCCCCCAGCTGGGTATCGTTGGGGACGAACAGGGAATCTTTCAGCATGGCCTCCACCACCGGATGCCGCCCATCGGTGATGGAAATTTCCTGGCCCAGGGTAATCTCCGGGCGGCAGTATCCCCGCTGAACGGCTACGGCGGCCAGACTGCACAGAACGTCCGTGGCGGCCACGGCGGCGGCGGTAATCTGCACCCGGGCGGCCTGCTGGGCCAGATGCTCCCGCAGCTGGGTGAAAATCTGATATTCCAGGGCGGTGAGCCGGTCCTTGGCGGTGAGCACCTGGTTTTCCAGCTCTTTCAGCTCCTGGGTGATGTAGCGCTCGCAGTTTGCCAGGGTCTGCTTGCGGATGTAGTGGTCGGGCACCTGGTCCATGAAGGATTTGGATACCTCAATATAGTAGCCGAATACCCGGTTGAATCCCACCTTCAGGGTGCGGATGCCGGTTTTCTCCCGCTCGGAGGCCTCAATGGCAGCGATGGTGCCGCTGCCGCCTTCCATGATGTCCCGGAGGCGGTCTGCCTCCTCGCTGGCCCCTTTGCGGATGATGCCGCCTTCCCGAACGGTCAGGGGCGGCTCGTCTACAATGGTCTGTTCAATCCAGTCGGCGCAGTCTGCCAGGGGGTCGATGTCCTGCTCCAGCCTGCGCAGCAGGGGAGATTCGGTTTTTTGCAGCTGATTTTTGACCTCCGGCAGGGCGCGGAAGCCCCGGGCCAGTCCCAGCAGGTCCCGGCAGTTCACGGTGCCGGTGACAATCCGGGTCATTACCCGCTCCAGGTCCGTGACGTCGGAAAGGGCCTGCTCCAGCTCGCCCCGGACAATGACGTTGTCCACCAGGTCCGCCACGGCGCCGTGGCGGCGGGTGATTTCCCCGGCGTCCAGCAGGGGTTTTTCCAGCCAGGAGCGGAGCATCCGCCCGCCCATGGCGGTGCGGGTTTTGTCCAACACCCACAGCAGGGTGCCCTTTTTCTCCTTGGAGCGCATGGTTTCCGTCAGTTCCAGATTCCGCCGGGCATCCAGGTCCAGTTCCATGAATTTCCCGGTGGTGTAGTATTGCAGCTGGCGGATGTGGGCCAGGTCGTTTTTTTGCAGCGTCAGCAGGGTTTGCAGCAGCGCGCCGCTGGCAATCACCGCAGCGGGCAGGCCGGCCAGCCCCAGCTGGGACAATGACTGGTGGAAATGGGCTTCCAGCAGGGCTTCACAGGCTTCCAGCTGGAAGAGCCCTCCGTCCCCTTCATTGACGCAGCAGTTCAGCCGCCGGAACAGGGCGTCGGCGATGGGCTCGCAGTCCACATCCTGGCCCCAGCGGATTACCTCGCTGGGGGAGAACCGGCCCAGCTCCGAGGCCACGGTCTGGGCGTCCCGGCAGACGGTGGAGAAGAACGCACCGGTGGAGATGTCGCAGAAGGCCAGCCCGAAGCTGCCCCCTTCTCCATAGATGCAGCCGATGTAGTTATTTTTGTTTTCGTCCAGCATGCAGCTTTCCGTCACGGTGCCGGGGGTGACGATGCGGGTGATCTCCCGCTCCACCAGACCTTTGGCCAGTGCCGGGTCGGTCATCTGCTCGCAGATGGCAACTTTATAGCCCTTCTGCACCAGCCGGGCGATGTAGGAGTCCACGCTGTGGTAGGGCACGCCGCACATGGGGGTCTGTTCCTCTTTGGGGCGGCTCCGGTCCCGGGTGGTCAGGGTCAGATCCAGCTCCCGGGCGGCCAGCTTGGCGTCCTCGTTGAACATTTCATAGAAGTCGCCCAGCCGGAAGAAGAGGATGCAGTCCGAATTCTGCTCCTTAATCTGCTGGTACTGCCGCTGCATGGGGGTCAGTTCTTTGTCATTGGCGGCCATGAAATCCCTCTCTTTCCGCTTTTGTCAGGATTTGGACAGTTCACCGGTGAGACTCCAGGTGGTGGCTCCGGTGATGGTGATGGTCTGGTAGGTGCCGATGAGACTGCTGCTGCCGTGGAAGCGGACCAGACGGCCGCCCTCGGTGCGGGCGGTGAGGAAATCCTTGTCCTGCCCATCCACCAGGCAGCGCAGGGACTGGCCCACATAGCTGCGGTGGATTTCCTCGGAGATGGCGTTCTGGACGGCGCAGAGCTGGTCAAACCGGCGGTTTTTCTCCTCCTTGGGGGTGGGGTCCTCCATTTTGGCGGCGGGGGTGCCGGGCCGGGGGGAGAAAATGAAGGTAAACAGGCTGTCATAGTGGACATGCTGGATTAAGGACAGGGTTTCCTCAAATTCTTCCTCGGTTTCTCCGGGAAATCCCACAATCACATCAGAGGTCAGCACCAGGGAGGGCATGACCTGCCTGGCGTAGCGTACCTTCTCCAGATAGGTCTCCCGGTCATAGTGCCGGTTCATGGCTTTCAGCACCCGGGAGGAGCCGGACTGGAAGGGCAGGTGGAGCTGCTTGGCGATTTTGTCGTATTTTGCCATGGTGTCAAAGAGCTTTTGAGAGGCGTCCCGGGGATGGCTGGTCATAAACCGAATCAGAAAATCTCCGGGAATTTGGGCAATCTGCTCCAGCAGGTCGGCAAAATCCACCCCACAGTCCAGATCCTTGCCGTAGGAATTCACGTTCTGCCCCAGCAGGGTGATTTCCTTCACCCCGTTTTCCGCCAGAGTCCGGCACTCGGCCAGAATGTCCTCCGGCCTGCGGCTCCGTTCCCGGCCCCGGACATAGGGGACGATGCAGTAGGTGCAGAAGTTGTTGCAGCCGTACATGATGGACACCCAGGCCTTCAGCCGGGAGTCCCGGACCTGGGGAATGCCCTCGGCAATGGAGCCGGGTTCATCGGCAATGTAGAACTGCCGCTTCTTCTGGTTCAAAACCTTCCAGAGAATTTCCGGAAACTGCCACAGGTGATGGGTGGAGAACACCCCGTCCACATGGGGATAGCTGGACTTGATCCGGTCCGAAACCACGGTCTGTCCCGCCATGCAGCCGCACAGGAAGATTTTCTGACCGGGGTGGCGGCGCTTGGTGTGGGTCAGGGCCCCCAGATTGCCGAAAACCCGCTGCTCGGCGTGT
>CALXFW010000141.1 GCA_944387685.1 uncultured Oscillospiraceae bacterium
GGCAAAGGCTGCCTGCCAGGGTAGAAGAACGCTCGATTTACCCAATGGATTGGAGAAACATACGATTGCTCAATTTGGCACAGGTATGCCGGGTCGCCTTCCCAGACGATTTGCTCAAAGGAATCAAGGGGAATGTATTGTTCAAATTGCGTGAACAGTTCCTCTTGGCTCTTATCCATCCGGCAGGAATACACCAAAAAGCCGTGACTCAGGTCGCAGCCTTGCGCAGCCTGAGAGAGCACGGACAGGTCGCAATATTGGCTTGTTTTGAATATGTACGGGTGATTCATATACTCATACATCCAGTAGTCCGCATACCAGGAATAGGTGCCATTGAGCACAATAACCGGCAAATCGGTATATTCCTGCAGACAGGCCCGCTGCTTGTAATTGGAGTACAAATAATTCACATTCTGATGAAGATGGCCTTCCATGCAGGTTAGAAGCAAAAGAACCGAAAGAACTCCCACTGCGAGCTTCCGCCTGCAGAGATGCTGGAGCAGGAAGAAAAGGGTGTGTGCCGCCAGGATATAAATCAGCGGATACAGACACATATAGTAGCGATCTGCCTGGAAAGGCGCAATCCGGGAAATTATCAGGAAATATCCTGCAATAACGCCGATAACTGCAAGGTAGAACAGAGATGGAAACGGAGAATTCCGAATTTTCCGACAAGCGGAAACGAAAAAACCTTTTCTGCCTCCCGATGACGCTCCCTGCCGCAATCCCTTTACCAGAAGAAGCAGAACCAGACCAAGAAGCAAAATCCCGATTGTGTTCCATCCATTGCACACCTGCTTGCCTACAATGGAGACCACATTTTTCAAAGCATCTGCCGCATCACCGGAACTTTCCAGTTTAGCCCATGCCTCCTGACCCCGGTAACCGTCAAAGCAATGGTAAATTAACGAAGGGAACAACATGATGGAGAGGGCGATTGCACCGAATTCCGTGCAGACATAGAGCATGAGCATCTTCCACTTTTTCGCAGCAAGCAATCCAAGGGCAAAGAAACCACACAAGAAAAAGCAGAAGACCAGGAAATAATACTGCGTCAGAATTCCCATGGCCGTGCAGACCAGCAGCAACCCGTAACCCTTGGGGGAAATGGTCCCGCCGCTTGCCAATCTGCAAGCCAGATGCACATGGATGAGAACCAGCAGGGTGCAGAAGAAGGTAAGCATTGCGTACATTCGGATAAAAATAACGGTGCTGAATGTACCAACAGAGAACGCATAGAAACCCGCTGTTACCAGGGCAAGCGCACGACTGGGGATTAACTTCATGGAGACTGCCCAGACAACAACGGTGGTCAGCAAGGAAAACAGAATGTTGGGGATGAGACCAACCCATTTCATGGACAGAGTGGGGAAAATGGAGGAGATCGTGTGGATGATGAAATAATAAAAAGGGGGATGCACGTCGTTCTCCTGGTTATAGTAAACCATTGTATAGGCAAAACGGGTATCCTGATTGATCAGAAAAGAATTTTTGTAATCGTCACCACTGCACCACTGGTTGTCTCCCCATGTTCCCCAAAGACCGTCGGGAGAGTTGGATAAGCGGAACGTGGCAATTTCGTCTTCGTGAAATCCTGACTTGACAGTGCCGAAGTATAAACATAAAAGCAATTGCAATGCAATGAGTAGGACCAATCCAATGTAATTTGAACATACCAATTTGGACTTTTGTAATGATAACACGTTTTCTTATCCTCACATAGCTGGCTTTCAAAAGACTTCAGCACAAACAAAGTGAGTTTTTACCAAACTCACTTTGTTTGTGCCATGGTTTTTTATGTGTCCGACGCATCGATTATAAATCCGGGAACAGCTTGACCACTTCCGTGGGGCCCTCCAGGTACAGAGCCTGAATTTTGCCGCCGTCTCCCTGAACGGTGACGGTAAGCGTGCCCCCCTGGTTGTGGGCGGTGAGAACCCCGCCGGGGAGCAGCCCCTTGGTCCACAGAACTGAGGCGATGGAGCCGCAGCCGGTGCCGCAGGCCAGCGTAAAATCCTCCACCCCCCGCTCAAAGGTCAGCACCCGGACCTCCCCGGGGGAAAGAGTCTGGTAGAAATTCACATTGGCGCCCTTGGGGAAGGCCGGATCATGGCGCAGAGCCTCCATCCGGGCCCGCAGGGCCTCCTTCTGCCCCCACAGGTCCCCGTCAAAGGCCGTCACAGCGTGAGGAACGCCGGGATTGCCCAGTTCCACATAGGCAGTGCCCGCCTTCCGATCCAGGTCCAGGATACCCGGGTTGTTCAACTGAACCCGGTACTGGCTCTCACTGAGCCGCCGGCCCGGCACCAGACCGGCATCGGTCTGCACCACCATCTCCGGCCCGGCGATGCCCATGTCATAGGCAAACCGGCAGATGCACCGGGCGCCGTTGCCGCACATCTCACCCCGGGAGCCGTCGGAATTGTAGAAATGGAGACGGAAATCCCCCTCCTGGGAGTAGTCCACCGCCATAAAACCGTCCGCGCCGGTGATGCCGCAGTATTCCACCGCCAGGCGGGGAAAATCCAGCTGCTTTCCCCGGGCATCCACCACCATAAAGTCGTTGCCGGCGCCGTTCATGTAGGTTACCTGCATCCAAATCCCTCCTTGCCGGGGGCTGGGAATCAGCCCAGAATGTCATCCATGTTGTACAGGCCCTTGGCCTTGCCCACCATGAACCGGGCGGCGTCCACCGCCCCGTCGGCCAGCATGGCCCGGGTTACCGCCTCGTGCTTCAGGGTCAGGCACTGGGTGCCGGTGTGGATGTGCACCTCGTGGATGCCCACCACATTGCCCATCCGCAGGGAGGAAATGCCGATTTCGTCCTTGGTGCGCTTGCACTCCCCGGAGCGGCCGCAGTTGGCCACCGCCTGAGGCCGGACCTCCCGGATGGCGTCAAAGAGCATCAGAGCGGTGCCGCTGGGGGCGTCCACCTTCCGATTGTGGTGAACCTCCACAATCTCAACGTCCGCGTCGGGGAAGAAGGCCGCAGCCTGCTTGGCCAGGCGGCACAGCACCGCGATGCCCAGGCTGACATTGCCGGTGAAGAACACAGGAATTTCTTGGGCGGCGGAGAAGATTCGGGCTTTTTCTTCCTCGGTATGGCCGGTGGTGCCGATGACGGCGGCAGCGCCGATTTGCTTGGCATAGGCCAGCACGTCGGCTGCGGCAGTGTGATGGGAGAAATCCACCACCACGTCCGCCTCCACCGGACCCAGGTCGGCAAAGGTCTTGGGAACTCCGTTTTCTCCGTCCAGGCTGACCTTTCCCACCACTTCCGGACCCAGGATGCCGCAGATCAATTTTCCCATGGCGCCGTTGGCGCCGCACACGACTGCTTTCATACGTTTACCCCCAGCTTTCTCATCTCGTCAAAGAGCTTCTGCCGATTGACGTCCTCCATGGGAGTCAGGGGCAGACGGAGGTTCTCCTCGCCGAAGCCCATGGCGGACACGGCGGCCTTGGCGGGGATGGGATTGACCTCGCTGAACAGGGCATTGGTCAGGGGCAGCAGCTTGCACTGGAGAGCGGCGGCGGTCTTGTAGTCACCGGCCAGGCAGGCGTTGGTCATGGCCACCGCCTGGGCAGGCACCACGTTGCTCAGCACACTGATGGTGCCGGCGGCGCCCATGGCCATCATGGGCACAGTGAGGGCATCCTCACCGGAGTAGACGTCGATTTTGTCGCCGCACAGGGCCATGATTTCCACCATCTGGGCCAGGCTGCCGGAGGCCTCCTTGATGGCGGCAATCCGGGGATGCTCGGCAAGCTTTGCCACGGTTTTGGGCAGCAGGTTGCAGCCAGTGCGCCCCGGGACGTTGTACAGGATCACCGGTACGGTGGATTCGTCGGCGATGGCAGTGAAGTGGGTAATCAGACCGTTCTGGGTGGCCTTGTTGTAGTAGGGGGTGACCACCAGAATGGCGTCTGCCCCAGCGGCGCAGGCGTTGCGGGTGTTGTGCAGCACATGGGCGGTGTTGTTGGTGCCGGTGCCGGCGATGACGGGAACCCGGCCCGCCACCTTCTCAATGGTGTAGCGGATCACCTTGTCCTGGTCGACGGGCTCGATGGTGGCGTTTTCGCCGGTGGTGCCCATCACCACAATGGCGTTGATGCCGCTGGCAATCTGGAATTCCAGGAACCGGCCCAAAGCGTCATAGTCGATGTCGGTCTTGGTCATGGGGGTGACAATGGCGGTAGCCATGCCGGTGAAGATGGCGTTTTTCATGGTAGTCTCTCCTTTGCGGCGGGTCCGGCTCCGGCAATGGGGCCGGGCCGGGAATCAAACGACAAATTGATTGAAATACGCATACAGGGGGGTGAGCTTCCGGAAAAAGTCCGCTGCCTGGTCCTTCAGTCCCGGACCGAACATTTCCGGACCGGGAGCCACCTCCCGGATACAGCCGATCTCCCCCTTCCAGGCAAAGTAGGGGGCAAGGGCAGGATTGTCTGTGGGTTTGGGACGGCGGTAGCACTGGGCGGTGATGGGCATCCCCACCTCCGCCTCCGTCCGGGCAATCAGGGAGAGGAATTCCTCCGGCTTCCCGCTGATGCGGCGGCGGAAATCCTCTAGTACCGCGGTGCGGGGGTGGTAGTAGAAAAAACCGTAGCTGATGCCCTCGGGCCGTACCTCCAGAAACAGGCAGGGGTTTTCCGCCCACCAGTCCACATCCTGGCGGATGCACAGCCACAGGCTTTCCTTATAGGGTGTGGGAGGGTGCATCCGGGCGTCCCGGTAAATGCGGCTGACCTTCAGCACATTCCCCGGGGTCTCGGCAAACGGGGCGAACAGCTCCTGCCCCAGGGCCTTCATCGGCTCATACAGGAAACGGACGTACTGCTCTTTGTTCGCCTGGAACCAGTCCCGGTTGTTGTTCATCCGGATGCCCCACAGAAAATCCACGGTCTCCGGACCGAATCCCGTAAATGCCAAAACAATCACCTCACCTATCGTGCCGGACGGAACACCGGGTCTACATAGACCGGTTTCTGCCGGGTGATGTAACGCACCTGGCCAAGGTGCCGCACATCCACCTCCCGGTCGGGAAGCTCAATTACATAGCGCTCATAGGCGTTGATGACCCGGGTTTGGTTGTACTCCAGCTCCCGGGGGATGTGATGGCCGTAGCTCATATGAACATGACCGTGCACCAGATACTGGGGCTGGTACCGGTCCAGCAGCTCCCGCAGGGCGGCAAACCCCTGGTGGGCCGGGTCCTCTGCGTCTCCCAGCCCCTCCGGGGCCGCGTGGGTGACCACAATATCCACGCCCCCCAGCCGCCAGAGCTTCCAGCGGAGCTTGGCAATGCGCAGGCGCATCTGCTGCTCGGTGTATTGGTGGGGGCCGGGATTGTATTTCCGGCAGCCTCCAAGCCCCAGAATGCGGATGCCGTTATAGGTGACGATGTGCTCATCGATGCAGTCGCAGCCCTCCGGGGGCATGGTCTGGTAGATGACGTCATGGTTGCCGTGAACGTAGAGCACAGGGCAGCGGGCCATGGTTACCAGGAAGCTCAGATAGCTGGGCTTCAGATCGCCGCAGGAGATAATCAAATCATAGTCCTGAAGCCGTCCGGGCTGGTAATAGTCCCACAGCGCGGGGCACTCTTCATCGGACACCGTTAAAATTTTCACCGATTCCGCCCCCTTTTATTCCGCCGGAATCTGATCCCGGTAGATGCCCAGCTCCCGGACCATGGACCGGGACATGGGCAGGATATCCTCAAACTGGGGAATTTCCCCCAGCACATTGTCACACAGCCAGTTCATGTGGAGCAGCTCCTCCGGAAGGAAGCGGTGGGTGCCGTCGTTCTTCACGGTTCCGTCCTGGGCCACAATCCGCCGCAGGAAGGGATCAATAGAGCCGTCAGTGATGCCGTTCTGAAGTATGCTGGCCAGATGGCGCACACCCTCGGGCAGCTTGTCCGACAGGCTCAGACCGATCACGCCGCTGTCCATGCCCAGCCAGTAGTTCAGGGCGGTGGAGATGCCTTTCTCCCGCTTCCAGCCGCCGGAAAGAATGCTGCTGAGCACAAATTCGTAGAAATTGCCCCACAGCCAGGTGGGAGAGCACAGGGGAACCAGGTCCCCCCGGTCGCCCATGAGATAGGTGCCGTAGTTGCAGAAATTCAGGTACATCTGGGACTGCACCGGAGCGTCCCGGTTGGAAACCACCCGGATGCCGTCGGCAAAGAAGTCCGCCTGGGGGGTGCCCTCCACGCAGGACCAGCGCAGCTCAATCTGCGCCCGGGGGTTGGTCAGCTGGGCGCCCAGGGCAAAGGCGTTGATGGAGGCGGGAATGCCATAGATGGGGTAGGACGCAATATAGCCGATCCGGTCATCCCCGGCGATGGCGCCGGCAATGGCGCCGGTGATGAATTTTGCCTCATAAATCCGTCCATAGTAGGTGCGGATGCTGGAATAGGGCTGGTCCACGGAGCAGTTCAGGAACCGCACCCGGGGATATTTCACCGCAGCCTTCAGGGTTGCCCGGCTCAGGGGAGGGGCAGTGGTGAACACCACCTGGGCGCCGTCGCTGACCGCCTGCTCAATGAGCTGCTCCGCCAGTTCCGGGGTGTTGGCGTCGTTGTAGCTGCGCACCAGGATCCGCTCTCCGAAGACCTCTTCCAGATGCTGCCGGCCCACGTCGTGGGCAAGGGTCCAGCCGCTCTTGCCTGGGGAAAGCTGGTGGACGAAGGCCACCTGCACCTGCTCCAGACCGGAGAACAGCCGAGTGACAAAGGAGCTTTTGCTGTCATCCTGCGCCTTGGTCTGAACCTTTACCGCGTCCTCCTTGGTGGTGGAGACCATGTCCTCCCACAGCTGGGCCACGGTGCGCTTGAGCTGGGCGGCAGGAAGCTGCCCCAGGTCGGAGAAGGGATACAGATCCAGCCACAGCAGCAGCGCCTCCTCCGGCAGCACATCCTCCTGGGCGGTGTTCAGACTCTGGAAAGCGTCCAGGAAGTAGTGGAAATAGGCATTGAAGGTGCGCTTTTCCGTATCGGTCCAGGCCTCGCCGCTGCGCTTGCCCAGATGGGTCAGCAGCTTGGCATAGTCTCCGGGACGGCGGAACTGAACGGTGTAAAGCTGAGACGCCTTGTAAAATTCCAGGAATTCTCCGTAGGCTTTGATCCGGGGATCGTCGGAGGGACGGGGGAGAACCCGGCGCACGTTGCCGGGAATCCGGGGAGAGCCGAAATGCCGCAGCACGCTGACCCGCTTGTTGCCCTCCTGGACATAAAAGTTGCCCAGATACTCATAGCAGAGGATGGGGTCGGTGATGCCGGTGTCCCCCAGGTGGGCGCTGCAAAGGGAAATCCACTTGGAGGCGAACTCACTTTTGCTGTCCAGCAAAGGGCGGAAGGAGGCAGTAAAAGCGGTGATCCGCCCGGCGCTTTTCACGCCGATGATCCGCTCGGAGGGAATCTCGATCAGACCGACGTCCACGATGCTCTCTCCCACACCCTCGGGCAGCAGCTCGTCCAACACCTCCGGATGGGGGCGGCGGCCCGCCATCAGCAGTTCCCGGTATTCTTTCTGGCCCATGCGCAGGGCCTGGGCATATTCTTCCATTGCGGCTTGTGCGACCATGGCAGCCTCCTTGACAGAAAGGATATTTTTCCCTATATCATACCACATTTCTGGCCGTTTGCAACACAAATCTGCCGCAGTTCCCGGCCTTTGCTGGGAAAGCCGTTGCATTTGCTCCCCCGGGCTGATATAATGACGGAAAACAGGGGGGGGAGAATGGATGATGGAAACGGACCGCGTGCTGTTTTTTGCCGGGCATCCTCAGGCGCTGGGGATGTACCTGTACCTGGAGGAGCAGATTCTCCGCCGGGTGCCGGAGGCGGTGGTCAAGACCGCCAAAACCCAGATTACCTTTGCCAACCCCCGGGGCTTTGCCTTTGTGTCCTTCCTGCCGGTCCGCCGGGCCGCCCTGAGGCCGGAGGTGTTCCTCACCGTGACCTTTGGGCTGGGATACCGAAAGGAATCGCCCCGGATTGACGCTGCCACGGAGCCCTATCCCGGCCGGTGGACCCATCATGTGATGGTGGACTCCCAGGAGGAGATTGACGGCGAGCTGCTGGACTGGATTGCCGAGGCGGCGGCCTTCTCCGCCGCCAAAAGAAAAAAATAGCCGGATGCGGCTCTGCCGTATCCGGAGCAGTGTGCTGCGGGCGGAATCTGCCCCCGCAGGAGGACGAATTCCACACTTGCAGCCTGAGAAGCATTTTCGGCCAGGTATGCGCCCCGGCCGAAGCAGATTTCATTCGGTTTTCTTTCGGGCGCGAAGATAGTCCAGGGAAAAACGGCCAAAGTCCGCCATCAGGGGCGGCCAGGTGGCCAGGAACACGAACAGCCCCGCCCAGGCGGCGGTTTTCCGGTGCCGGGCAGGCATTCCCAGGCCCAGAAGCAGACCGACGGAGGCCAGGCAGAACTTCACCAGAGCCAGCATTTTCCAGTCCCGGGAAACGATGTAGGAGTCGGCGAGGGCAAGCAGTGTTTTCATAACGGGCGCCTCCTTCCGTGGGGTTCTGCTTTTATTTTACCTGATTTTTCGGAAAAATACAACTATGTTTTGACAGGGAGTGATGATATGAACCGGGTATTTGATATGCCGTTTTCCAAAGTGTATCCTCTGCTGATTGCCAAAGCGGAACGAAAGGGACGAACCCGGCAGGAGGTGGATGCCCTCACCGCCTGGCTTACCGGATATGCTCCCCGGAAGCTGGAGGAATTTCTGCATACAGACCTGACTTATGGGGATTTTTTCCGGCAGGCGCCGGCCCCCAATCCCCAAATGGAGCGGGTTACCGGAAAGATCTGCGGCGTCCAGGTGGAGACCATTGCCGACCCGCTGATGCGGCAGATCCGGATTCTGGACAAACTGGTGGATGATCTGGCCAAGGGGAAGTCCCTGGACCGCCTGATTGGGTAAAAAAACAGGGAATTGGAAGTTTTTGGTTGAAATTCCCGGCGCAATATGCTATTATGTAAAATTATTATACAGAAAACAGGCGGAGCACCGCCTGGAAAGGACAGATAAGCCCATGGAGAAATCGTTTGTGCTTTCCCAATGGAATCTGCGCATTCCCTGCAAGGTCTCGGAGCCGGAGGACGGCATCATCCGCCGGGTGGTGCTGGGGGTGCATGGCATCGGCGGCAGCGCCATGGATACCATTCAGACCTCTCTGGCAGAGGAGATGACCCTGTTCTATTCTGCCACCGTCCGGTTTGACTTCCCTGCCCACGGGGAGAACCCCATGGATGACAGCGCCTTTACGGTGAGAAACTGTGTGGATACGGTGGCTGCCGTGGCCAGATGGGCCCGGGAGCAGTATCCCCAGGTGACGGACCTGTGCATTTTCGCCACGGGCTTCGGCGCCTATGTAACTCTGCTGGCCCTGGACGAACTGCTGGAGATGCCCGGGCAGGTGAAGCTGGTGATTCAGACTCCCTCGGTGCGGATGGATGAGACCCTGCTTTCCATGCTGAAGCTGACACAGAACGCGTTCTTTGCTCTGGATACGGCCACAATCCATGCCCAGCGCCCCTTTGAGGTGTCCTACCGCTTCTACCAGGACCTGCGGGAGAACAGCGTGATGACCGACTATCCCATCCCCATGCTGATTCTTCAGGGGGAGGAGGATGCCTACATCCGCATGGAGGACATTCAGCTGTTCCGGCAGATGAACGAGGATGCCAAGCTGGTCATCATCCCCGGCGCCAGCCACCGCTTCCTGGAGGAAGGAGCCTGGGACATGGTGCTGGACCTGACCCGGGACTGGTTTGAGTTTGAGCAGGTGCTCTGCTGCGACTGGGAGTAAGACGAAAATACGGCATTTTTTCCGATTCCCGTTGTATTTTCCGGGAAAATGTGATATCCTTTTCCCAGAGAACCGCTTTTCAAGACAGAAGGAGGCGCTGACCATGGCACAGCCCCAGAATTTCCGCTCCGCGTTCAACGGCTTTAACCGGGAGGATGTGGTGCATTACCTGGAATACCTCAATGCCAGGCATCAGAATCAGATCAACCAGCTTACCGCCGAGGCGGAGGAGCTGCGTTCCCGCCTTGCCCAGCAGCCGGAGGAGGCGTCTCCGGATCTGACGGCCTCCCTGCAGGCGGAAATCGGGGACCTGACCCATCAGCTGGAGCAGGTCCGGGAGGAGCTGACCCAGGCCCGGCAGGCTCAGGAGGATGTCCAGGCGGCATCGGAAACCCTTCGGACGGAGAATGAGGACCTGACCCGTCAGCTGGAGCAGGCCCGGGAAGAATTAACCCGGACCCGGGAGGAATTGGCCCAGGCCCGGCAGGAATTGGAGCAGGCGCCGCCTGCACCTCCTGCACCGCCGGAGGAACCGGCGCCCCCGGTTCGTCCGGATGTTGCCAATCCGGAACTGGCGGCCTATCGCCGGGCGGAATTTGTGGAGCAGGCGGCGAAGCACCGGGCAGAGCTGATTTACCATCAAGCCAACGGCGTCCTCACCGAAGCCACCGAAAAGGTGGAGGGCCTGTCCGGAAACATTACGGAACTGGCAGACCAGACCATGCGCCAGCTGACCCAGCTGCAGGTGGCGGTAAGCGGCAGCAAGCAGACCCTGCAGGAGACGCTGGCCATCATCCGGTCCATCCGCCCCAACCCCTGACAACGGCGGCGCATACGATTCTGTATGCGCCGTTTTCTTTTGGAAAGGAACGGTTTCATGGAAGTGCTTTTGCCGGACTACTTTGACCGGTTTCAGTGTCTGGCGGGCCGCTGTCCGGACAGCTGCTGCCAGGAATGGGAAATTCAGGTGGACCCGGAGACGGCAGCCCGTTACCGGGCTCTGCCCGGCGCTTTGGGGGACCGGCTGCGTCAGGTGATGGAAACCCGGGACGGGGACACCGTTCTGACAATTCAGGACGGCCGCTGCCCGATGTGGCGCCGGGACGGCCTGTGCGCCATCCAGGCGGAGCTGGGGGAGAAGGCCCTGTGCAAAACCTGCCGGGAGTTTCCCCGGCTGACCCACGATTACGGAGATTTCCAGGAGCGGCAGCTGGAGCTGAGCTGCCCGGAGGCAGCCCGATGGATTCTGGGAGCGGAAACCTCCCGGCAGGTGGTTCGTCAGGTGCCCGGCGGAAGGGCTCCGGAGTATGACGCCGAAGCCATGAAAATTCTGCGGGGCACCCGGAGCCGGGTGCTGAGAGGGCTGGAGGAGCCTGCCTGCCCGGTGAAAACGGCCCTGACCAAGGCCCTGCTCTGGGGCCGGGCCGCCCAGGCGGGCCTGGACGCCGGGCAGATGCCCGGGGAATTGCCGGAAGACGCCGCAGACCAGGCCTGGCGTTTGGCAGAGCCGGGGGATATGGAGGGGATTCTCGCCTGCTTCCGGGGGCTGGAAATCCTGACGGACCGATGGCGGGAGCGGCTGGCGCAGCCCAGACCCGGTCCCTGGCGGCGGGAGCATCTGGCCCTGGCCCGGTATCTGGCGGAGCGGTACTGGCTCCAGGCGGTGTCGGACTATGATTTGAACAGCCGGGTGACGCTGATGATTGTATCCTGTCTGCTGGTCCGGCATCTGGGCGGGGACGTGGTTCAAACCGCCCAACTGTTTTCCAAGGAGATTGAAAACAGCGCGGACAACCTGGATGCCCTGCTGGATGCCGCATATGACAATCCGGCTTTTTCCGATGGGAATCTGCTGGGACTGCTCGGAACATAATGGAATGCCCCTGCCGGGACTGGGTTTCCCGGCAGGGGCATTTGCTGTTTACAGGCGGATCTGAACCTCTCCATAGGAAAGGGCCTGGGTGGTTCCGTCGTCGAAACGGACCACCAGGCGGCACTGATCGTCAATGTTCAGGGCTTGGGCGGCCCGGGTTTCCGTCCCCAGGGTAACCGTAAGGGAGCGCCCGATGACCAGGCTCCGGTCCCGGTACTCCCGGATGGCGTCCTCCGGAGCGGGGGCGGTATACAGCTCCCGGAACCGGCGGAGGAATTCTCCGGCCAGACGGTTCTTCCCGTCCTCCACCGGCGCGTCCAGAATCCAGCCGGCGAGGGACGCCAGCTCCGGAGGGAACCCGTCCTTGGGCGGATACACATTCATCCCAACCCCCAGAACGGCGTACTCCAATGTGCCGCTTTCCATGCCGAAGGCGGCCTCGCTGAGAATGCCGCAGACCTTCTTTCCCTCCAGGAATACGTCGTTGACCCACTTGATCCGGGGCTCTTTCCCGCTGACGGCGGCAATGGCCCGGCACAGCGCCACGGCAGCCAGGGCGGTGAGCTGACTCACCTGGGGCAGGGGACAGTGGGTGGGCCGGAGCAGAATGCTCAGATACACGCCGGTATCCCCGGGGGAGAAAAAGCTGCGGCCGAAGCGGCCCCGTCCGGCGGTCTGCTCTCCGGCAATCAGGGTACAGCCCTCCGGGGCGCCCTGGTCCGCCCGTTCCCGGACCCAGGCATTGGTGGAGCCGACGCTGGGCAGCACCGTCAGGTCAAAAGCCTGGCAGTCAGGCCCCAGATACCGCTGCACCCCCTGGGGGGAGAGAATGTCGCTGCTCCGGGCCAGGCAGTAGCCTCGGTTGGTGGCGGCGTCGATGGGATAGCCCTCCTGACGAAGGGCCTTCACCGCTTTCCACACCGCCGCCCGGGAAACGGACAGCCGCCGGGCAATCTCCTCTCCGGAGAAATAGGTCCCTTTGCCGGATTCCAGCAGGGACAGAAGCTGCTCTCGGGTGGTCATAATTCCTTCCTTTCCCGAGGAAGGCAGGGATCAGCGAAGGCGGATGGCGGCGGCCAGCCGCTTGCGGATGGCCAGAGCCAGGGCGATTTTCACCAGATCCGGAATGATGTAGGGAAACACGCACCAGCCCAGGGCGGTCACCAGCCCGATGGGACCGGTGCTGTGGGCGTAGAAATACAGAAACCAGGCGGTGCCGAAGGCGTAACAGACCACAAGCCCCAGTACCATGGACAGGGCCAGTAGCCAGGTTTTCCGGGTGCCGAACAGAGCTTCCATGCCCCACACCGTCAGTGCGGAGAGAAGAAAGCCCACAATGTAGCCCCCGGTGCTGCCTACCAGGCAGCCGACACCTCCGGAAAAGCCGGAGAAAACCGGCAGGCCCACAATGCCCAGAAGCAGGTAAACCAGCACTGCCAGAGAGCCCCGCTTCCCCCCAAGCACCCCCACAGCCAGGAAGACCCCGAAGGTCTGCATGGTGAAGGGAATGGTCATGGGAATGGAAATCCAGGCGCAGATTGCGATCATTACGGCGAACAGGGCGATGTATGCCATGTCCTGCGGTTTCATTTTCGGTGCGGCCGATACCGTCATAATAGGTTCCTCCTCAGATTGCAGATCATGTACAACCGGGAGTATACCACAGCCTTCCTATAATTGTCAACTTAAAGTAAATAATTAGTTTACAATTGCGGAAGCCGCTAAAAATACAGCTCCGCAGACAGATTGCCGTGAACGTAATAGCACACGGCCTTGCGGACAAATTCCTCGGTAACCTGAAACCGCTCTGCCAGTTCCCAGACCTCCGTACAGCCCTGGGCCACTGCCTCGTCCAGGTCCTCCACCGGGATCAGGGTGCGGATGGCCCACTTGTCCGCCCGGTTTTCGTGGCGCTGACGGCATTCCACCGCAGCGTGAATGTTGTAGAAGCTGCCGGTGACGCAGTGCCCCAGCTCATGGCTCAGGTGCACCCGCTCCTGGACGCTTCCGTCACAGACCCGCCGGTCCATGCCGATGAAGCACCGGCCTGTGTCCAGCATAACGGACATGGAGCCGGCCTGGGGCATAGGATGGGCAATGACCTCTATATTCTGTTGTCGGGCAAAGTCATAGAGGCTCTGGGTCTGCATGGTTATTCCTTCTTCCTGGCCTCCCGCTCCTTGACAAAGGCGGCAAAGGCTTTCACTTCCTCAAACATTTCGTCGGTGATCTCCCCTTCACCGCCGAACAGGGCGAACTTCAGCTCCTCGTCGGACAGAGCGGCCCCCGACGGGGTTTTCTGCTCCGTCTGCCCCAGCAGATAGTCGGTGGATACGCCGAAGTAGTCCGCCAGCCTGCCTGCGGTGGTGCCGTTGGGTTTCCCGCCGGCTTTCCACTTGGCCACGGCGGAGCGGTTCAGGCCGATGTCGGTGCAGGCACGGTAGACGCTGACACCCTTTTCCTGGCACAATGCCTGAAATCTGTCAAAAAACACAAAACTTCCCCCTTACAGTTTGTGCATTCCACAGAAGATTTCAAAAGTAGCTTCGCGCACCTTGACAGGCTACAAAAGTAACGATATAATGCCCTTAAGAAAACTACTTAAGTAATCAAATGTGATGGTTCTCTCTAAAAACCAAAGATATCATATCACATCTGTTTACTTTCGTCAACTTTCCCTGGCGATTCTGTATGTTTCTACAACAATGGGGCGGAAATTTGTGCATTCCGGCCTGCCTGCGGGAACAGGATAGCACACAATCCGTCCAACAAAACGGGTAGGATACCCTGCCGAACACAAGGAGGTTCAATTATGGGAATTCTGGAAATGCAGGTAAACGCATTGATGCGGCTGTGCGCCGCAGAAACGGAACGGGACCGGGCGCTGGCCCGGCAGGAGCTGCGCCGGCTGATGGAGGCATCGCCGGAAGAGGCCGGGCCGGTCACCATGGAGCGGCTGGTCCGGCGGATGCTGTTGGAGCTGGGGGCGCCGGAGCATCTGACAGGCCATGACTTTGCCGTGTATGCCATTGTGCTGGTGGCGGAGAACCGGACCTATATCCACAATATCACCTTTGGCCTGTACCCCCAGGTGGCGGCACACTTCGACACCACCGCTGCCCGGGTGGAGCGGGCTATCCGCCACCTGGTGGAGGTGACCTGGTCCCGGGGGGACCTGGATGTGCTCCAGCGGTATTTCGGCAACACCATCAGCCAGTATAAGGGCAAGCCCACCAACGGGGAATTTATTGCCCGGCTGGCGAACATGGCCCGGCAGCGGATGGAGGATGCGGCCTGAGCGCGGGAATTTCGGACTATTGGGTGCCCCGGGCCAGCGCAATGACGGCCTGGGCCAGCTGCTCTGCGGCCAGAAGGGCCTCGCTGTGGGAGTTCCCTGCTGCGCCGACTTCAATGAGCAGGCCCCCGGGGCACAAATCCTGGTTAAACCGGGACCCCCGCAGCTGCAGCGGGCGCATGATGCCCGGAACCTGCCGCTCCAGCTGGGCGTGAAGCTTCAGACCCAGGGAGAGGTTGTCCTCATAGGTGTCGTAAGTGGTGCCCAGCACCACCATCAGCTGGGCGGAGGTCTGGGAGCCTATCTCCACAGCGGTGCGCAGCTGGGTGTACAGCCCTCCGGAGGCGTCCCGGTGCAGGTCCAGCACCAGCTGGATGCCGGGATATTCCTCCAGATAGGCCTGAACTGCTCCCCTGGCGTCGGTGTAGGAGCCGTTGTAGGAGGGGTAGTCGTGAAACTGCCGGTCATGGACAACGGGAATGCCCGCCTGGGTCAGCAGCTGGGTTACCCGGTCGCCGATGGAGAGCATATTGTAGCGCTCGTCCAGGGTGCGCCAGGAGGAGGTTTCCTCATAAGTTTCCCCTGATGATTTGGTGTAACTCTCGGTGGTATGGGTATGGAGAATCAGAACCGTCGGCTCGTCGTCATAGAGGTCCCACTGCAGGGTCTGGGCCATCAGGGCGCCGATGTCCGGGTCCTTGGCGGTGCTGTAGGTCAGCTCCACCCCGGTGTCCTGGGAGAAAACGGGCAGGGGACTGACGGCTGGGGGCGATTCCAGAAAATCCGGAGAAAACCCCTCCTCAGACGCGGAAAACCGGACATCCCGTCCGGTTTCCAGATAGATGAGAAATGCGGCGGCGTCCGGCTGAATCAGCCGGGATACGAGGGCCTTCGGCAGACCCAGGTCGAACAGACGAAACACCAGGGCGCAGGCCAGCGCGGCCATGCCCACCCGAAGGGATCGCTGATGTGGGTTCAACCTCCCGCCTCCTTTGCGTCAATCAGATTTCTCCGCGCTCCGGGGCCGCCACTTGGGACGGGAGCGGAGCTGGAGCCGGAGCTTTTGGAAGAAGTCGGTAAGCAGAGCGGAGCAGTCCTCCTCCAGCACCCCGGACTCCACCTGGGGATGGTGGTTGAAGGCCATGTCGAACAGGCTGCACACGGACCCGGCTGCGCCGCACTTGGGGTCCGACGCGCCGTAAACCACCCGGGGAATCCGGGCATTGATGATGGCGCCGGCGCACATGGGGCAGGGCTCCAGGGTTACATACAGGGTGCATTCCCAGAGCCGCCAGCCCCCAAGGGCGCGGCAGCTTTCCGCAATGGCCTCGATTTCCGCATGGGCAAGGGCGGATTTCCCGGTTTCCCGGCGGTTGCGGCCCCGGCCCACAATCTCCCCCCGGCGCACAATCACGCAGCCCACGGGGACCTCTCCTTCCTCGCAGGCCTCCCGGGCCAGCTTCAGGGCTTCTTCCATAAAATACACATCGTCCATAGGGCAGCCTCCTTTTCTCCTATCATAGCGGAACCGGAGGAAAATGAAAAGAAGAAATTTTCGGCTGCGACTGGACTCAGTATACCAAGTCCCCCCGGGATATGCTGTCGAAGCAGCCCCCGGGAAAAGAAAACCCGGGACCTGGTCCCGGAAACAATGACAGGAGGAAGAAAATTGTATCTGGAATTTGAATATTCCCTGTTTGTGGATGAGCAGGCGGCGATCCCCGGGGGCTTCTGCGGGGTCTGCGGCTGTGAGTGCTACGCCCCGGGCCTGCACTGCCTGCGCTGCGAAAGGAGGCTGCCATGACGCTGGCGGAACTGAGCCTGTGCTATGAGGCGGCGGCGGTCCCTCTGCGGGTGCGGCTGGCGCAGCTGCGGCGGCAGCTGGCCCAGACCCAGGACCCGGAGGAAATCTTCCGGCTCAAGCGCCGGATTCTGGAATTAACCCCCATGCTCACGGAAATGAACGAGCTGGCGGAGCTGACGGCCCGGTATTACGAAAGGGGGTACTGGCGAAATGAAAAATACATCGTCTGAGGAATTCCTGGGCACCCGGCTGCCCCGGCAGATTCAGCTGCAGCGGATGAAACGGGTGATTCAGAAGGAACTGACGCCCCTGCAGCGGGAGACGCTGACCGCCTGTTATTTCCAGGGCAAGTCCCAGACGGAATTCGCCCGGGAGCGGGGTGTGAACAAGAGTACTGTCTGCCGGACCCTGAAGCGGGCGCAGGAGCGGCTTCGCCGTTACCTGGCATATTGAAAAGGCCCCGGACGAAAGTCCGGGGCTCAGGTTTCAGGGACGGAAATTTTCAAAAATGGGAATCCAGCCCTCCGCCTTGGCAAGGTCAAAGTCCTCCTGGCTGCGCAGGGTCCAGGCAACGCCCTTGGCCTTCCACAGCTTCCGGCAGAGAGCGCAGCTGGGTGTTTTCTGCCGGTGGTCAAACCGGTAAGCGATAAAATCCGGTACGGTGAAGATGTTGGTCAGACAGTGGGTGGCGACGAAGCGGACGTAATCCGGCAGGTCGTTGCGCCCAGCAAAGAAATTTTCCGCCAACTGGCCCCGGATGATGTCCGGACGGTGGCGGCGCAGCCACACAAGGCACCGGTAGTCGAAGGATTCCAGGCAGAAATACCCCTGGTAGGTCTCCAGCATCCGGCAGACCGCCTCCGCCAGCTGGGCATGATTGCCGTCCGCCGGCTTCAGTTCGATGATCAGCGGCACCTTGCCCTGCACCAGGGTGAGCACGTCCATCAGCTCGGGAATGGTCTCCTGGGTGCCCTCCAGAAAGTAGTTCTTCAGGTCCTGGGTGGTCAGGTCCTCCACCCGGCCGGGCTGACCGGTGGTGCGGTTGAGCAGAGAGTCGTGGATCACCGCCAGATTCCCGTCCCGGGTCAGGTGCACGTCCAGCTCCATGCCGTAGCCGTTTTCCACGGCGGCCCGGAAGGCGGCAAGGCTGTTCTCCGGCAGGCGGCTGTCATGGAGCCCACGGTGGGCGTAGGACCAGCCCAGCAGCTCCTGCCAGCCCGGGTGATTGGGGCGGCAGCGGGTGGCCAAAACATAGAGTATCAGCAATAACAGAAGCAGATTGAGCATAATATCCTCCTGATTGTCCCGGAAGTGGCCGGGATGGGTCAAGCAATGACAGAATTATACCGGTTCCGCCAGCATTTGTCCATAGGAAATCTTCGGCGGGGTTTGTGAAAAAACCGTAAATTTTCCGCTCTGTTTCAGGAAAACATAGGAAAACGCCTTGCGGTTTCCCGGCGGGGTGGGTATAATAGGGAAAAAGTTGAGGTGACGGCAATGAAGAAGATGCTGTTTATCATGAATCCTGTGGCGGGGCAAAAAAAAGCAAACAGGGCCCTGCCGGATATTCTGCTGCTGTTCAGCCAGGCGGGCTATGAGGTTATCACCTATATGACCGACGGCCCCGGCAGCGCCACGAAAGCGGCCCAGACCTGGGGGAACCAGGTGGATCTGGTGGTCTGCTGCGGCGGAGACGGAACCATGAACGAGACGGTGACGGGTCTGCTCCGGGCCGGGAGCAAGACACCCATCGGCTACATTCCCGCAGGCACCACTAATGATTTTGCCTCCAGCCTGAAGCTGTCCGGGAATGTGCTCCAGGCGGCGAAGGACATTCTGGAGGGGGAGCCGGTTCCTTTGGACGTGGGCCGGTTTGGGGACCGGTATTTCTCCTATGTGGCCTCTTTCGGTGCGTTTACCAAGGCCAGCTACCTGATTCCCCAGAACATCAAGAACGCCCTGGGGCACACCGCCTATGTGCTGGGGGGCATTTCTGAGTTGTCCCAGATTCACAAAGAGCCCATCCGCATGGAGATTGACGGCCAGGTTATCGAGGATGATTTCCTGTTCGGGGCAATCTGCAATTCTACCTCCATCGGCGGAATCCTGAGCCTGGACCCCAAGCATGTGGACATGGGCGATGGATTGTTTGAGGTGCTTCTGGTGCGCTCCGCCCGGAGCCTGGAGGAAATCGGTGAGTGCATCCGGGCGGTGCAGAGCCAGGTGTACAACTGCGCCATGATTACCTTCCGCACGGCGAAAACGGTGAAGATTTTCGCCAGCCCGGAGATGCCCTGGACCCTGGATGGAGAACGGGAGGACGGTCACGCCGAAATCCTGGTGGAGAATCTGCATCACGCCATTTCCTTGGTTCGGAGGGCAGAGGGATGATTAACACAACACTGTGTTATGTTACCCGAGGAGACGAGGTGCTGATGCTCCACCGGGTAAAAAAGAAGAATGACATCAACAAGGACAAATGGATCGGCATCGGCGGCAAATTCGAGGGGGAAGAAAGCCCCGACCAGTGCCTGCTCCGGGAAGCCTGGGAGGAAACCGGACTGACCCTGACCTCCTGGCGCTGCCGGGGGGTGGTTACCTTCCTGCTGGAGGGCACGGAAGGGGAATATATGTACCTGTTCACTGCCGACGGCTTCATGGGAGAGTTGAAGGAATGCAAGGAAGGGGACCTGCAGTGGGTGAGTCGGGCGTTTCTGGATCAGCTGCCCAAGTGGGAGGGAGACGATATTTTCCTGAACCTTCTGTGGCAGGACGCCCCCTTCTTCCTGCTGACCCTGCGCTACCGGGGGGACGAGCTTCTGGAGGCAGTGCTGGACGGCAAGAAGATCCGGTGAAGGAAAAATAAGAAATTCTTAATTCCGGCGAAAAGACTTCCTAAGACTGGATGGCGTATAATAGGGCCATTCCAGACAGGAAGGAGAAACCTATGAAAAAAAGAAGCGGGCTGATTGCCCTGTTTGTTCTGCTGGCAGTGCTGCTGGCCGGCCTGATGGGGGCGAGGCCCTTGTACAATCTCTACCGGGATGTGTCTTTCTCTTGGACAGACCGCAGCGAGGCAGAAAAGGAAATCAAAGCGTTTGCCGACGAAAAGGGAATCTCTTACGGGGAGTATCCCCAGTACATCATTGATTTGTATGAACGCAATCCGGAGACCCGGGAGTTCGTGATGAACTATCCCTTCCGCAAACAGGAAACGGTGGACCTGTCCGCCTACGAAGGAAGCGGTAAGGTGCCCCTGTTTCTGCAGTGGGACCCCATGTGGGGCTATCAGGATTACGGCAGCAGCTGCATTGCCGTCACTGGCTGCGGCCCCACCTGCCTGGCTATGGTGGGGTATTACCTGACCGGGGACGAAAACATGAGCCCCGACCAGATTGCCAAATTCGCCCAGCAGAACGGCTATTATTCTTCCGGCTCCGGCTCCTCCTGGACCCTGATCAGCGAGGGGGCCGCCCAGCTGGGACTGACAGCCACAGAGCTGCCGCTGGTGGAGAAGAAAATCGACAACGCCCTGGAGGCGGGAAACCCGGTGATTCTGGCCCTGGGCCCCGGAGATTTCACCACCACCGGCCACTACATCGTCCTGACCGGGGTTCAGGACGGAAAATTCCAGGTCAACGACCCCAACAGCCGCCTGCGCTCGGAACGGCTGTGGAGCTATGAGGAGCTGGAAGGACAGATCCGCAACATCTGGGCCAT
>CALXFW010000142.1 GCA_944387685.1 uncultured Oscillospiraceae bacterium
CACAATGGCTGCCGTCCCCCCAAGAGACGTCGTGTCTGAGAAAGCAATAGGAGGAATTTTGCGTTATGGCTAAGAATATGCAGCCCGTGCTGAAGCGTTGCAGAACGCTGGGCGTTTCTCCTGCCGCTATGGGTTACAGCAAGACTTCCAACAAGAACCCCGGCGGACAGAGAAGAGCGAAAAAGTCTGAGTATGCGACTCAGCTGACCGAGAAGCAGAAGGTCAAATTTGTCTACGGCATCCAGGAGAAGCAGTTCCGTAACTACTACGAGAAGGCTGCCCGGGCCGAAGGCAACACCGGTGAAATGCTGCTGACCTACGTGGAGCGCCGTCTGGACAATGTGGTTTACCGTCTGGGCTTTGCCAACTCCCGCCGCCAGGCCCGTCAGCTGGTGAACCATGGTCACTTCACCGTCAACGGCAGCCGCGTCAACATCCCCAGCTTCCTGGTGAAGCCCGGCGATGTGGTGGCCGTTTCCGAAAAGAGCGTTTCCAACAACTTCTTCAAGAAGCTGAAGGAAGACGACGCGTTTGTTGCTGCTCCCAAGTGGCTGGACCGTGATAAGAACACCCTCCAGGGTAAGGTGATTGCTATGCCCACCAAGGCGGATATCGACTTCGATATCGCTGTGCACCTCATCGTCGAGTTGTACTCCAAGTAATGATCCCCCCTGTCTGTACGCATGTATGTCTGGTGGGAAGCCTGTCTCCCCACACAATTAAGGAGGGTTTTGATTCATGGTAGAAATTGAAAAGCCTCGCATTACCTGCATTGACCAGCCGGAGGATCCCTCTTACGGAAAGTATGTGGTGGAGCCTCTGGAGCGTGGCTATGGTATGACGCTGGGCAACTCCCTGCGCCGTATCCTGCTGAGCAGCCTTCCCGGCTATGCCGCCACCTCTGTGAAAATCCAGGGGGTTCAGCATGAGTTTTCCACCATCCCCGGTGTGACCGAGGATGTGACGGAGATCGTTCTGAATGTGAAGCGGATCACCCCGAAGCTGCACTGTACTGGAGTCAAGACTGTGCATATCGACGCTGTGGGCCCCTGTGAGGTCACCGCCGGCGATATCAAGGCGGATGCCGAGGTCGAAATCCTGAACCCGGAGCTGCATATCTGCACCCTGGGGGAGGATGCCACGTTCAATATGGAGATTACCTTGTCCCAGGGCCGCGGCTATGTTTCCTCTGACCGGAACAAGACACCGCAGACCGTGATCGGCGTAATTCCCATTGACTCCATCTATTCTCCTGTGACCAAGGTGAATTATACGGTGGAGCCCACCCGTGTCGGCGACAAAACCGACTACGACAAGCTGACCCTTGAGGTCTGGACCGATTCCACCATCTCTGCGAAGGACGCGGTCTCCCTGGGCGCGAAGATTCTGTCTGACCACCTGACGGTGTTCACCAATCTGTCCGACTCCGTTACCACTTCCTCCACGGTTGTGGAGAAGACTGCGGACCGCCCGGATGCCAAGCTGTCCATGACCATCGATGAGCTGGATCTGTCTGTCCGGAGCTTCAACTGCCTGAAGCGGGCCAACATCAACACCGTTGCTGATCTGATCAACAAGACCGGCGAGGATATGATGAAGGTTCGGAACATGGGCAAGAAGTCCCTGGACGAAGTTCAGAAGAAGCTGGAGATGATGGGCCTGTCCCTGGCCAGCGAAGATTCTGGCAGCAACAACTAATCGAGTTTAACCTTTCAAAAAGGAGGAAACGTTCATGTTTGGCACTCGTAAGCTGGGCAAGACCAGCGCTCAGAGAAAGGCCCTGCTGCGTCAGCAGGTTACCGATCTGCTGGAGAACGGCAAGATGGAGACCACCTTCTATCGTGCCAAGGAAGTGCAGCCCGTTGTGGAGAAGATGATCACCCTGGGCAAGAAGGGCAATCTGGCGGCCTACCGCCGTGCGCTGTCCTTCATCACCAAGGAGGATGTTGCCCACAAGCTGTTCAAGGAAATCGCTCCCAAGTATGCCGACCGCAACGGCGGCTACACCCGGGTGACCCGCACCGGCGAGCGCCGGGGCGACGCTGCCGAGATGGCAGTGATTGAGCTGGTGTAATCCGGCTGTTCAGGCAGATGACGTGCCTGTCGCGGCTGCGGCAGGCACTTTTCATCCCCTGGCCAACGGCAAAAAAATTTCAGAAAACCCTTGACAAATCGGGAATGCCGTTGTATAATGGCAAAGCTGTGTGAGTGACACGGCATGCCAATATGCTGCTATAGCTCAGTCGGTAGAGCGCATCCTTGGTAAGGATGAGGTCGCCAGTTCGAATCTGGCTAGCAGCTCCACCATAGCCGAAGTCCAACCGGATTTCGGCTTTTTTCATTATAGGGGGGATGGACATATGAAGCACAGACGGGTTCTGCGGAAGGTCCTGCTGGGGGCTGTGGCTGTTGTGCTCCTGGCGGGGGCCCTGTTTCTGGCTGCCTGGAACAATACCGCCATCCACAAGCTGGACCTGATCGGAGACATCTCCGGTATGGAGAGCAAAGAGGATGAGCGGGTGATTTCCTTCCAATACGACAATGGAGCGGGAATTCTCACGGGCTATGCCAAAATCAAAATCCAGGGAACTTCCAGCCTTGCCTATGAGAAGAAAAACTACACCATCAAATTCTACTCCGATCCGGACTGTGAGGACAAGCTTCCCATAGATGTGGGTTGGGGAAAGCAGAATAAGTACTGTATGAAAGCCAATTGGATTGACCGGACGCAGGCCCGGAACGTGGTGACGGCCAACCTGGCTGCCCAGGCCCAGGAGCAGTACGGGGTGCTGACCCAGGCCCCCAACAATGGCGCCATTGACGGTTTCCCGGTGGAAATTTACAGCAACGGTCAATTCCTGGGGCTGTATACCTGGAACATTCCCAAGGATGCCTGGCAGTTTGCCATGGATGAGGATAACCCCGAGCACATTGTGCTGTGCGGAGAGATGTGGGAGCCTGCCAATCTCTTCCAGGAGATGCCCGGCTTTGACACCTGGTCGGTGGAAGTCGGGGAGGCATCGGAGGAGACAAAAGCCAGCATGGATCGGCTCTTCGATTTTGTTATCAACAGCTCGGATGCAGAATTTCGGGAGCATTTCGGGGAGTATCTGGATATGGATGCTGCCTTGAACTACTATGTCATAGCAGATGTGGCGTATCTGCATGACAATCTGGGCAAGAATATGCTTCTGGCCACCTACGACGGGACCATCTGGTATCTTTCGCTGTACGATTTGGATACCTGCTGGGGAACGACAACCAATGGCCTTGGATTGGTGGAATATACGGAGGGATCGCTGGATTTGTCTGTAAACCACCTGTTTGAACGGATGGAGCAGTGCTTCCCGGAGGAATTGGCCCAGCGCTATACGGAGCTGAGGGCAGGGGTGTTCTCCGACGAGCACATTCTGGAGGCATTCCGGGCCTTCCAGGGAGAAATTCCCAAAATGAGTTTTGCCAAGGAAATCCTCCGCTGGGGAACCGGCCTGGTGCGCCGCAGAGCGGATTTGCCCGGCTATGAGTACAGCCAGATTGAAGACTATCTGGAAACGATGGGGCCGGCTCTGGACGCCAAGTACGCCGCTCTGGCGGACAAATAACGAAACAGCAGAGAAGGCCGTGGCAGCCACGGCCTTCTCTGCTGTTTATTTATTCGTCAGGATGCGTTCCCGGTAACATGGTGAAGCGGTTTCGTTCCACCAGAATCCGCCCCTCCCGGCGCATTCTGGAGAGTTCGCTGCTCATGGCGCTGCGGTCAACACCCAGATAGTCTGCCAGCTGCTGGCGGTTAAAGGGGATGGTGAAAGAGAGGCTGCCGGACTTCTTCACGCACTCGGAAAAGTAGGATTCCAGCCGCCCCCGGATGGATTTGGGACTGGTATGCAGAATCCGCCGGGAGAGCTGAAGACTTTTTCCGGCGCAGACACGGAGCAGGTTCCGCACCAGTTGGGCGTGGCAGGGACAGCTTCCGCAGCCGGACAGAACCTTCTGGAGATTCAGCATCAGAACCCGGCTGTCCTCTGCGGCGCTGACGCGAATCATTAGAGGCTCCCCGGGCACACAGGCGTAGGCCTCTGCAAACACCGACCCGGGGCCGGCGCTGCCCAGAATGGTATTTTTGCCCCAGATATCCGGGCAGGAGAGGATAACAAGCCCCTGGAGCACCACACCCATCCACTGGGTGGGCTCTCCCTCGGAGAGAATCACCTGTCCCCTCTTATAGCTGCGCTCTGCTGCGTCCAGACAGGGGAGCAGTGTGGAGAGTTCCTCTTTTGAAATATCCTGAAAGAGCGGCACCTCTGGCAAAGTCATAGGGATCGCCTCCTTTTTGCTCCAGTATAGGATACCCGGATACCTGTGTCAATCCCTTGCCGGAGAAGCAGACCCGGGAAAGAATGGACCTTTTAATTGACCATATCTTTCGGAAATGGTATACTGAAATCCAAACCGATGCGTAAAAAACGGAGTATTCCGGAAGAGAACATCAGACTGGTATACCCTGGAGGGAATTATCCAAAAGGAGGAATTTGGGTGACCGATTATCAGCAGGCGGCGGTGGAGGCCGTGGGGGCATCGGCGCGGGAAGCAAACAAGGCCGCTGCGGATTTTCTGAAACGCTGCGGTCTGGAGCCGCAGGCACTGTGCCGTGCCTTGCTGTCCCGTCCCATCACCCTGAATTTCCACCCGGACAGGGTGGGGAGGAATGGGAAAACCGTTCTGGAAAATCTGTTGGAGCAGGGACAATACCGCTGCCAGTATGAAACCGGCATCACCAACGGCGGCACCGGGATTTATTCAGGGGGGAACCGGTTCCAATGGGAGCAGCGGATGTTCCGGGGAGCCTATCCGCCCCAGGCCCTGGACCGGCCCAAGTATGGGGCGCTGAACCTGCTGAACGACCAGGATGGGGCATCCGCCCGGTTCGGCTCCTGCTACCTGGAGCTGAAGGAGCCGACGGTACGCCGCGCGACCTTTTCCTACGGGGACAGCGCGGACAACCCCACCGTGCTTTGCACTTGGGATACCTTTGCCCGGATCGGAGCGGAGCTGATTCAGGATATAGACCGGGGAAAGCTGCTGAACCGGCGGGTGAACAGCCGGGAGGAGGGGCTGGCCCGGCTGATGGGAAACGGAGCGAGAACCCTTGGGCACAATTTGGATGATTGTGTAGAGGTCCAAATCCACGGGGAACTGTCCCTGGAGGCGGACGCCCGGGCCCTGTATCTGGACGCATCCTATCAGGACACGGAAATTTCCCGGCAGGCGGAGACGCTGTGCCGGCGCTATGGACTGGCGCTGGGGTGGATACCGGAGCGGCGGGTCCGCCCAGAGGACATCCCCCAGGCGTTCCGGGGGCCCGGAATTCCGGTGCTGGCCGGAGAAGTTCTGGGGCGGTTCGGCGGCGGGCGGGAGGCGGTGAACGCATTTCTGCTGGGGCGGGCCTCCCGGGACAGCGCGGAGCATCCGGAAAACTGGGCCTGGCTGGGCTCGGAGAAGGATGTCTTTCAGGCCATGAAGCAGCTCTGGCACGCCATCGGCTATTTTGGATAAAAACTGCGCACCCAGTTTCGGGTGCGCATTTTTTATATAAGGGGGTTTACTGATAGTCCACCACATTGACCCAGGACAGGAGGAACTCCCGCTCGGATTCGTTGCTCTTGACCAGCTGGGAGGCTGCCACAATGGGCATCCACTTCTGGACGTATTGCAGGGCGGTGTCGCTCTTCTGGCAGAACAGCTCCAGATACTTCCTGGCCCCGTCCTTGTCTCCGTTCAGGCAGAACAGCAGGTAAGTCCGGGCGGCGTCCGCAGAGGCATTGCCCTGGGTGGCATGGGACCAGTCCAGGATGTAGGGGGTGCCGTCCGCCGTGATGATGATGTTGGAGGGGTTGAAGTCCCCGTGGCAGATTTTGTTGTGCTTGGGCATACTCTCCAGCTGGATGTGCAGATCATACCGGGTGGTGGCGTCCAGGCCGGAGGCGCTGATTTTGCCGTGCATCTTGTCCTTCAGCTTGTTCAGCATGGGGCAGGTGGCGGTGTGCATCTTCAGCTGCAGGTCCACCAGGTAGGCCAGGTATTCGTCCTTCTTTTCCGGATTCTCTTCCATTAGCTGGGCCAGAGTCTTGCCCTCGATGAACTCGGAGATGATAGCCCACTTGCCGTCTACCTCCGTCACCCCCAGCAGCTTGGGGATGGTCAGACCCGCCAGCTCAATCCGAGCCTGGTTCAATGCTTCGTTGAGAATGTCCGCCTTGGAAAATTCCTGGTCGAAGGCCTTGACGCACCGGTCTCCATCCCGGTAGATGACCTTGTGGGGGCGGGTGGCGATGATGTTTTCCATGTTCATACAGTTCCCCTCCTTAACCGTTGCGGCTCTCGCCGTAGTATGCGTTCAGATACATCTGCTTGATTTCGCTCATCAGGGGGTAGCGGGGGTTGGCGCCGGTGCACTGGTCGTCGAAGGCCTGCTCCACCATGTCGTCCAGCCGTGCCAGGAACTCCGCCTCGTCGATGCCGTAGTCCCGGATGGTGGGCTTGATGCCGATTTTCGCCTTCAGATCGTTCACGGCGGCAATCAGGTTCTCCAGCTTCTCCTCGTCGGTATTGCCGCCCAGCTTCAGGTAGTCGGCAACCTCAGCGTACCGGGCCAGGGTGTGAGGATGGTCGTACTGGGAGAAGGTGCCCATCTTGGGGGGAACCTCTGCAGCGTTGAAGCGCAGCACCTGGTCAATCAGCAGGGCATTGGCCACGCCGTGAGGCAGGTGGTAGAAGGCGCCCAGCTTGTGAGCCATGGAGTGGCATACGCCCAGGAAGGCGTTGGCGAAGGCCATGCCCGCCATGCAGGCAGCGTTGGCCATGTTCTCCCGGGCCTTGGGGTCCTTGGCGCCGTTCTCATAGGCGGAGGGCAGATTGGCAAACACCAGCTTCAGGCTGCGCAGGGCCAGACCGTCGGTGTAGTCCGTGGCCAGCATGGAGGCGTAGGCTTCCAGGGCGTGGGTCACCGCGTCGATGCCGGAGGCGGCGGTGAGGCCCCGGGGGGCGTTCATCATCATGTCCGCGTCCACAATGGCCATCTTGGGCAGCAGCTCATAGTCGGCCAGGGGGTACTTGACGCCGGAAACCTCGTCGGTGATAACCGCGAAGGGGGTCACCTCGGAGCCGGTGCCGGCGGTGGTGGGGATGGCTACGAAGTAGGCTTTCTCGCCCATCTTGGGGAAGGTGTACACACGCTTGCGGATATCCACAAACCGCATGGCCATATCCTGGAAATCGGCCTCCGGATGCTCGTAGAGCACCCACATGATCTTGCCGGCGTCCATGGCGGAGCCGCCGCCGATGGCCAGAATCAGGTCGGGCTTGAACTCCCGCATCCGGGCAGCGCCCTCTCTGGCGCAGGCCAGGGTGGGATCGGGGGCCACATCGGAGAAGGTGGTGTGGACAATGCCCATGGCGTCCAGCTGCTCCTCCACCGGCTTGGTGTAGCCGTTCTCATACAGGAACTGGTCGGTGACGATGAAGGCTTTCTTATGCTCCTTCAGTTCGGCCAGCGCCACCGGCAGGCAGCCCTTCTTGAAGTAAACCTTTTCCGGAGCACGGAACCACAGCATATTCTCCCTCCTCATGGCCACGGTCTTGATGTTCAGCAGGTGCTTGACACCCACGTTCTCCGATACGGAGTTGCCGCCCCAGGAGCCGCAGCCCAGGGTCAGGGAGGGAGCCAGCTTGAAGTTGTACAGGTCGCCGATACCGCCCTGGGCAGAGGGGGTATTCACCAGAATCCGGCAGGCCTTCATCCGGGCGGCGAAGGCGTCCAGCTTGTCCTTGGCGGTGACGGTGTTCAGGTAGATGGAAGCGGTGTGGCCGTAGCCGCCGTCCTTGACCAGGGTATCGGCCTTTTCCAGGGCGTCGGCAAAGTCTGCAGCCCGGTACATGGCCAGGACCGGGGACAGCTTCTCATGGGCAAATGCCTCGCTCAGGTCGGTGGAGGTGACTTCGCCGATGAGAATCTTGGCGGTTTCCGGCACTTCCACACCCGCCAGGGCGGCGATGGTGTGGGCGGACTGGCCCACGATTTTGGCGTTCAGGGCGCCGTTGATGAGGATGGTGCCCCGGACCTTCTGCAGCTCTTCCTCATTGAGGATGTAGCAGCCTCTGCGCAGGAACTCGGCCTTTACCGCATCGTACACGGAATCCGGCACCACCACGCTCTGCTCGGAGGCGCAGATCATGCCGTTGTCGAAGGTCTTGGAGTGGATGATGGAGGAAACCGCCAGCAGAATGTCGGCGGACTCGTCAATGACGGCAGGGGTGTTGCCGGGGCCCACGCCCAGGGCGGGCTTGCCGGAGGAGTAGGCGGCCTTCACCATGCCGGGACCGCCGGTGGCGAGAATCAGGTCCGCCTCCCGCATGACCTGGTTGGTCAGCTCCAGGGAGGGCTGGTCAATCCAGGCCAGAATGCCCTCGGGAGCGCCGGCGGCCACAGCGGCCTCCAGCACCACCTTGGCGGCTGCGATGGTGCAGCCCTTGGCCCGGGGGTGGGGGCTGATAATCATGGCGTTGCGGGTTTTCAGGCAGATCAGGGACTTGAAAATGGCGGTGGAGGTGGGGTTGGTGGTGGGGATGACCGCAGCCACCACACCGATGGGCTCGGCAATCTTCTGGATGCCGAAGGCGGTGTCCTCTTCAATCACGCCGCAGGTCTTGGTGTCCTTGTAGGCGTTGTAGATGTACTCGGCTGCATAGTGGTTCTTGATGACCTTGTCCTCCACCACACCCATGCCGGTTTCCGCCACGGCCTGCTTGGCCAGGGGAATGCGCATTTTGTTGGCGGCGGTGGCGGCGGCCAGGAAAATCTTATCTACCTGCTCCTGGGTATAGGTGGCGTAAATGGCCTGGGCTTTGCGGCAGCGGTTCAGCGCGTCGGTCAGCTCCTGAGAGGTGGTGACAACGGGATAGGTGTATTCCATAGTTCTCAGCCTTTCTGATGGTTATTTCGGTAAATGAGTACCGATAAATTACTATCGATATAATAGCACGAATTTGGGAAAAGTCAAGGCGAATTTGGGCATCTGCGCCCGGGGTTGGAAAAATAGGCGAAAGCCACAGTTTCCCATAGGAAAAGCCCGGGGGTTTCCGGCACTTTTTCCTGCCTTGCATTTTGGACGAATTGGGTGTATCCTATTGCTAGGAATTTCCAGGAAAAATGGGGTGAAGAAATGAAAATCGGAATGACCCTGGAAGGGGGCGCCATGCGGGGAATGTACACCGCCGGGGCGCTGGATGTGTTCCTGGAGGCGGGAATTGCGGTGGACGCCATGGTGGGGGTTTCTGCGGGGGCCCTGTTCGGGGTGAATTTCCTGTCCCGGCAGTCCGGGCGGGTGATCCGCTACAACAAGCGCTTCAACCCGGACCGGAATTACATGGGGCTGCTGCCCCTGCTCCGGGAGGGGAACATTGTGGATACCCGTTATGCTTACCAGGCGGTGCCCTATACCCTGGACCCCTTTGACGACGACCAGTTCCGGGCCTCGGGGGTGCCCTTTTACGCCGTGGTGACGGATATGGCCACCGGGGAGCCGGAATACATCCGGATTTGGAGCGTGTTTGCGCAGATGGACGTGCTCCGGGCCTCCGGCTCCATGCCCTTCGTGTCCCGGCCGGTGACCATCGGGGGAAAGCAGTATCTGGACGGCGGGATTTCCGACAGCATTCCCTTCCGCTGGCTGGGGGAACAGGGCTGCGAAAAACAGATGGTGATTCTCACCCGGGACAGCACTTACCGTAAGACTCCCATGCCTGCGGGGACGGTGAAGCTGGCCTACCGGAAATATCCCCGTCTTGCCGGGCGGCTGCTCCGGCGACACATTGCGTACAATCAGGCCCTGGAGGAGCTGAAAACGTGGGAGAAGGCGGGGAAGGCGTTCGTCCTGCGGCCTTCCTGTCCCATTGAAATCGGGCGGATCGAGAAACGGCCGGAGAAGCTCCAGGCGGTATATGACCTGGGCCGGGCCGATGCCCGCCAGTGCCTGCCGGCATTGAAGGAATACCTGACCTGAAATCAAAATTACCAGACAGTCCGAATGTCCGGACCGTCTGGCAATTGTTTGTCAGTCCGAGGAAAGCCGATACCAGGGCCCCCGGCGGTAGAAGCACACCGACAGCACTGTGGCCACGCCCCAGCCGATGGGCCAGGCGCACCAGATGCCCGTGGAGCCCAGGGCTGTGGCGGACAGCACGAAAGCCAGCACCACCCGGAGAATCAGGTCGGTAAAGGTGGCGATGACAAACTGGCGCATCTGTCCCGCGCCCCGGAGGATTCCGTCCGCCACCAGCTTGGTGGACACCACGAAATAGAAGGGGGACACAATCCGCAGGAAGGCCAGGCCGCTGCTCATGGCCCCGGCAGAGGGATTCTCCATGAAGGCGGTGAGGAGCAGTCTGCCCGCCAGCAGATACAGGGCCACCAGCGGCAGGCACAGGGACCACACCAGAGTCAGCCCCGCCCGGAAGCCTTCCCGAATCCGTTCCGGCTTGCCCGCGCCCAGGTTCTGGGCGGTGTAATTGGAGATGCCGTTGGCCAGGGTGGTGAAGGAAGTGATGACCAGATTGTTCAGCTTGATGGAGGCGGAGTAGCCCGCCATCACCGCCGGGCCGAAGCCGTTGATCACGCCCTGAATCACGATATTGCCCACGGAGATGAAGCTCTGCTGGGCAATGCTGGGAATGGCGATGATGGCCAGCCGCTTGAGAATGGGCAGGGAGAACCGCTTCACCGGCTGGGTGGTCCGGATGCTCCCCAGCCGCCGGAAAATCACCCACACCGCCAGTACGCAGCTGACCCCCTGACACAGGAAGGTGGCCCAGGCCACACCGGCAACTCCCATCCGGAAAGCGGTGACGAACAGAATATCCACCGCAATGTTGGACAGGGAAGAGGCGGCCAGGAACAGGAAGGGGGTCTTGGAATCCCCCAGAGCGGAGAAGATGCCGGTGCTGATGTTATAGAAAAACACAAAGGGCAGGCCCCAGATGTAGATTTCCAAATACAGCCGGGAATCCGCCAGCAGTTCCGCCGGAGTCTGAATGGCGGAAAGCAGGGGATCGCAGAAAAGCAGTCCCCCGGCCATGAGTGCCAGGCAGATGACGCCGCTGGAAATCATGGCGGTGGAGACGGCGGTTTTCATGTCCCCATACTGCCGCCCGCCGAACAGGGAGGATACCACCACCGAACAGCCGATGTTGCAGCCAAAGGCGAAGGCAATGAAAATCAGGGTAATCTCATAGCTGTTGCCCACCGCTGCCAGGGCGTTCTCCCCGATGAACCGGCCCGCCACGAAGCTGTCGGCGATGTTGTACAGCTGCTGGAACAGAATGCTGCCGAAGAGCGGCAGGCAGAACTGCCACAGCACGGCGCTGGGTTTCCCCACAGTCAGATCTTTGTTCAACGAAATCCACTCCCAATCGTTTCTTGACAATTTTTTCCGGCATCATTATAATCCCATCAAAGGTATCTTGCAAATACATATTTGATATATCTGATATTGCTGAAAGGAATGGATTCCGTGAATCTCTCCTACGATTACTACAAAATATTCTACTATGCCGCCAAGTATAAGAGCCTGTCCCGGGCGGCGGCTGCCCTGATGTGCGGCCAGCCCAATGTGACCAAGGCCATCGGCAGCCTGGAAGCCCAGCTGGGCTGCCAGCTGTTCCTGCGCACCGGACGGGGGGTGACCCTGACCCCGGAGGGGGAGCGGCTGTATGCCCATGTGGCCGTCGCCTATGAGCACATCACCCAGGGAGAAGCGGAAATTCTCTCCGCCCGGGCCCTGGAGACCGGAACCGTCACCATCGGCACCACGGAAACGGCTCTGTACGGCCTGCTGATTCCGGTGCTGGAGCCCTTCCACAAGGCCCACCCCAGGGTGAAGCTGCGGATTTTCAGCTACAGCACCCATCAGGCCATTCAGGCCCTGAAAAACGGGGTGGTGGATTTCTGCCTGGTGACCACCCCGGCAGAGGAAGCCCGGGCCTTCCGGGTGACGGAGCTGGGAATCTTCCAGGAGATTCTCTGCGCCGGCGGGGACTACCGCTTTCTGGGGGAGCAGACCCGGGACCTGTCCGTGTTTCAGGACTATCCGGTGATTTCCCTGGGCCGCAGCACCAAAACCTACGAATTCTACAGCCGGTTTTTCCTGTCCCGGGACCGGGAGTGGAAAACGGATATTGAAGTATCCACCGCCGACCAGATGCTGCCCCTGGTGAGCCGGGGACTGGGCATCGGATTCATTGCGGAGTTTTTCCTCCGGGAGGCCCTGGCAGCGGGAGAGGTGGTGGAGATTCCCCTGACGGACACACCCCCGCGGCGGAGCATCTGCCTGCTGGAGGACCCCAGCCGCCGGGGCGGCATCGCCGCCACCAGAATCCTGGAGGATATCAAATCAACGACCCGCTGCCAGGGATAAAATCCGCCGCCCATGGATGTTCCACGGGCGGCGCTGTGCTATGGTCAGAAGTCAACCTCGGTGTCGTAGTAGCAGCACTTGAGCAGCTTCTCCATCTCTTCCTGGGTGGGAATTCTGGGGTTGGAGCCGGTGCAGGCGTCGCCGATGGCATTCTTGGCAATTTCGGGCAGACGGGCTAGGAACACGTCCTCGGGGACGAAGCCCTGGTCGCAGGGATAGGAGTCGGCGCCGTAGTGACCGATGCACTGGGGGATGTTCAGGGCGTCGTTCATACCCCGCAGGAAGGCAATCAGCAGCTGAACCTTCTCGTCGTCATTGGCGCCGCCCAGCTTCATCTCGTCGGCGATGACCCTGTAACGGGCCTTGGCGGCGGGGTCCTTGGCGTTGAAGGCGATGACCTTGGGCAGGTACATGGCATTGGCAGCGCCGTGGATGATGTGGGCGCCGTAGTCGGAGAAGGCAGCGCCGGTCTTGTGGGCCATGGAGTGGACGATGCCCAGCAGGGCGTTGCTGAAGGCCATACCGGCCAGGCACTGGGCGTTGTGCATATTGTCCCGCTTCTCCATGTCGCCGTTGTAGCTGCCCACCAGGTCCCGCTGAATCATGCGGATGGCATGGATGGCCAGGGGATCGGTGTAATCACAATGGGCGGTGGAGACGTAGGCCTCAATGGCGTGGGTCATGGCGTCCATGCCGGTGTGGGCCACCAGCTTCTTGGGCATGGTCTCCGCCAGGGTGGGATCCACGATGGCCACGTCGGGGGTAATCTCAAAGTCTGCCAGGGGGTACTTGATGCCCTTGGCGTTGTCGGTGATGACGGAGAAGGCAGTCACCTCCGTAGCGGTGCCGGAGGTGGAGGAGATGGCGCAGAACCGGGCCTTCCGGCGCAGGGGCGGGATGCCGAATACCTTGCACATTTCCTCAAAGGTGATGTCGGGATACTCATACTTGATCCACATGGCCTTGGCCGCGTCGATGGGGGAACCGCCGCCGATGGCAACAATCCAGTCGGGCTGGAATTTGGCCATGGCCTCTGCACCCCGCATGACGGTATCCACGGAGGGATCAGGCTCAATGCCTTCAAACAGCTCCACTTCCATGCCGGCTTCCTTCAGGTTGGCGACCACGGTATCCAGGAAGCCAAAACGCTTCATGGATCCGCCGCCCACGCACACCATAGCCCGCTTTCCGTCAAAGGACTTCAGGGTGTCCAGGGCGCCTTTGCCGTGGTACAGGTCCCGGGGGAGGGTAAATCTTGCCATAGTACATTCCTCCTGTGTATTTTATGAAATGAATTTTTGCTTGCTTATGGAACTGTTAAAATTATACAGGAATTTCCGATGTAAGTCAAGAATTTCCACGGGTTTTGTGATAAAAATGCAGATATATGGAATTGAAAGCGGCATACCGGAAAAGCTGGAAACCGGCAGGCAAAAAAGAACTATGCGCGCCAGGGGGATTCCCGGACCGGAGTCTGCCCCGCCGGAACCCTCGCGGCGGATGCTCCTTTCCTGGGACGGGGGGACCGGAATCTCTTGCAGATTCTGTCGAATATGGTATAATGCACCTATAGAACATTCAGGAGGTGCCCTATGCTGGTAATCAAAAACGGAAGAATTCACGATGCCATTCACCGGGAGCCGTATATTGCCGATATTCTGACGGACAATGGCAAAATTCTGAGCATCCAGGCGGATATTGCCTGCGACGGTGCGGAAGTTGTGGATGCTGCCGGAAAGGAAATTTACCCCGGCTTTGTGGAAGCCCACGGCCATACCGGCCTGGACGGCTACGGCATCGGCTATGAAGGTCAGGACTACAATGAAATGGGGGATATCAACTCCCCCCAGCTGCGGGCCATTGACGCCATTGAGCCCCGGGATCAGGCCCTGGCAGAGGCGCGGGAAGCGGGCGTAACCACGCTGTGCATCGGTCCCGGCAGCGCCAATGTACTGGGGGGCACCTTTGCCGCCATCAAGCCGGTGGGCTGCCGGGTGGAGCAGATGTGCATCCGGGAAGAGGTGGCTATGAAATGCGCTTTCGGCGAGAATCCCAAGCGCTGCTACCAGGAGAAGGGCAACTCCAGCCGGATGACAACCGCCGCCCGGCTGCGGGAGATGCTCTTCAAGGCCCGGGAGTACCAGCAGAAGCTGGAGAGAGCCGGGGACGATCCTGCAGCCCGCCCGCCTTTTGACATGAAGCTCAACGCGCTGCTTCCGGTGCTGCGCAAGGAAATGCCCCTCAAGGCCCATGCCCACCAGGCAAACGACTGCTTTACCGCCCTGCGGATTGCCCGGGAATTCGACGTGAACATCACCCTGGAGCACGTTACCGAGGGCCATCTGGTGGCGGAGGAATTGGCGAAGGAGAATGTGATGCTGGCTGTGGGCCCCACACTGGGCCACGCCACCAAGTTTGAACTGCGCAACAAGAGCTGGACTACCCCGGGAATTCTGGCTGCCAAGGGCTGCCATGTGTCCATCATCACCGATTCTCCGGTGATTCCCCAGAAGTACCTGCCATTGTGCGCCGGTCTGGCGGTGAAGGCGGGGATGGACCCCTTTGCGGCCCTTCAGGCCATCACCATCAACCCCGCCGAACACATCGGTGTGGCGGACCGGGTTGGGTCGCTGGAGGTGGGGAAAGATGCCGATCTGGTCATTACCGACGGCTGTCCCTTTGCGGTATCCACCAATGTGCTGGCTGTGTACATTGACGGCAAGCGGGTGTTTTCCCGGGAGGCATGATGTTCCAGCAATTTTGAGCGGGAGGCCGTTTCCGACCTCCCGCTCATAGCGTCAAAGTCACACTAACCCATTGGCGGAGCTTGGGGGAACGCAGAACAGCCGCCACGCCGCACCGAGGAAGAGGTAGACAAAGGGATTGTGATACAGCAGATTCAGGAAAAAGGCAAGCAGCTCCTGATACACCGGAATCCTGGGGAATGTCATTGCGATGCTGTTGGCGCCGGACAGAATCTGAATCAGGATCCATCCGCACCAAATCAGAAAGGGCAGAACCAGCAGCGCATGGACTGCGGAAAAGCCGATGATAGTCCAGCGTCCCACGGCTTCCAGCTTCCGGTTCACCCGCCGTTCAAAGCCGAAAACACAATCCAATAATTGGGTCAGCGCCGCTCCCAGCAGTGCCATGCCGGAGGGAATCAGAATCAGCCGAATCAGAATCCGGGGCATGGTAACATAGGCGCGGCGGGCAGCGGACGCGGCAAACCAGTACAGAATCCCGGACAGAACCAGCCATGCGAGGGAAACCGCCAGCAGAATGGCGGTCCGGCGCTTTTGCCTCCGGCTGGGGGACTCCGGCTTTCCGTACAGCAGCCATACCAGTTCTACATCCAGGGCAGCGGCAATCCGCTGGAGCATATCCACATCCGGCTGGGAGCGTCCGACTTCGTAGTTGGACACCGTCTGTCGGGTAACGTACAGCGCTGCGGCCAATTCCTCTTGGGAGAGGCCTTTCTCCGTCCGGAACTGCCTGATGTTTGCGCCGATGGACCTGCTGATAGACTTTCGTACCATCTTCCTCACCTCCACCCTTATCTTATCATATAGACGTCCGATTCCATAGCAAAGAATCTTTGCACCCCCAAATTTGCGGCCGACTTTGATTTTTTCCCAGCTTCATTCAGGGAGGAAAGGCCCGCGGTTTTCAAATAGCATCGTTTTTGCTGAATAACTGCGGCAAAGGAGGCGCGGCTCCGATGCCGGGACTCGGTACATTATCGAGCCGCCGTCGTCCAGCCGCCGGCGGGCTGATGCCCACCGGGCATCAGCATGGAATGGTTCGAGTCCCTCCACCATCATAAAAGAAGTCCACACCCCCGTCGGGGTGTGGACTTCTTTGGTGCCGCTGACGGGACTCGAACCCGTACAGTATCGCTACCGGGGGATTTTAAGTGCTATCCCTTATTCCTACAGTAGCGAAAGATAGCGGCCTCAAGCTGCCAGTATTTATGACGGTATTTCGCCGTATTCATGGTATTTAATCCGCATTTTGAATGACAATGTTC
>CALXFW010000143.1 GCA_944387685.1 uncultured Oscillospiraceae bacterium
GGAGGTGGCCAGCCAGGCCATCAGCTACACCACCGGCGTTCCCGCCATGTGCGGCGCGCTGATGCTGCTCACCGGGAAGTGGACCCAGACCGGTGTCCACACAGTGGAAGAGTTTGATCCCGATCCCTTCCTGGATGCCCTGGATAAGTACGGCCTGCCCCGGAGCGAATCCCACAATCCGGTACTGGTGGATTGATGGCACAGTGGACACTTTCGTCTCCCCAGTTCTCCGGCCTGGCAGATTTCGAGCCCAATGCTCTGTTTGCCAAACTCCCCACGCCTTGTTATGTCATAGATGAAGCACGGCTGAAAGCCAATGGGGAATGTCTGGCCGGTTTGGCCCAGCGGACCGGCTGCCGGATTCTTCTGGCTCAGAAAGCCTTCTCCAACTATGACTTCTACCCCCTGCTGGCCCCGTTTCTCACCGGAACCGAGGCCAGCGGGCTGTATGAGGCTCGTCTCGGCGCTGAGGAGATGCCGGGAAAAGAGGTTCACGTTTTCTGCGGCGCTTATCGGGAAGATGAGTTCCAGCAGCTGCTTCAATATGCCGATCATATCGTATTCAACTCCATTCACCAGCTGAAGCAGTACGGGCAGCGGGCAAAGGCGGCAGGAAAGAGTCTGGGCCTGCGAATCAATCCCCAGTGCTCCACCCAGGAGGGACACGCCATCTACGACCCCTGCGCCCCGGGCAGCCGGATGGGGGTGACCCGGGAGGTCTGGGACCGGGAGATGGACAGCAATCTTCTGGCGCTGCTGGATGGACTGCACTTTCATACCCTGTGCGAGCAGAATTCCGACGATCTGGAGACAACGCTGAAAGCAGTCGCAGACCAATTCGGGGATATTCTGTCCCGGATGCAGTGGCTGAACATGGGCGGCGGGCACCACATTACCCGGCCGGACTACGATATGCAGACGCTGGAACGGTGCATCCGCTTTGCCCGGGAAACCTGGGGTGTTACGGTGTATCTGGAGCCGGGAGAAGCCGTGGCCCTGAATGCGGGATACCTGGTCAGCCGGGTGCTGGATGTGGTGGAAAACAGCGGCGTACGCATTGCCATTCTGGATGCCAGCGCGGCCTGCCATATGCCGGATGTGCTGGAAATGCCTTACCAGCCCCCGATTTTTCAAGCGGACACCGACTTGTCCCAGGGAGAAACGTATCGTCTGGCGGGGCCCACCTGTCTGGCCGGAGATGTGATTGGCGACTATGCCCTTCCTGCGCCTCTGAAGACGGGGGATTTGGTGATTTTCGGGGATATGGCCATCTATACCACCTGCAAGAACAACACCTTTAACGGAATGCCTTTGCCGGACATCTGGCGGCTGTCCCGGGATGGCGCCCTTACTCCCCTGACCCGATTCGGTTATGACGACTTCAAGCATCGTCTGGGAAGTGCCCGGTAGGCGGCTGTGGAGTCCGAACAGAATTGTACCCCGGCAGAACGGCGGAAGCGCTCCGCACCTGCCGGGGTATTGTTTGCGTAAAAATTATGTTCTAGCGGGAAGCAATTTCTGACTTGTGTTGTCGGAACAACAGACATTGGCCTTCTTTTCTGGTATACTGATTTCCGAAACCAAAACAGAAAGGACGATTTTCATGGTTCGGAAAATTATTCAGATAGACGGGGAAAAATGCAACGGCTGCGGCGCCTGCGCCGCTGCCTGCCACGAAGGCGCCATTGAAATGGTGGAGGGAAAAGCCCGGCTGATGCGGGACGATTACTGCGACGGTCTGGGAGACTGCCTGCCTTCCTGCCCCACCGGCGCCATCACCTTTGTGGAGCGGGAAGCCGCCGCCTACGACGAGGCCGCGGTAAAAGAAAATATGCGCAGGAAGCAGGCGCCTGCTCACGCCGGATGTCCCGGGCACCAGATGCACCATTTCGCTCCCAAGCCTGCCGCACCCCGCCATGCGCCGGAGCAGCCCTCCCAGCTGGGTCAGTGGCCCTGTCAGATCAAGCTGGTGCCGGTGAATGCCCCTTACTTCCAGAACGCCAAGCTGTTAATCGCTGCGGACTGCACAGCCTTCGCCTATGCCAGCCTCCATCAGGACTTTATGCGGGGGAAAATCACCCTCATCGGCTGCCCCAAGCTGGATAACGTGGACTACAGCGAGAAGCTGACCCAGATCATTCAAAGCAACGACATTCAGAGCGTCACCATCGTTCGTATGGAGGTTCCCTGCTGCGGCGGACTGGAAAACGCCGTAAAAAAAGCCATCCAGGCCAGCGGAAAGTTCCTCCCCTGGCAGGTGGTGACCGTCTCCATCGACGGGAACATTCTGGACTGACCGCAGCTTCCTTCCTGCCTGTATTGTAAAAACCAGCGTGGCAAAACCACGCTGGTTTTTCTTTGGTGAAAAGGCGTATCGTTCCCCGTCCCGGCGCAAGTCTGCCAATACAGCGTCAAGAAGCGGAGTCTTCCGATATATTCGGGAATTTACAGGAACGAGGGCGGTGTCCGGTGCTTTTTTTCCTTGTCCGAATAGAGGTTCCGGTCCACTGCAGCAAAAAACGTCCGGAAATCATCCGCTGCAGGGTCAAACAGGCCCTTGCCATAAGAGATGCCAAAATCAAAGGCGACGACATTCTGCGTATGGACAACCAATTCGTTCAGCTTACGCAGACGGTCATCAATTTCCGCTTCCGTTGCCGATAAAACGATGCAGGCGAACTCATCCCCGCCGATTCGGTAGCAGGTGCCGATTCCCTGAAATGCGCTTGCCAGACACCGATAGGCCAATCGAATGGCTTCGTCTCCCGTCTGGTGCCCGATGACATCGTTAATCATTTTCAGCCGATCCAGGTCAAACAGAATCAGCCAGTTTCCCGGTTTCCCGCCGCGGACAAACGCCTTCTTTGCGTCGTTTTCAAAGGCGTTGCGGTTGTTGCCTCCGGTTACCATGTCGGTCAGGGCCAGGCGCTTAAAATACTCCGCTTCCCGGCTTTCCTGAACCAGCAGAAGCAGCCGCCGGAAAGTGGATACTCCCATATAGGCCACATAAAGCAGAATACCCAGCTGCAGGAATTTGGAAATCATCTGGTAGGAACCCGACCACATACTGGCCAGCTCCAGAGCACAGGAGGGTCCCAGGATGCACAAACCAATCAGCTGTTCCCGGGCGTCCCGATTGTGGTATCGGAATGTTTCAAACACGAGCGCCGCAATGGTGACCACCGTCAGCACAAGAATCATGGTGTGGGCCACAACCAATGTGCGGAACAGTGGCGCGATTCCGGTAAGCTCAAGCAGCACCGATACAATCAGATTGATGGTGAACAGCCAGAAGAAAAAGACCGGATAGCCGGGGGTATGGCGGCGATAGGCACTGTCCATGTACAGGGTAAACGGCAGCGGCATGGCAAGCAGAGCATAATAGGCAAGCTTGGACACAAAATATTCGCTGCCGCTGAAAAACTGGGTTGTCTTGGACTCACCGAATATCCACAGCCCCACGATCAGGGAAAACAGCGCCAGATACAGCAGGGAGGGATATTGCAGTCCGGAAAATGCGGCGAACAAATACAGCACCAGCAGGACGGCGCCAATCACCACCAAAACGGCAAACACCAGGAATCCGGCAGAGTAAGTTTCCGCCAGATCAAACAGAATCGCCGCCTTGCTGGAACAGTAAACGGAGCCAATTTCTCCGGAAAAGCTTTCATAAGGAGAGGTCAGCTCCATGCGCAGGGTTTTTCCCTCGCTGGCCTTTGGAAGGCGGAACATAACCCACGCGCTTCGCGCGTCTGCGTGCTCAGCCAGGCTCTCTTCCGTACCGAATTCGTATATCAGCACATCATCCAGATACGCACGCACCGACTGCATGGACGCGCGCAGGCATATGGTGCTCTGGGGCGGGATTGTCTCCGGTAAAACCCGTTCAATCACCGTCGTTTCTCCCGCAGGGGTATCCAAGTCGGCCGGAAGCGAAATTTCCCGGCGGGTACCGTCACTGTCTATGAAAATCCATCCATCGTTGAGGAAGGGAGCCTCCTCATCGTCAAAGCCGATGTTTCTGGCGGGAAAGCATATAAGAAGCGCACCCAGCAGTATCAGCACCGCCAGCAGTACGCTCAGTCGAAGGCCCATTTTGGCTCGATTTTTCTTTCCGATATTATTCAAAAAAATCTCACCCCATTTTATTCTACTCCCATCTGTCTTCCAGTAAGACAGCAAAAAAGCCTCATTCCAGCGCCAAACGGACGCCTTGTCCCGGCTGCCAGCAGAGCAAATATACCATAAATGGACCATTTTTACAAGGCTTGGGGATTGGTTTTCTTTCCGCGACCCTGAGAACACTCCCAGATATGTGATTCAGGAAACAGCACAAAGGACGAACCCCAGGGTTCGTCCTTCCTCTGCTATGCTTCCTTTTCCGGTGGCGTCCGGGTAAAAAATATTCTTCCCGTTCCGTCGGGATACTCACACAGAGCGTCTCCTCCGGGTCCGTGGACCAGGTATACATCCCGTTCCGTTTCCAAACCCTCCACCCCCTGAGCAAAGAGCACCATGGAATCCCGGCTGACACAATACGCGCCGCTCATAGTCTGGTTCTCACCCAGGGGAATTCCGAATTCCTCACACACAATGATTCCCTGAGAAAAGACATAGCGGTTCCCTTCGTCACAGGAATACCATTCTCCCGTAAACAAGTCGTACGGAATTGCGGTGCGGCCAAGCAGCAGCCCCGCCGCCAGCAGCAGCGCGCCCCCTCCCAGAATGAACCAGCGCTTCATATGATCCCCTCGTTTTCCAGTTTCTTGGAAATATTATATACCGACCGGACGTGAAAAAGCAATCGGATTCCGTTTAAGAATTATGTAAACTTTTTCAAAAGAAATTTGGACATTTTGACATTCAGAAAGCAGTTGACAAGTTTTCTCTACAGTTGTAGAATAAAAGTGAACTACGAATGTAGAGGAGTGATGCTATGGATTCCCCGATTCGCCGGCTGCCGGATTCCGAACTGGAGGTAATGCAGGCCCTCTGGGACTGCAATCCCCCTGTGACACGCTCAGACATTGAGGCAAAGCTGTCCGGCACCTATCCCATCGCCCAGACCACCCTGCTCACCTTGCTTTCCCGGCTGGGAGAAAAGCAGTTCCTGCGGGTGGAGAAGGATGGACGGAATCGAATCTACGTTCCCCTGGTTTCCCGTGCGGACTACCTGGCCGCCCAGAGCAGCCGGTTTTTCCGGAAGGTATGCGGCGGAAACATCTCCATCTTTGCCTCTGCCCTGTGTGACAGCGGCCTGACGGAAGAGGAGCTGCGCCAGCTGCGGGAGCTGCTGGAAAGAGGTGCGCTGTGACCAAGTATTTTCTCTTTCGGTTGGGAATGTTTTCCCTGGTCAGTATTTTGCTTGCCTGGGTTCTGTTCTCCCGGACCCGCCGGGACAAGGCTATGGTACAGGACGAGGGCAGCGGGCAGCGGTATCTCCCTTTCCTATCCACCCTTCTCCTGCCTGGATTTTTCATCGGCCTTACAGTCGTCGCTGCTCCATACTACGGACTTTGGGAGTCGCTGGAACAGGTCCTTGCGCTCAGCTTCGGGATTTTCCTGCACATCAGTGTGTATTACCTGGTGCTGATGCTGTTTCTGCCGACGCTGCGCCGACGGATTTCCTCCCGGGCCTGTGCCATGCTCTGGCTGATCCCCAATTATCTGTATCTGGGAACCTATGGAAGTATGGTTCCCTCCCGGCCTCTTTGGGTAATTTCCGTATCTCAGCGTCTTTTCTCCGGACTGGTCCTTTTGTGGCTGATTGGATTTTTCTCCGTCCTGCTCTGGACGATTTCAAATCATCTGATCTTTCGCCGCCGAATCCTGCGGAGCGCAAATCCCGTCACCGATTCCAGGGTTTTATCCCTCTGGCAGGCGGAGGCGGCCGCCGCCAATATCCCGGACTCCCGCTACAAGCTGGTCACGTCTTCTGCCACTGCCACGCCCATGTCAATCGGGCTGTTCCGGAAAACCATCCGGATCGTCCTGCCTGATCGGCCCTACACCGATGTAGAACTCTCCCTGATTCTGCGCCACGAGCTGGTTCATCTGTGCCGGGAGGATTCGGCAAACAAGCTGTTTCTGACCTTCTGCACCGCCGTATGCTGGTTCAACCCCCTGATGTGGATTGCCATGCGGAAAAGCGCTGAGGACCTGGAGCTGAGCTGCGACGAAACCGTGCTGCTGAATGCCGGCGAGGAAACCCGGAGCCTCTACGCCTCCCTGCTTCTGAAAACCGCCGGAGAAAACCGGGGCATCACCACCTGTCTGTCCGCCTCTGCCGGTGCATTGCGGTACCGGCTGGGTCAGGTCATCAAAAAGAGAACGGTCACCTCCGGCGCCTTGACGGCGGCTGTCATCTTCTTTCTGCTGAGCATGACCAGCGGATATGTAACCCTGGCCTTTGGGGATTACAGGGTGGAAGAGGTACTGTTCGAAGATGGAGCCGGTTTCGATGATGCCACGCTTTATGGAATCAATACCAGCCTGTTCGAGCATAACGGATTCCTGCAATGCCGGGACGAAGAGGCTCTCTGTGCTTACCTCTCAGAACTTTCCCTGGTCAAGCTGGGCGGCGCTTACGCCGAGCCGGAGGAGATTCCCCAGCTGCTCCTGTTCTTTGACACGGAAACCTGTTCGGCTGCGCTGCGTATGGAAGGGCAGGCTCTCACCGTCATCCCCTTGGGAAAAACCGACCGGAAGTCTGCCCAGTACTACATCCAGGAAGCCGTGGACTGGGACTACCTTTCCTCTCTGCTGCTGACCTACAGCATTCAGGATGAGAATCTCCCCTTCCCGCCCAAAATAACTCTGTTCGGGGATCATTCCTACATGGATTTCACCGGACAGGTGGTACAGTATTCCCGAAACGGGCAGTCCCAGCCCCGGGAAAGCTGGTGGGATGACGACGATGCGCCTGGGTTTGTGGATTTGCAGGAAACAGCGCTCCGCATTGATTTTTCCCACACGCCTAAAGACGGATACCGCGTGGAAGTCACAGACCTGGAAGGTACTATATTGGATTCCTTTTCCTCCCGGGACCTGACGGACCCCGGCATTCTGCCTCTGGACTACCCTAACGCCTGCTACACCGTTTTCGCTTCTTTTGCGGACGAACGATCTTCCATAGATATGGCGTTCACCTTCACGTTGGAAAGCCCGGGAACTTCATAATCCCCACCACAAATGCCGGAGCCGCCTTTGGGCAGCTCCGGCATTGCCGCTCCGGTAGAAAAGCACTGGAAAAAGCGGCTGGATTCTGCTACAATAAGACATCAAAACCCAGCCAAGGAAGGGATATTCCATGAAACGCGCCCGACTCATGATGATCGCCTCCATGGGGATTTTCGGAACCCTGGGGCCCTTTGTCCGAATGATTCCTGTCTCCTCCGGAGAACTGGCTCTGTACCGCGCCATTCTGGCGGCGGTGCTGGTGGGAGCCTATCTGCTTCTCTCCGGCCAGCGGATTCCCATTGCCCGGTTTCGCCGGGAAATTCCTCTTCTGCTGCTGTCCGGCGTGGCCATGGGCATCAACTGGATTCTGCTGTTCCAGGCCTACCGCTTTACCACCGTATCCGTGGCGACCTTGAGCTATTATTTTGCCCCGGTGATTGTAACCGCAGCTTCTCCGCTGCTTTTCCGGGAGGCGCTGAGCAAAAAGCAGATTCTCTGCTTCGTCATGTCCACCCTGGGGCTGGTGCTGATTACCGGAGTTGGAGAATTGAGCCAGAGTACTTCTCATTTGGTTGGCATTCTGTTTGGTCTTGGCGCTGCGGTATTCTACGCGGCGGTGATTCTATTGAACAAATTCATCCGGACAGTAGCCGGACTCCACCGGACCCTCCTTCAATTTCTGGCCGCCATTTGGATTCTGATTCCCTACACAGCCGCCACCGGTGGCCTGACCCTGGGAAGCTTGAATGCCGCCGGATGGATTTGTCTGCTGATTGTGGGCTTCTTCCACACCGGCGTCACCTACTGTATGTATTTTTCCGCCCTGAAGGAACTGCCCGGTCAAAAGGCCGCCATTTTAAGCTATATCGACCCCTTGGTGGCTGTTCTGGTATCCGTTTTTCTCCTGAAGGAATCCATTACCCTCTGGCAGGTCGTCGGCGGGTGTCTGATTCTGGGCTTTACCCTGTGGAACGAACTTGCCCCGGGAAATTCGGTAGAATAACCCGCTGATTCTCTTGACGGAGGGGTATTCCTGGGGTATAATGAAACCAAACATTTGGGCGAAAGGAGGCGCAGTTCCATGGATACCAACCGGTCAAAGCAGGCAGCCCAGTGGTACCATTCCACCCTGTTCCAGGACGAGCCCATCCGCCCCCAGCCCCGGAAAGCAGATTCTTCCCTTCCGTCCATGCTGCGCGCTGCCCGAGCCCTCGCCCAGGGAGAGAGCATAACCTGGCAGTCCCGGGAATCCATCTTTGTAAAGCAAGCCAAGCTGCTGGCCCATTATGAGGATGATTTTTCCTATGCCGGCATAGTTGTCCGCTACTATCCCACCTACCAGTCTCTGACGGATTGGGAGCTGCGGGGGTACTTCACCTGGCGGACCCAGCTGCGCAAAGGGAACATCCAAAAAACATCCCTGTCCTTCGCTTTTTTGTATATCTACGAGCTGCTCAACCAAATCGGCGTTTCCGACTCCCTGGACGGTTACCAGAGGCTGACAGAATTCCGGCAGGTCTATGGGCAGCTGGACGAGAAAATTCTCCCCTATCTGAAAGAATGGCTGACCGACTATGTGGTGTACTATGACCTGGACCCCCAGCTGCTCCGGGATACCCCCCAGGGCCGATTTGACCGGAGCATCCAGGTTCTGGAGCAAATACACACCCAGTCCCCTGCCGCTGTGGCAGAGGCGGCAAAAGCGTTGTCTCCCAAATGGCTGGAGCGTTCCAAATTCTATGCCGCCCATTCTTCCGAGTACGACCAGGCGCTGGTTCGGGTGCTGACCCGGATGTGGGACCACTATGCCGGACGGTGCAAAAAGACCATGACAGAGCAGTTCTTCGGCTCCGTCAGCCGCTACCCGCTGATGCTGTTTGACAGCGCAGTTTTTCTGGACCAGCAGAAAGTCCGCACCCGGGATTATCCTGTGGATGACAGCTGGTTCTACCAATGCCGGGGCGGACTGTGGAGCGTCACCAAGCGTGCATGCCCCTCCTGCCCCAGCCCCAAATTCACCAATCTGCTGAAGGCCCTGGATGCCGTCATGCGGCAGGAATATGCCTTCGGCCACCCCATACAGTTCAAGCCGGAGCCGAAATGGGTGATGAAGCTGCTCCAGGAGGAGGTCTGCGCCCTTCAGGCGGAGGCAAAGGCCCGGGAAGCCGCCAAAATCACCTTTAATTTCTCCCGTCTGGCCCAGATTCGCCGGGATGCCGCCGTCACCCAGGAAAAGCTTACCGTGGAAGAGGAGGAAGATTGGGTTCCCCCTGCCGTTTCCCAGCCTGCTGTCCCGCCGGAACCGGAGGCTGCGGGGCCCCAGGCCGGTTCTTTCTCTCCCCTGTCTCCGGCGGAATACCGGCTGCTGCAAAGCCTGCTGTATGACCGGGACCTTTCCTGGGCGGCAGCGGAAGGGATGATGCTCTCCGTTCTGGCGGATAGCATCAATGAAAAGCTCTATGACCAATTCCTGGATGGGGTGCTGGTTGTGGAGGACGTCCCCCAATTGGTGGATGAGTACATTGACGATTTGAAAGAGATGGTAGCTCCATGAAAATACCCAGACGGATTGCCCAGACCTTAATCAACTCCCTGAAGGGCGGCGTTGTCCCCCGGGTGGGACTGCCCTACATCACCGTGGGGCGGAAGGACGAAATTGACGCCCTGCTGCGGGATGTGGAAATCATCTCCGAAGGCGGCGCCTCCTTCCGCTTTGTGGTGGGCAAATACGGCAGCGGAAAAAGCTTTCTGCTGCAAACCATTCGCAACTATGTGATGGCCAAGAATTTTGTGGTAGTGGATGCGGACCTGTCTCCGGAACGCCGGCTTCAGGGCACCCGGGGCCAGGGTTTGGCGACCTACAAAGAGCTGATCCGCAATATGTCCACCAAGACCAAGCCGGAGGGCGGGGCCCTGTCCCTGATTCTGGACCGGTGGATCAGCAGTGTCCAGCAGGAGGTCATGGTCTCGGAAAATCTCTCCGCTACCGACCCCCGGCTGGCTCCCCTGGTGGAGAAACGGATTTCCGCCGTGATCTACTCTCTGAACGAAATGGTTCACGGATTCGACTTTGCCCGGCTGCTGACCCTGTATTACCAGGCCTATGTCTCCGGAAATGACGAAACCAAGGGCAAGGTACTGAAATGGTTCCGGGGAGAATACAACACCAAGTCCGAAGCCCGGCAGGAGCTGGGAGTCAACATTCTCATCACCGACGACGATTGGTATGAATATTTGAAGCTGTTCGCCTGCTTCCTGAAGCAGGCGGGTTATGCGGGTATGCTGGTGCTGATCGATGAGCTTGTAAACATTTACAAGATTCCCAACGCCATCACCCGGCAGTATAACTACGAGAAAATCCTCACCATGTACAACGACGCCATGCAGGGCAAGGCCCAGCACCTGGGCTTCATCCTCAGCGGCACCCCCCAGTGCATGGAGGACCCCCGCCGGGGTGTGTACAGCTACGAAGCCCTCCGCTCCCGGCTGGCGGAAGGCCACTTCTCCGGGGAGCACAAGGACCTGCTCTCTCCGGTCATCCGGCTTCAGCCCCTGACCAACGAGGAAATGCTGATTCTGGTGGAGAAGCTGGCAGACATTCACGCGGGGCTGTATGAATATACCCAGATTGTCACCCAGCAGGATATGGTGGACTTCATCGAAATCGAGTTCAGCCGCATCGGGGCGGACAGCCACATCACCCCCCGGGAAGTCATCCGGGACTTCATTGAGGTGCTGGATATTGTGTACCAGAATCCCGGAATCAAGGTCCGCGCCATCTTGGGTTCGGACACCTTCTCCTTCGCCAAGGACCCGGTAAACGCCGAAGCCACCGACGACCAGTTTGCGGAATTTGAGCTGTAAGAGGTAGCCTATGGGTGTTTTTGAACGGTATGCCCCCTTTGTGCAGGACTACATCTACCGCAACCGCTGGGAGAACCTCCGGGCCATTCAGGTAGCGGCGGCAGACGCCATTTTCAACACGGATGAAAATCTGCTGCTCACCGCCTCCACCGCCTCGGGCAAAACCGAGGCGGCCTTCTTCCCCATCATTACCCTGTTTTCCGAGGACCCGCCCGCTTCCGTGGGATGTATCTATGTGGGGCCCCTCAAGGCTCTGATAAACGATCAGTTTCTTCGGCTGAACGACCTGTGCGCAGAGGCCAGCATCCCCGTCTGGCACTGGCACGGGGACGTGGCCCAGAGCCACAAATCCAAGCTGATGAAGCACCCCTCCGGCATTCTGCAGATCACCCCGGAATCCCTGGAGGCGCTGCTGCTGCACAAGCACGCCGCCATTCCCAAGCTGTTCGGCGACCTGCGGTTCGTGGTGATCGACGAGGTGCATTCCCTGCTCCGGGGGGACCGGGGCGGGCAGACCCTGTGTCTCATTGAGCGGCTGTCCCGTCTGGCTGGGGTGAATCCCCGGCGCATCGGTCTGTCCGCCACCATCGGCGATCCGGAGGGCACGGGTGAATTTCTCTCCCTGGGCACGGGACGGAAAACCCTGATTCCTAAATTTGAAGCGAAAGGCGCCAAATGGCGGCTGAGCATGGAGCATTTTTATATCAAGGACGTGCAGGCCGCCGAGGGAAAGGACGTTGCCGGGGCTCTGCCCGTTCTGGAGGAAAAAACCGACACCGCTCCGGAGAATTCCGACCCGGGAATCGGCTATATTTTTGAGCACACCCGTGGGAAGAAGTGTCTGGTGTTCGTTAATTCCCGGGAGGAATGCGAAGCGGTGACCACCACCCTGCGGCAATACTGCGAGCGGCAGCGGGAGCCGGATCGATTTCTGATTCACCACGGCAATCTCTCCGCCTCCTACCGGGAAACGGCGGAAATGCTGATGAAGGACGATTCCCAGACCATGACCACCGTGACCACCGCCACCCTGGAGCTTGGCATTGACATCGGCCGGCTGGAGCGGGCATTCCAGATCGACGCGCCCTGGACGGTGTCCTCCTTCCTCCAGCGGATGGGCCGCACCGGCCGCCGGGAACTGCCCCAGGAAATGTGGTTCGTCATGCGGGAGGACGCCCCGGAGGTCCGGGCCATGCTGCCCAGCACCATTCCCTGGAAGCTGCTGCAGGGCATTGCCCTGGTGCAGCTGTATCTGGAGGAGCGTTGGGTGGAGCCGCCCCGGTTGGACCGGCTGCCTTTCAGCCTGCTCTACCACCAGACCATGTCCATTCTGGCAAGCTGCGGGGAGCTGTCCCCCAAGGCCCTGGCGGATCGGGTTCTGCGGCTGCACTACTTCCACCGGATTACCCAGGAGGATTACAAAGTGCTGCTCCGGCATCTGATTCAGACCGACCACATCCAGCAGACGGAGCAGGGCGGTCTGATTGTGGGGCTTGCGGGAGAGCGGGTGGTAAACTCCTTCAAATTCTACGGGGTTTTTCAGGAAAATGAGGAATACACCGTCCGCTGCGAGGCCCAGGAACTGGGGACGGTGGTCATGCCTCCCCCTGTTGGGGAAAAGCTGGCCATTGCCGGGCACGTCTGGACGGTGCTGGACGTTGACCACAAACGGCATCTGGTATATTGCGAGCAGGTCAAGGGCAGCGTCCCCGCCTACTTCGGGGAATGTCCCGGGGACCTGCACACCCGGATTCTGGCCCGGATGCGGCAGGTGCTCCGAGAAGAGCGAAGCTACCCGTACCTGATGAAAAACGCCGTGGCCCGGCTGGAGCAGGCCCGGTTTACGGCCCAGCACTCCGGCGCCGGGAAGGATTACCTGATCTCCCTGGGCGGAAAAATGTGGTGTCTGCTCCCCTGGATGGGCACCTACCCCTTCCTGACCCTGGAACGGGTTCTGAAAATCAAGTGCGCCGACCGGCTGGGGCTGAAAAACTTCGACTCCGCCCGGCCCTACTATATGCAGTTCACCATGAAGGCAGACGCCGACACCTTCTTCCGGGTGCTGCGGGAGGAGCTGGAAA
>CALXFW010000144.1 GCA_944387685.1 uncultured Oscillospiraceae bacterium
ACAAGGTCTGTGGACCGTTCCTCCCCGATCAGGTCATTGCGCATTTCATTCAGGGCGTTGATTACTACCCCATGTTCAAACTTGTCCAGGGTCAGAATCCGCCTTTCTTCCTTTGCCATGCTTCATCGCTCCTGTACTTTTCCTTTGGGAGTCCGGCTCTGCTCCAGCGACCGGTACATTCGGGCAGAAATTTGATTGGCGGTGTCTTTGATCTCTGCCAGGGACTCCCGGATTGTTTTGGCATCCTGTTCCCGGAAGGCTGCTGGCAGGCGGCTGAAATGATAATCGGGCACATCGATGCCGTACTTTTTGCAAAGCAGATAGGATGCACTGTAAGCTGCAAAAGCAGCATCGTTGCGGTTGTAATCTTCCCGTATTCCGGCCAGTTCTGCATGGCACAGTTCCTTGGAGACACTGCGGAAAATGTCCTCTGCGCCCATTCCCCGGCACACAAAAATCACCTGCTGCTGGTGGTCGTACAGCGCTCCCAGGTTGTTCGGGATGCTCTCCACTGTCTGAATCGGAATAGGCGAGCGGTGAATCAGCGCCTTCAGAAGAGTTCGAGAATCCGGCTGCACCGCCGGACTTGTACGCAACCGTCCCCGGGTTTGAGAGACATCGTAAACCCGCTTTACCTCAAAGGACGTGCCCCGGGTTCCATCTTCTCGGTCATACTCCCTGCCCGGTTCCAGAATCTTCACACTCCTGGGCTTGCGCTGAACAGAGACACCCAGATCTTTCCAGGCATCAAAATCCCGGAGCTGTGTTGCTTCCGGCATCTGAGCTAAAATGAGCAGCGCATTTGTGGGCGTATATCGGCTGAATCGTGCCTGCACATCCAGATACGCCTGGAACTTTTCACCATTGCTGCTGATTTCCACTGCCGTAGCATCGGCAAGCGCATAGAGTTCTTTGCGTTCTTCCTGTTTCTTTGCGGCCCAGGCATCCTTGTCAAAAGGCTGGTCACCCCATCTTTGCCTGCCGGTCTGAGCGGCAAAAATATCATCAAAACTGCTCATAGGTTACCTCACTTTCAGATTCGGCTTTTTCTTGCCGGGATTCTGGTGCATCTGCGTTGGCAGGATGGGCTTTCTTGCCGGGTCCTTCACAGCTTCCTTCTGTTTGGGTGTTTCCGCTTTTTCCTGCCGTGCTGTCTGGATCTGCCGCAATTCCTCCCGGACAGAAGGGCGGCTGTCTCTAGCAGTACCCTCGGCGGTTTTCTTGGGCTGCTCGGAGGTAGGCTCGGACGGAGGGCTTTTTTCCGTCTTTGCCGCTGTAGGGTTTTCCGGAGCCTGTTTCTCCTTCTGCATGGGGGCTTCCAGCAGTTCATCCAGGAGCAAATCCTCCGGATCTTTCTGAGGGGCTGCCTGTTCCGGTACGGCGGGTGCAGATCCCTCCCGGCTGCGGGTAATCTCCTGCTTGATGGCAGCAGTATCCACAGTCGCCAGCTTGAAGCGTTCCACAATCCGGTTGATCTTGGATGCATCCTCCGCCCGGACCATCACATCCACCATTCCGTCCGAAGATTTTTCCTTGCCCCGGAGAGCGCAGTAAACCACACCATATCGCTTCGCCTCCTGGGCAAAGCGTTTCAGATGCTCCTCGCTGATGGTGAACACCTTCAGCTCTTTTCCGCTTTTGAGCATGCTGCTTAGCCGCTGGTGTCCTTTGGTTTTGTTCTGGTCCGCATTCTTGGCAATGGTGTATAGCGCTGCCGCAATGTTTTTTGCCGCAGAGCCAGTCAGTTTCAAGGCCACTTCTGTGCCTTCCAAACTCATTCTAACGATCTGCTCTGCCGCATCGCCTGAATTGGTCATGTTCAGTTTTCTCCTTTCGCTGTTTGATTTCGTCCTCCCGGACTTCCTGGATGCGCTCCGGCAGCATACCGGAGCGCTGAGCAATGTCACTACATAATCTCACCTCCCGCCGCAATTTGCTCAATTCCTGGGATAAGGATGCAATGGAAGCACTGATCTCCTGCTTAGCAGCTTCATCCGCTTTCACAGCAACGGTTCTCTGTTTTCGGTATAGCTGCCTGCGCTGGAGGATCACTGCATTCACCTGCTTTTCCAAATCCCTTTGATAACAAGAAAGCTGCTCAGCGGTGTCAATACGATGAACCGCCAGCAGCCTTGCTTCCTGTGTGATGGCATCCAATTTGATCAGGTCCTCCCGGAGAAGGAAGTGGAGCCGTTTGTGATTCTGCTTTCTCTGCCGGGGAAATATCCCCAGCAAATAGCAGTAGTGAAAATACAATGCCCGGAACCCTGTCACCTTTTTGCGGGACTGCCAGTTTCCGGACAATCGGTAATGTTTGATTTTTGATATAGGCTCAGGTAATAGTTTTGGAGTTCTTGTCTGCTCCAGAATCCGTTTTCGGATGCACTCCAGGGTGTAGTCCTCCCCAAAGTTACGGACTAGGCGGACAAACCGCTCTTTTCCCGGTGGTCGAACAGAGATGTCCTTGCCTACCTTTACCTCATATCCCTTCCGTTGGAGGTTTTCAAAAAACTGGCGCTCGGTCATAGACTGGCGGATCACTTCATCAATATCAGAGCGGACGATTCCTCGCCATGTGGGACGCTGTTCCTGCTCGGCTCGCCACTCTCCATAGTGCTTCCCTTTCCCGGGCTGGGGATGCTGAATGACGGACAGACCATATTCCCGGCACAAGGCATCGGAGACACTTTGCATTCTCCGGTAGTCTTGGGCAGAACGGTAATACTTTTTCCCGTCCACAAAAGAAACCGTGTTCAGCACAAAATGGCTATGCAAATGGTTTGCCTTATCCAGATGCGTGGCAACCACCACCTGGTAGCGTTCCCCCCAGAGCCTGCGGGCCAGCTCCACGCCGATCTGGTGCGCAAGCCAAATTTGAACCTTGATATTACGATTGCGCATAAAACAAATCTCCTTTTTGGTGTATAGGGTTACAGGGGAGTTTCCCCTGTCAAGCTGTCTTTGTGAGAGTACAAAGACGATGCTTGCTGGTATGATGCAGATTCGTTTCCCCTTGGGGTGAACGATCTCTACAATCCGAAATAAAAAATTAGCGGAAATACTCAGGTCTGCTTCGCTCCACGAATTTACATTTATATCCGTCTGTGCTATGATGGCAAAAAGGTGGTGTGTATATGTTGATGGGGAGATTTCGCAAAAAAACATTTTGGAATGTACTTTGTTTTGCAAGTGGGTTAGTGTTGATTGCTTTATTCCTTTTTCTTAAATATATTGACAGTGAAGCAAGCAATGATGTGTATTTTGTCTTCATTTTGTGGACGGTATTTTGCGTTTGCAGTTTGGTGTCTTTGCTGTTTAACCACGGCGCCTTTGTACAAATCGAAGAGAATCATATTCGAGCCAAATTCCACTGGTTTGGAAAGCTAGACTGCTGTCTGGATGATATTGCCTTTGTGATGGCGCAAACTAACACACTCTCGATTTTAATGAAAAACGGAAAACGCCAGATCATCATGGGTCTCGAAAATCCTTGGCCATTAAGTTCAGCAATTCGCAAACATATTTTTTCCATAGAAAATGCAGCACCGGATACCTTGCGTCAACAGTTGGAAGCCCTGCAAGCTGCCCGAAAGAAAGGGTTTTATTGGGTTATTGGCGGAGCAGTGCTGATGTTCATCAATATCGGTGTCACCGTGCTTTTGACCGGTGGCAGAGAGTTCCACGACTTCCGTCAAACAGATTGGACAGCTTTCATGATTTTCGGGATTTTGGAGCTTTTTATTGTAGGTGCCACTTTCTACGCAGCACAGCACTGTGGAAAATACCTGTTTCCAATAGAACAGCTGAGATACCGCCTGAAGGGTGCGCTGATTACCACACTTCCCCTGTCTCTCAGTAATGTCAAACGCATTTATACAGATGAAAATAACACTGGACGGATTATCGTATGTGGGTTTCCGCAGGACAACGGTGTTTACTACTGCATACAGGAATTTACTGGCATTTTCAGTCTTGAAACCGTATATACTTCTGAAATATATGAAAATGAAGATGCTTTGCCTAACGAAGAATTCTCTGCTTTCATTGATATCAGTGATCTATTCATTCAATCATAAGTGGGAATGGACCGCCCTTCAGCGCTCCTGACTTTTTCCCTTCCGATGTGTAATCGGTAGCCCCAGGCGCATACACAAGTAATCGTTGTAGTCTTTCCCATAGAGTGGAGGCTGGACAGATACTTCATACTGATTGGACAACATAGAAACCACCGCTTTGGCTGCCCTGCCGCCGGTGGCATCATTGTCCAGGCAAAGGGTAATATACCGAATTTCAGAATACTCAGATAGGTACCGTTTCAGCGCCAGCGGCATAGAACTTTCCTGCAGATTCTCTTTCGGTTTGTAGACGCCAGCCAGAGAAACCAGATGTTCCCGCTGCCAGTTTCCACCGTTCAGTTTTACCAGAGTGGCATAGGACAGGAGATCAATGGCACTTTCAAACAGTTGGACAGTGTTGCTGCCCGGAGCCGGAATGCTAAAGGAAAACCGTTTGTCACTTCCGGTGGCATCGCCCACAAAGTCCGTACCCAGGCCCCTCAGATTGGCAT
>CALXFW010000145.1 GCA_944387685.1 uncultured Oscillospiraceae bacterium
TGATGAAGATTGTCAAGGGGCTGAACAAGGAGACCACCATTCAGGTCACCGGTACCGTCCGGGAGCGGGAGAGCAAGAATCCCAAGCAGCCCACCGGCGAGATTGAGGTGGTACCCACCAAGATTACCGTGCTGGGGAAGTGCCGGCACAACAGCCTGCCCTTTGAAATCAACAAGTCCCAGGATGCGGATGAGAATGTGCGCCTCAAGTACCGGTATCTGGATTTGCGGAACCCGGCGGTGAAGCGGAACATCATCCTCCGGTGCAATGTGGTGGCGGCCATCCGTCAGGCCATGACGGAGCAGGGCTTCCTGGAAATCACTACCCCCATCCTGACGGCCTCCTCTCCCGAGGGCGCCCGGGACTACCTGGTGCCTGCCCGGAACCACCCCGGCAAGTTCTACGCCCTGCCCCAGGCCCCCCAGCAGTTCAAGCAGCTGCTGATGACCGCCGGCTTTGACCGGTATTTCCAGATTGCTCCCTGCTTCCGGGACGAGGACGCCCGGGCGGACCGTACCCCCGGTGAGTTCTACCAGCTGGATGTGGAGATGGCCTTCGCCTCCCAGGAGGATGTGCTGTCCGTGCTGGAAACCGTGCTGGTGCCCATTTTCCGGAAGTTTGGTAAGTACGAGCGGGTTTCCCAGGCGCCTTTCCGCCATATTCCTTATAAGGAAGCCATGGAGCGCTACGGCTCCGACAAGCCCGACCTGCGGATTGACCTGGAGGTGCAGGACATTACCGATGTGGTGGCGGACTGCGGCTTCGGTCCCTTCGGCGGCGGTGCAAACGTCAAGGCCGTGGCGGTGGACGATTTTGCCCAGGGCCGGAAGTGGATTGATAAGCTCCTGAACGACGTGGAAGTCCAGACCGGCAACAAGGCCTGCTGGGTGCGGGTGGACGAGAACGGCCAGCTCACCGGCGGCATTTCCAAGTTCCTGACGGACTGCCAGGCCGCTTTTGTGGAGAAGCTGAACCTGAAGCCCGGCAGCTTCGTGTGTATGGCAGCGGGCAGAAAGGCCGCCGCCCAGAAGACCGCCGGTGTCATCCGTACCATGATGGGTAAGCGGATTCCCGGCCACTTTGACGAGGAGCAGTACGCCTTCTGCTGGATTGTGGACTTCCCCATGTACGAAATGGGCGAGGAATCCGGGAAGCTGGAATTCTGCCACAACCCCTTCTCCATGCCTCAGGGCGGTATGCAGGCTCTGCTGGATGCGGAAGGAGACGAGGAAAAGCTCCTGGCCATCAACGCCAACCAGTACGACCTGGTGTGCAACGGCTATGAAACCGCTTCCGGCGCCGTGCGGAACCACGACCCGGAGATTATGGTCAAGGCTTTCCAGATGGTAGGCTTGGGCGAGGAGGATGTAAAAGCCAAGTTCCCGGCTATGTATCACGCCTTCACCTACGGCGCACCGCCCCATGCCGGCGCCGCTCCCGGCGTAGACCGGATTATCATGCTCCTCACCGGCGAGGAGTCCATTCGGGAGGTTATCACCTTCCCCATGAACAAAAACGCCCAGGATTTGATGATGGACGCCCCCACCACCGTATCCCAGAAGCAGCTGGACGATGTGCACATCCTCATCAACCGGGACCACCTGTAAAACAAGAAGCAGCCCATTCCTTCCGGATGGGCTGCTTTTTGTAAAAGATATCTTTGGAAATGCTATCGGTTGCAAGGAAGGTACCTCCAAATTTTTGTTACTTAGGTAACCACTTTGTTGTCTACATATATGAGGAATTAGGAAGGGGGGAGGGACTAATTAACATATATAAAGGCGTACATATAAAGCTGACACACATAAGGAGGTACGAAAGAACATGAAACGCAAACAATATTTTTCATTTATTCTTGTTGCTGCATTGATATTCTCTCTGCTGTGTCCAATCAATGCGCATGCTTTTAACCTGACCGGCAATGTGGATACTTCCAATACTCGCTTATCAAATATTTTTGAGGATCAGTTGAGTGAAATGAAGAGAAATACTGCTATGCTATGTGGTTTGAACAACCTGAGTATGGTTGATGCACAAATTTCTTCCATTACCACAATAGTTGATTTTTCTGGTAACGAGTACACTTTGGTAGAATGCGAGCCTACCGGGTATATGATATATCACAATGACTCTGGGATATTCGTTGAAAGTTCACTTGTTGTGCATTCACCATTTTATGGAATTAAGGGGGATGTCAGATACTGCGGCCCCAATGAATATTATGTAAATGCAGAAAATTCCAAGGATTTTCGCTATGTGTTTGATGAGGAATGTTTATCAGGTACTCAAATTCAACATCTAAAGGAAAAATCTGCTCTTGTAAATCAAACGCTGATTGAAAACAGTAACGAAAATGTGTTAAACTACATTAGTGGCATTAGTAATGTTAGGCCTTATGCTACAGGGAATCAGATTTCTGCGAAAACGGTAACCGGCGATGGTTGGACATTGGTCGATAACTATTCCTTTTTTGCGAATTTGAACGACTGTGGATATATTTCTGGTGGGAAATGTGGCTACATTGCGGCCGGCATCCTTTTGGCTTATGACAAAATCTATAATGGAATGGATACGATACCTAACTGGTATTACTCCTATAACGATGGGCGATATTCATTGTCTCCATCTCTACCAACTGCACTTTATAACAAAGGAGTGAGTCTGGGTTATGGGGCTTCCACTACATCCGTGGCAATTCACTATACTGTAAAAAGCTGGCTGGGAGACCGTGGTATCATTACACATCATACATCACTATATGTTCCTTTTGGCAACAATCTAACCATTGTGTCAAAATTGAAAAATGACCGCCCGGTTATTTGGTTCGGCGCTGTGACAGATCAAACATTTGACAGCACAACGGGCAATCACGCTGTAGTTGTGTACGGTCACAGTTGGTCAGGTAACAATTTTGTAGCACATTTTGGGTGGGAAAATGCTACAATGGTGTATTTCTCTGGAGTTTTAGGAAGTCTTTATACATATGATGTACGGTGAGTAACATTTCTATTGGTTTTGTTGTCTATATAGGTGAAAGGTATTTTGGGAGGAAAGGAGGTTCCCATGGAAGATCATGAGATTATCCGGCTTTACTTTGCCAGAGATGAGGCGGCCATTCGGGAAACGGACAGAAAATACGGAGGCTTCTGCGCAAATATTTCCTGGAACATCCTCCAAAACACGCTGGATGTGGAGGAATGTGTCAATGACACCTATCTGCACATATGGAATTCCATCCCCCCTGTGAAGCCCTTGTCCCTCATGGCGTACTTGGGAAAGGTGATTCGGAATCTGTCCTTGAATCTGCGAAAGGCGAAGTGCGCCCAGAAGCGCGGGGGCGGACAATATGACCTGGTATATGACGAACTGTCCCAAGTGGTGCCCTCATCGGAAAGCGTGGAGGATAGCTATGGGGAGATCGTACTGCGGGATTTGCTGAATCGTTGGCTGGCCACCCTCCCGGAGGAGCACAGGCTGGCTTTTGTGGGCCGCTATTGGTTCTTTGACTCTATTCGGGACATATCCGCCAGAATGGGCTGCTCGGAAGGCAAAACGAAAATGCTCCTGCTGCGGCTTCGCAGACGCCTGAAAGTTTACCTGGAAGGGGAGGGAATATCGCTATGAATACCCATACACTGCTTGCGGCCATCAATGACATTTCCGACTCCTACATTGAAGCCTACAACAGCGCCCGGCCGAAGGGCAAGAAATTTCCCCTCCGAAAGCTGGTTTCCGCTGCTGCCTGCTTGACCTTGGTGCTGCTCACCGGCGCATTCCTTTTTGCTCATTTTTATGAGGCGGAAATGGAGGATCCCCGGGGCGGCGTGTACTACAAATTCGAGAGTTTTGACCAGCTGCGCAGCCTTTTGCCGGAGGGACATATCCTTGCCAATTTACCTGAGGGAGAGGTGGAGTGCAGCGGACGCCACAAAGAGGATGTGGAAGGGATGGGAACCTATGCCGACTACTATCACCTGGATATTCACCTCACCACTCCCGGAAAGGATTCTGTCAGCATATATTGCGGTGTGGGCCTGAATCAGGAGGTGGAGACATATCTGGAATACAGGTTTCTTCTCTACCCGCCGGAAGAGACGGAGCGTTGGATACTGGGCAATATCCCTGTGTATATCACCCAGCAAGACGGAATCTGGCGTGGGGCCTTTGCAATCCAGGGGGATGTGTATGAGGTACTCTCCAGCACCTTCTCCCAGGAGGATTTTTTGGAATTTATTTCCCAGCTGCTTAATGGCTGATGGGACTGCCGGCGACAGGGAATTTTCCCGGGTTGGGGCTGATTGGGGATTTCTCTCCAATCAGCCCATTTTGCTGCCAACATTTCTGATTTTGGAGCGTTTCTTTTCTCAGGATTGAAATGGTCAGGAGACCCTTTCGGGACCTCCCCGCCAGAATTGTGTCAACGGCGGCGCATGAAACGCGCCGTTCATTTTGACTGCTGACCGGCTTTGCGATTTTCTCCCAGAATCAACCGATTCCAAATTCTTCAGCATATTTCATTATGCCGCTGACATTGGGCGCGTTTTCATTTAACTTGTATGCCATAAAATTTTCTCTTGGCACATCAAAGGGAGGCTGTATGCCAAAGGTGTCTGCGGGCAGATACCCTACTCTCGGATAATAATTTTCGCTTCCCAATACAACCGAAAATCCATATCCCAATTCTCCGGCAATCCGATGTCCCTCTTTGATTAAAGCGGTCCCGATGCCCCGTCTTTGATATTCCGGTAAAACGGACAATGGCGCTAACGCTAAAACCGTACTGTTTTCAATCGTTGCCTTGGTAAAAAGAATATGTCCTACAATCTTTCCGTCTATTTCAGCAACGAAAGATAATTGCGGAATAAAACCATTTCCTTTCCGCAGCGCGTTTACCAATTCAGGCTCGTTCCCATCGGCGTGTTCCGCGCTGTCAAAGGCTTCTTTAATTACATCATATACTGTTTCGTAATCTTCCGTTCTTTCTTGCCGTATCATCGTAAAACACCTCGCTATTTCAAATTTTTCCGGTTTTGCTTCCAACTACACTTCTCGGCGGGCCTTTTGGCGTTCTTGTACAGACAACGCCATGCCCGCTCTCTTTGGACGCAAACGCCGCCTTTATGATACCACAATTCCGGGGGCGTGGAAAGAGCCTGTTTTTTAGCCGGTTTCCAGCTCAGGAAATGTGAAGATATGAAATTTGGAGGGAAGATTTTAGGAAGCTCTGATTAAATCGGCAAGAGCTGGCAGGAAGAGTTTTTCGTCAGACAAAAGAATGGAAAACCGGGGAATACTTTGTGTATTTCCGGTTTTTCATTCTGCATGGATGGCGAAAAAGATCCGCTGTCCAGCCGAAGGCGATTTATTCAGAGTTTCCTTTATTTGATTGATACAAAAATCTATGGACGCGAAAGAAACCATGGGAAAGGGGTTGCTGATGTGCCTCCAAAAAGGCTTACCGCCTCCCGGCAAAGGCCCGAAGCGCTTTCAGCACCCGTATCTGCAAGTCCTGGGGAATCAGCCCCAGTACGGAAGCCATCTCGCCGGCCAGCAGCTCCGAAGGCTGTTCCAGAAAATCCTGAAGCAGATAGTCTGCGGAGGTGCCCAGGGTGTTGGCAATGGCGATAAAGGTATCCAGCCGGGGCGTTTTGATGCCCCGCTCAATGGCACCGATGTGTTTTGTGGTGCAGCCAATGGCCAGGGCCAGTCCCTCCTGGGTGATATTGGCAGCCTCCCGTGCATTCCGAATCCGCTGCCCAATCTGTCGCATATCCATAAGAGTTCCTCGCTTTCTTTTTCGTGGGTACACTACAATATGTAACGAGAACGGAAAATTTGACATGATTTTAAAAAATTTTTTTGAAAAAAAAAAAATTTGTGCAGAAAAATGGAATTGACTGCCGTATTTTCGCAGATAGGAAATATATATTGACGATTTGAACAAATATAAACAGGGGAACAACGGTAATAAATGTTAAATATTGACATATCCCACAGCGCATGCTATACTGAACGAAAGTCCTTGCAGCGTGGAGCTTTGTTTGCGGAAAGAGACTTGCGACAGGGCTGCGGCTGCCAGACAGGGAGGGGAACATATGAAGACAGGACTGGGAAAAAAGGCAATCCTTGGGGTGCTTTTGAGTATTTTGATGCTTGCAGGCTGTAAAGACCAGAAGACCCAGGAATTTCCCGACAGCCCCATGCCAGGAATGGATGCTCAGAACCAATATCTGTGTACGGGGATTATAAACTTTCAGGAAACGGAAGACGTTTTCTGCGGTACAACTATGTATGGGATGCAGCTGCGGTATTACGA
>CALXFW010000146.1 GCA_944387685.1 uncultured Oscillospiraceae bacterium
AGCGCCTGGGCGTGGTGGGTGACTGGGAGCATCCCTACCGGACCATGGACAAGCACTTCGAGGCCCAGGAGGTCAAGGTATTCGGCAGAATGTTTGACAAGGGCTATATCTACAAGGGCCTGAAGCCGGTGTACTGGTGCCCCAAGGACGAGACCGCTCTGGCGGAGGCCGAAATCGAGTACCAGGAGGACCCCTGCACCTCTGTGTATGTGAAATTCCCCCTGAAGGACGATCTGGGCAAGCTGAGCCAGTTTGACCTGAGCAAGACCTTCTTCGTGATCTGGACCACCACCATCTGGACCCTGCCCGGCAACATGGCCATCTGCCTGCATCCCCGGGACAGCTATGTGCTGGTGAAGGCCGAGAACGGCGAGACCTACATCATGGCGGAGGCCCTGATGGACAAGGTGATGGCTGTGGGCGGCTTTGCCAACTATGAGGTGCTTGCCACCTTCCCCGGCGCCTTCTTTGAGAACATGGTCGCCCAGCACCCCTTCCTGGACAAGACCTCCCGGCTGGTGAACGCCGAATATGTCACCATGGACTCCGGTACCGGCTGCGTCCACACCGCCCCCGGCTTCGGCGCCGATGACTACCAGACCTGTATGCGCTACGGCATGGAGCTGGTGGTGCCTGTCAATGACCAGGGCCGTCACACCGAATACGCCGGCAAGTACGCCGGTCTGAAAACCGACGAGTCCAACCCCATCATCCTGGCGGACATGAAGGAAAGCGGCATGCTCTTCGCCAGCGAAGAAATCACCCACTCCTACCCCCACTGCTGGCGGTGCAAGAACCCCATCATCTTCCGGGCTACCCCCCAGTGGTTCTGCTCCGTGGACGCCTTCAAGGAGGAAGCGGTTGCCGCCTGTGAGAACGTCCGGTGGCTGCCCGCCTGGGGCGGCGAACGGATGGTGAGCATGATTCGGGAGCGTGCGGACTGGTGCATCTCCCGGCAGCGTCGTTGGGGTCTGCCCATCCCCGTTTTCTACTGCAAGGACTGCGGCAAGCCCATCTGCACCCCCGAGACCATCGAGCACATTTCCAAGCTGTTTGACGAATACGGCTCCAACATCTGGTTTGAGAAGGATGCCGCAGACCTGATTCCCGAAGGCCTGACCTGCCCCCACTGCGGCAGCGCCGCCGGTTTCGAGAAGGAGACCGACACCCTGGACGGTTGGTTTGACTCCGGCTCCACCCACTACGCCTCCCTGATGCACGACACCCCCGAACTGTGGCCCGCCGATGTGTATCTGGAGGGTGCCGACCAGTACCGTGGCTGGTTCCAGTCCAGCCTGCTGACCTCTGTGGGCGCCCTGGGCAACGGCGCTCCCTTCCGGGACGTGCTGACCCACGGCTGGACTGTGGACGGCCAGGGCCGGGCCATGCACAAGTCCCTGGGCAACGGCATTGACCCCGCCGACCTGATTAAAGAATTCGGTGCAGACATCGTCCGGCTGTGGGCCGGTTCCTCCGACTACCACGCGGATGTGCGCTGCTCCAAGGAAATCTTCAAGCAGCTGTCCCAGAACTACCTGAAGTTCCGCAACACCGCCCGGTACTGCCTGGGCAACCTGAACGAATTTGACCCCGACCATCTGGTGGCTCCGGAGGAGATGGAGGAGCTGGACCGCTGGGCGCTGACCAAGCTGAACCAGCTCACCGCCGCCTGCCGGAGGGCCTATATGGGCTATGAGTTCCACACCGTGTCCCACGCCATCAACGATTTCTGCGTGGTGGAGCTGTCCTCCTTCTACCTGGACATCATCAAGGACCGGCTGTACTGCGAGGAGAAGGACGGCCTGCGCCGCCGCTCCGCCCAGAGCGCCTTGTTCCTGATTCTGGACGCCATGGCCAAGCTGTTCGCCCCCATCCTGGCCTTCACCTGTGACGAAATCTGGCAGGCCATGCCCCACCGGAGCACCGATGACACCCGGAATGTGCTGCTTAATCAGATGCCGGAGAATTTCGACGCCTACGCCCTGGATGCCGCTGCCATGGAGAAGTGGAATGTAATCATGAAGCTTCGGCAGGACGTGAACGGCGTTCTGGAGAAGGCCCGAGCCGACAAGCGGATCGGCAAGGCGCTGGAGGCCCATGTGACCCTGGCCACTGAGGACGCCGCTCTGAAGGCCGCCTGCGGCGGCGTGAATCTGGCGGAAATCTGCATCGTGTCCGAGTGTACCTGGGATGTGCCGGAGGATGGCGCAGAGGTCGCCCAGGGCGTGAACTTCCCCGCCCTGACCATCGGCGTCAGCGAGGCCAAGGGGACCAAGTGCCCCCGCTGCTGGATGCACAGCCGGCAGGCAGACGAAAACGGCCTGTGCCCCCGCTGCGCCGCCGTCATGGCCAAGCTGGACGTGGAAATCTGAGGTATTTTCCTGTTTCCGGGGTGGTTATCCACCCCGGAAACTTTTTCGCAAATCCACGAAAAAAAGCTTGACAAATGGGATTTCGGTGTTATAATAAGCGTGTTCTGTTTGAGCCGCCGGTATAGCTCAGTTGGTAGAGCAACTGATTTGTAATCAGTAGGTCGGGGGTTCGAGTCCGTCTACCGGCTCCAATCAGACAAAACAGAATTGCATATCTGGGGGAGTTCCCGAGTGGCCAAAGGGGACAGACTGTAAATCTGCTGCGTTTCGCTTCGATGGTTCGAATCCGTCCTCCCCCACCAAAACGAGAGTAAATCGTCTGATTTGCTCTCGTTTTTCTTTTTTCCGGCACCTCTTTCGCAAACCACGTTCTTTCCCGGGTTCTGACCAATCACCTCCATTCGCCTCTTGCCCGGCAAAAACAGCCTCCATTGCCGCCTGTCAGCCGCTTCTGCGGATTCCGGCGCATTCCGGTTCACAATTTGTTTGCATATGGGTATCATATATGTTATGATGGATTCGGTAAGATTCGCTGCTGTGATGGCGGGGTACAGGATTGGGAGAGAGGTCCCTATGCCCTGCCACAGCTGACCATCGGTGCGGCGGGCACAGGCCCCGCAGTGCCTCGGTTTGCACTGCGGTGGGATGTGTCGGCAGCGAATGGTTGCCCTGTTTGCGGAATAGAAAACGGCCGGACGAATTCTTTGCTCCATGTTTAGATGTATAAGGAGGATTGCAATGAAAAAACAGATCCCCATTCTCATTCTTCTCATTCTCGCCCTGTCGGTGTGCTGCGCCTGTGCCCAGACGGACAGCGGGCAGGTTGCCGCCCCTTCCAGTACGGCCAGTACGGCGCAGGAGACTCCCGACGAACCCTGCACCCAGGCCACTGTACCGCCCAGTACGGCGCAGGATGCGGCCGATGAGCGGATTGCCGAGCATTCCGTCGCGGCAATCCAACAGCGTGGAACGCTGTGCGTGGCCCTCCAGTCCGGAAACAGCAAAATGAGCTATCGGGTGCCCGAGGGAATCCCGGAATATGCGGAGCGCGCGGGGGAGCCCTCCGGCTATGTGCCCTCCCTGTGTCGGCAGATTGCCGAGGATTTGGGCGTAACCCTGGAATTCGTGTTCTACGACGTGGCGGAGGAACAGATTGACGCCGCTGAAAACGACCAGGCGGACATTTCCGCCAATGTCTGGAGCATCACCGAGGAGCGCCTGGAGCGCTACACCATGACGGAGAATATACTCGTCACAGGCATTGAGGGGGACGAGGTCTTTCTCCGTGCCGACCCGGAGAACCCGTCCCGCCCGCTGATCGACAGCGAGGAAACTCTGGCCACGGCGCGCATTGCCGCGGTAAGGGCAACGGTGCAGGTAAACAATACTCGCCTGCAGTATCCCGAGGCGGAGGTCATCACCTACGCCGACAACGATGCCGTGCTGGAGGCTCTGCAGTCCGGCGAAGCGGATGCCGCAGTGTTCACCACTTTTGACAAGGCGTTTGCCGACATCCTTGTTCAGGCCATCCTCGACCGGCAGATCTGCCAATGCGATTATGACATCGTCAATCCCGAAATCAAGGGCGTGGGCTTTATCCTTATGAAGGGCAACAACGACCTGTGCGAGTATATCAACGGGCAACTGACCCAGTACCGGAACAGCGGCCTGCTGCAGGAGCTGAACGACGAAAGCGAAAGCGAAGCAAAGGCGATGGGCATTATCTGAGTCAGGGTGGCGCTGCAATCCCATCACCCGCAGATGCTCTCAAAATTCTGCCCCGGATTTGACCCAAACGAGAATGGGGCGCAGAAAGCAATGGCTGGACAGGGCTACTCCCCTGTCCAGCTTTTTTCTTTGGCCCGTCCCGGGCTTTTTCTGCCGCCCCGCTTTACCACAGCCGGACATTCTCCACATAGAGGGAATCCAGACTGTTCTCCTGAAGGAATTGAACAACCTCATCTCTCTGGCCGTATACGCAGTAGTTCTTGCTTTCCAGGGAGGTCAAGGTTTTTGCGTTCTCCCAGGTTTCTGTCAGGCTCTGCTCATAGTAGATTGTCCCCCGTCCGTCGCACAGACTCAGCTGGGACCAGATATCGGAATGGTCTACGAGATTCTCAAGATTGCCGCAGTAGATTGCCAGCAGTTCCTCCGGGGTTTTCTCCCTTCGGTCCTCATCCTCTTCATAAAGGGTGACCATTTCCAGATTGATTCCCCCGTTGAAGTCCACATCCGGCTGATAAACCTGAATCCACTTTACAGAAACAGGGAGATTTCTCAGCGTCTCCAGGTCCCTGGGCGCCGTATCACTGACGGACAGGTAAACCAGGGCAGACTGGGGCAGTTCGCTGATTTTCCGGGTCATTTCCTCCTGGTCGTTCCATTGGGCCGTGAATCGGCTCATATTGTGAAGGGGCACATCCTCGGAGAAATAATCCCGGTAAACACCCCGGACCATCTCAAAGCAAATATTGGGTGTTTCAATCCGAATTGGCTCCGTCAAATCCAGAATCTGCATCCGCAGTTCGTACCGGGCAAACCCCTTCTCCTCCACCTCCAGAATTGCCAGCTCCCGATAAGGGTGAACGGTTTCATAGTAGTCCCGAAGGACATACAGCATGGTCCGCTCCGGTTCCTGGTTCAGCTGGTAGGGATTCAGATACATCCCGCTGATCAGCGGCTCCACCACCAGCACCGCCCCCAGGATGACACAGGCCACCACCAGCAGGCACCCCAAGACCGTTCTTCGGATTCGCCGGTTGATGCTTCTGATAATCTTTGCTTCCAGCTTCTCCGGCTCCGGAATCTCTTCCGCCATGGCGTTCAGCTCCCGGTCCAGCTTGTCTTCATTCCACTCGCTCATTCAGTATTCCTCCTTCATCCGGCTGATCAGCCGCTGCTTTCCACGGGAGCGAATTTTCCGGACATTTTCTTTGCTGAGTCCGTGGAGCTTCCCGATTTCCTCATCGCTCATTCGGAAATAGACGCTTTCCATCAGAACCGCCCGCATCTGTTCCGGCAGCTTCTGTATCTCCGCAAACAGCCGCCGGCGTTCTTCCTTTTCAATGTAATCGGCCAGCAGGTCCCCTGCTGCGGCGGTCCTTGTCAGATACCGCTCCCCATCATCCAGAATTTCTTTCTGCCGTTTTCGCTGCCAGTTCAGGTATGTATTCCGCAGAACCTTCACCAGCCAGTATTGGATGCTGCCGGTACTGGCGTAAGACAAATAGGCTTTCACAAAGGTGTCCTGGAGAAGGTCCTCGGCATCGTGGTGGTTTCCGGTGAGAGACAG
>CALXFW010000147.1 GCA_944387685.1 uncultured Oscillospiraceae bacterium
ATGTGGGCGGCTCCTCCGGTGAGTGCATCTACCAGAGCAAGGAAGAGCGGAAGCTGGTGCTGGAGAATGTGATGGCCGAGGCCAAGGGCAAGATCACCGTGATTGCCCACATCGCCTGCAACAACACCGCCGACTCCCAGGAACTGGCCGCTCACGCCGAGAGCCTGGGGGTGGATGCCATTGCCGCCATTCCTCCCATTTACTTCAAGCTGCCCCCCTATGCCATTGCCAAGTACTGGAATGACATGAGCGCTGCCGCTCCCAACACCGACTTCATCATCTACAACATTCCCCAGCTGGCAGGCGTGGCCCTGACGGTGCCCCTGCTGAAGGAAATGCTGAAGAACCCCCGGGTGATCGGCGTCAAGAACTCCTCTATGCCCACCCAGGACATCCAGATGTGGCGGGATGAGGGCGCCATCGTCTTCAACGGTCCCGATGAGCAGCTGATCTCCGGCCTGGTGATGGGCGCCACCGGCGGCATCGGCGGCACCTACGGCGCCATGCCCGAGCTGTACCAGAAGCTGTTTGACTGCGTCAAGAGCGGTGAGCTGGCCAAGGCCCTGGACATCCAGAACGAGTGCTGCCGGATCATCTACAAGATGTGCTCTGCCCACGGCAATATGTACGCCGTGATCAAGGAAATTCTGCGCATCAAGGAGGGCATCGACTGCGGCAGCGTCCGGGCTCCTCTGGCGGAGATGATTGAGGCAGACTACCCCATCGCCCAGACGTGTGTGGATATGATCCGCGCCGCCGTGGCGAAGTACTGCTAATCCAAACAAGCCGCCGGGTCCCTCCGGCGGCTTTTACAAAATAGGGGATTTTTGTACATCCATGGGAGATTCCGCCATGGAATCCCCGGGAATCTGTGCTATAATGACAATACAAACAATACCAGAGGAGGAATGTCAGATGCAGTATTTAGGCATAGACTATCAGATGAAGCACCCCCCCAAGCTGGACCCCACCTTTATTCCCTTCGGCGTGTGGCGGGAAGCGTACCTGAAGGGGGCGGAGAAGCCCCTGGCTATCGCCCTGGAGCGGGATAAGGGCCGGGTATCCGTCCACCACACCTTCATCCACGGCACCCCGGAGATGGCGGAGGCCGACTACCGCTATGTGGAGCGGTACGTGAAGTTCCTGCTCTGGTCCACCGGCGGCTTCCGGGTGTCCATCTGCGGGTGCAGCGAGCTGGCCCAGCAGCTGCAGAAGGCTTACACCCCCGAGGGGGAGCGGCACTTTGACTTTACCTTTGTCAACCAGCTCTATGAGCGGGATCTGGAAATCCTGGACCTGCCCCTGGAGGCGTGCCCCGCTGCCAACGAAACGGCGGAGCCCATGGGCGGCAACATGGACGGCTGCCGCATCGGTTTTGACGCCGGCGGCTCCGACCGGAAGGTCTCCGCTGTCATCGACGGCGAGTGCGTCTATTCCGAGGAAGTGGTGTGGTTCCCCAAACTCCAGGAGGACCCGGATTATCACTTCGGCCACATCGTGGAGGCCTTCAAGACCGCCGCTTCCAAGATGCCCCGGGTGGATGCCATCGGCGTTTCCTCCGCCGGCACCTTCATCGGCAACGCCCCCATGGTGGCGTCCCTGTTCATCAAGGTGCCCCGCTCCAACTGGGACAAGGTCAAGACCATCTATGACCGGGCTGCTGCGGAAATCGACCCCAACATCCCCATCCTGGTGGCCAACGACGGCGACGTGTCTGCTCTGGCCGGCGCCATGGGCCTGGGCAAGGGCAACCTGATGGGCATTGCCATGGGCACCTCCGAGGCTGTGGGTTATGTTGACCAGGACAAGAACGTGCTGGGCTGGATTAACGAGCTGGCCTTCGCCCCTGTGGACCTCCAGGCGGGGGCCATGCAGGACGAGTGGTCCACCGACTACGGCGTAGGCTGCAAGTATTTCTCCCAGGATGCGGTAATCAAGCTGGCTCCTGCGGCGGGCATTGCGCTGGACGAGAGCCTGTCTCCCGCGGAGAAGCTGAAGGTGGTCCAGGGCCTGATGGCGGAGGATGACCCCAGAGCTCAGGCAATTTTCGAGACCATCGGCGCTTACCTGGCTTACACCGTGGTGCTGTACTCCCAGTTCTATGACATTGAGCACATGATGATGCTGGGCCGTGTCATGTCCGGCAAGGGCGGCGACACCATTCTGAACGTGTGCAACGCTGTACTGGCTGACGAATTCCCGGCACTGGCTGCCAAGTGCGAGGTCATGCTCCCCGACGAGAAGACCCGCCGGGTGGGTCAGTCCGTAGCTGCCGCCAGCCTGCCCAAACTCAAATAAGCCCTCTTTTCTCCCTGCCGGCCCGTTTTCGGGCCGGCAGCCTGATTTTGGGCATAAAAAAACCGCCCCCAGCGGGAGCGAAGACAAAAAAATGAAATGACCCTTGACTACCATATCTTGCCATCGATATGTTTTTGTGTAGCCAAGGGTCATTTCTGTTCACTCTTGGTATCTAACATCATTGGTTAACCTCTCTTTCTACAGATTAGACGATTTTTTCGATCCTGCCATTATTTCCGTAATCTCTTATTCTTTCATTCATCCAGTCTCTTCTGCGAGACGCTCATATAAGTCGGAATTTTTTGATCGATTCATCGTCTTTGACCGCTCATCTTTTCACTTTTCAATTGACAGCTTCTTCATGCCATTTCGGATTTTCTCATTTGCATCGGGTACACCTTGTTTAGAACCATCGCCAAAGAAAGGAAGAATCTCTGTACTGGAATCCATTGCTCATCCGTTTCAAACAACACTTGTTTCAAGAAGAACCTTCTTTTTTCCGCTTCTGACTTTTGATTTTTCATTCTCTGCTTTTTCCTGAAATTTTTGCTGGGTTTTCTTCTTCAAGAAACGCATTTTTGAAATTCAAAAGGAGAGAAAAGGAAGAAAATGAAATTTCTCATGCAACCAATGGTTGTGTGAATCTGGATTTGCTTTGGAATACCGTGCCTTTGGATAACCAACTTGGAAAGTCATTTCCTGCTGCGCTGATCCATCTTTTTGAAATGAGCTTCTGTTTTTCTGAAAGGAAATCTCACTTTGAAACAATCCCTTTTGTTCCGAAAACTTTGGCATAACCTCTGTTTTGAAACATCTCAGACACTTCGCTGTTTGAAAACCTTGAGAGAAAATCAGATTCTTTTTTCAGATAACCAATACGCTTGAAAAAACTTTTGGGAAGATTATCGTTTGCTTCGGAAACCACTACGGGGAAACTCGACTTACCAGGGAAATGAACTTTCACATTGGGAATCCAGTGCTTCTGAAAGGGAACCTTCTGATGAAAATCTGTTTCACTGTCAACTGTGTATCGGAAAAGAGAAGCGTTTCAAGAAGTTCACCGGTTGTGAGGTGTTCTTCTTTGTATCTATAAGATAGCACAGAACATTGGAATTTGCAAGACGCAATGTTGTACAAAGTGATTAAAATAGAATTGGTCAAAACACAGATTACCGTCAAAATCCATAAAAAATCGTTGACAGAAACAACACGAAAGTGCTATCATAAAGGTGATGGGCGGCCAAAATGGCCGCCCATCTTTCGCGCTTTTTCAAAGCCCTGCCTGCTCCAGATAGATCAGCAGCACGGCAACGTCTGCCGGGCTGACGCCGGAGATCCGGCCCGCCTGGCCGATGGACATGGGGCGGATGGCGGCCAGCTTCTCCTGGGCTTCCAGCCGCAGACCCGCGATGGCCCGGTAGTCCAGGTCGGGGGGCAGGCGGCGGGACTCCTCCTTTTTGAATTCCGCCACCTGTTTTTCCTGCCGGGAAAGATACCCGGCATATTTGATCTGGATTTCCACCTCCTCCGTCACCGCCGCCGGAAGAACCGGGCGGTCCGGGTCGAAGGGGGCCAGGTCGGCATAGCTCACCTGGGGGCGGCGGAGCAGGTCTGCCAGCCGGGCGGAATTGGTGACCGGTGCGGTGGCCTTTGCTTCCAGCATGGCGTTGAGCTCCCCAGAGGCGGGGACGCCGCTTCCCTCCAGCCGATGGATTTCCTGCCGGACCCGGCGGTATTTTTCCTCCACCTGTTCCAGCCGGCTCTGGGGCACCAGACCGATGGCCGCACCGATGGCGGTGAGCCGCTGGTCGGCGTTGTCCTGCCGGTGGAGCAGCCGGTACTCCGAGCGGCTGGTCATGATCCGATAAGGCTCCTGGGTGCCCTTGGTCACCAGATCGTCAATCAGGGTGCCGATGTAGCTGGTGTCCCGGGTGAGAATCAGGGGGGACTTGCCCTGAAGCTTCAGGGCGGCGTTGATACCCGCAACCAGCCCCTGCACCGCTGCCTCCTCATAACCGGAGGTGCCGTTGAACTGGCCTGCACCGTACAATCCGGAAACGGCCTTGGTCTCCAGGGTGGGCAGCAGCCCGGTGGGATCGATGCACTCATATTCAATGGCATAGGCCGGGCGCATCATCTCCGCCTGCTCCAGACCGGGGATGGTGTGGAGCATGGCCAGCTGCACATCCTCCGGCAGGCTGGAGGACAGCCCCTGGATATACATTTCTTCCGTGTCCAGGCCGCAGGGCTCAATGAACAGCTGATGCCGTGGCTTGTCGGCGAACCGGACGATTTTGGTTTCAATACTGGGGCAGTACCGGGGACCCACTCCGGAGATGGTGCCGTCGTACATGGGAGAGCGGTGGAGGTTGGCCCGGATAATCCGATGGGTTTCCTCGTTGGTGTAGGTCAGGTAGCATACCGCAGAGTTGTTCACCATGTGCTCCGTGCGGAAGGAGAAGGGCTCCACGGTTTCGTCTCCCGGCTGGAGCTCCATTTTGGAGAAGTCGATGCTCCGCCGGTTCACCCGGGGGGGCGTACCGGTTTTGAACCGGCGCAGGGAGAGCCCCAGGGACCGGAGATTGTCTGCCAGCCCCACACTGGGGTGCATTCCGTCGGGACCGGAGGGGGTGACGCTCTCCCCGGTAATCACGGTGCTGTCCAGGTAGGTGCCCGTGGCAATCACCACCGCCCGGGCGGAGTACAGGGCGCCCAGCTGGGTGCGGACCCCGCAGACGGCGCCATTCTCTGTGAGAATCTCCACAATCTGGGCCTGCTTCAGCGCCAGATTCTCCTGCTGCTCCAGAACGTGTTTCATGTACTGCTGGTACTTCCGACGGTCGGCCTGAGCCCGGAGGGAGTGCACCGCAGGGCCTTTGCCCCGGTTGAGCATCCGGTACTGGATGCAGCTGTGGTCCGCCGCCAGGCCCATCTCGCCTCCCAGGGCGTCCAGTTCCCGGACCAGATGGCCCTTGCCGGTACCGCCGATGGCGGGATTGCAGGGCATATTCCCCACGGCATCCAGATTGATGGTGAACAACATGGTGCGCAGCCCCAGCCGGGCGGCGGCCAGGGCGGCCTCAATTCCTGCGTGGCCTGCGCCGATTACCGCCACATCGCAGCTGCCCATGGGGTAGGGGGTGGGGACGCTCATGGTTCCTGCGCCTCCTCCTGGGATGCCTTGGGCGGCTCCGGAGGCAGCTGGAAGGGTCTGCACACCACTTCGCACCGGTTGATGGGGGTGCCCAGGGCGTGGAATTTCTCCTCGTAACCGGTCATAATGCCCACAATCCCGTCCTTGTGCAGGTCCCGGGTCAGGTTCTTCACTTCCAGGCCGCAGGCGGCGAACTCCTCCACGCTGTATGCAAACAGGGGGGCGTTGTCGGTTTTGAAGTGGATCTCCCCGCCCTCCCGGACCACCCGGCAGTACTTGTCCAGGAAAGCCCGGTGGGTCAGCCGCCGCTTGGCGTTTTTCTTCCGGGGCCAGGGGTCGGGGAAGTTGATGAACAGCCGGTCAATCTCCCCGGGGGCAAAGATGTCCTCGATTCCCGCCACGTCCATGTCGATATAAAACACATTGGTCAGTCCCAGATCCCGGGCCTTCTCCATGGCCACCACCATGGCCTCCCGGCACCGCTCCACGGCAATCAGCAGCACGTCGGGGTTGGCCTGGGCGGTTTCGGCGGTGAACTTTCCCTTGCCGCAGCCCAGCTCTACCCACAGAGCTTTGGCAACCGGCATCAGCTCCCGCCAGGCGCCTTTATGGGCGGCAGGGTCGGCCACCCGATAGACGGCGCATTTTTCCATCCGGGGCTCCAGATTACGCATTCTTCTCATTCGCATAGGCAATTCCTCCAATTTATCAGCCTTCTATTATAGCAAAGCGGCCCCCATCCGTCAAAGAAAATCTGTGCGGTTTTCAGGGATTTCCCGGATTTTATCCCGGACGCACAAAAGAAAATCCCTGCCTTTGCGCCAGTTTGGTGCAATGTGCAGAATCTGCCGGGAATTTGGAGATTGCCGTGGAAAAGCCCGGAGGCCTGTGGTATAATGGCCCCAGATAACCCAAGGGAGGTACGGCTATGAACCGGACGGCATTGGAGGAAAAACTGGGGGAATTTCCCCTGTACAGCTATGATTTTCTGGACCCCCGGGAGCTGGAGTTTTCCAGCCGCATCCGGTGGATCTGCGAGCATGAGTGCCCCATGTACGGCAAGACCTGGGCCTGCCCGCCCGGCGTGGGAACGGTGGAGGAATGCCGGGACAAGTGCCTGAAGTACAGCCAGTGCCTGATGATTGCCACCATCACCGAGGTGGCGGACATCTCCGACATTCAGGAGACCCTGGATACCCGCCCGGCCCATGAGAAGATCACCAATCAGGTCCGAGACGCCATGCGGGAGCTGGGGGCAGTGCCCTACATCCTGTCCACCCAGGCCTGCGCCATCTGCGAACGCTGCGCCATTCTGGACGGAATGCCCTGCCGGATGCCCGGGAAGATGCACCCCTGTGTGGAGAGCCACGGCATCAATGTGATTCCGGTGCTGGAGAAGCGGGGCCTGGAATTTCAATACGGAGCCAACGTGGTTACCTGGATTTCCCTGCTGTTTTTCAACGATTGAGAAGGCTGCCGCCGGGGCAAACGCCCCGGCGGTCTTGTTTGGCTCCGTGGGAGTATCTCACAAAATTTTTTGAATGATTTTGGCGGGAATGTTGAAATTTGCCCCTGCCGGATTCCCCGGTTGACGCGGGGGAAAAAGGTGATTATAGTATATCTGTAATCAGGCGGCGCCCTGTCCGGGCGGCCGCCGTCCAATCAGACAGACAAGGAGTGTATTGTATGAAGCGATATGCGGGTGTTCTGCTGTCCGTGACCAGCCTGCCATCCAAGTACGGCATCGGCTGCTTCGACCAGGCTGCCTATGATTTTGTGGACTGGCTGGAGAAGACCGGTCAGCGGTACTGGCAGATTCTGCCCCTGGGGTCCACCTCCCACGGCGGTTCCGACAATTCCCCTTATCAGGCCTATTCCGCCTTCGCCGGAAATCCCTATATGATCAGTCTGGATGCCCTGGTGGAGGAGGGGCTGCTCACCCGGGAGGAGTGCGACGGCACAGACTTTGGCTCCGACCCCGGCCGGGTGGACTTTGACAAGCTCCATGAGAACCGCTTCCGGCTGCTGCACCTGGCCTATGAGCGCAGCAACATCAGCGCCAACCCCAGATATGTGACCTTCTGCCGGGAAAATTACTGGTGGCTCAACGACTACGCCCTGTTCATGGCCCTGAAATCCTTCTTCAGGGAGGCGCCCTTCCGCAGCTGGCCGGAGGACATCCGGATGCACTGGTCCTTTGCGGTGGACTACTACAACCGGACGCTGTACTTCGATATCGAGTTCCAGAAGTTCCTCCAGTTCCAGTTCATGGAGCAGTGGAAGAAGCTGAAGGCCTACGCCAACGAAAAGCACATCGAAATTGTGGGCGATATTCCCATTTACGTTTCTCCCGACGGCACCGACGTGTGGGCCCATCCGGAGCTGTTCCAGCTGGACGAGCACAACGCCCCCACGGCCATTGCCGGGTGCCCTCCCGATGCCTTCGCCGCCGACGGCCAGGTCTGGGGCAACCCCCTTTACCGCTGGGATTACCACCGGTCCACCGGCTATCAGTGGTGGATTACCCGGATGTGGCACAGCTTCCAGCTCTATGACATTGTCCGCATCGACCATTTCCGGGGCTTCGACGAATACTTCTCCATTCCTGCCGGAGAGGACACCGCCAAGAACGGCCACTGGGAACCGGGCCCCGGTATGGAGCTGTTCCGGGCCATTGAGCTGTCTCTGGGAGCGGCAAAGGTGGTGGCGGAGGACCTGGGCCTGATGACCAAGGGCGTGCGCAAGCTGGTAAAGGACAGCGGCTACCCCAACATGAAGGTGCTCCAGTTCGCCGTGGACCCGGCGGACATTGCCGCCTCCAACGACTACTGGCCCCACAACTACGGCAGCAACTGCGTGGCCTATACCGGCACCCACGACAACGAGACCATCGCCGGCTGGGTGGCGGGACTGTCGGAGGAGGCCAAGCAGCAGGTGCGCAGCTATCTGTGCAATTTCGACACGCCGGATGACAAGCTGTATCCGGCGCTGATCAACCTGGCCATGACCAGTGTGGCCAAGGACTGCATCGTGCCCATCCAGGACTATCTGGGCCTGGACAACACCGCCCGGATGAACCAGCCCGGCACGGTGGGTTTCAACTGGCGCTGGCGGCTGCTCCCCGGGCAGATTTCCCAGGAGCTGGGCGAGCAGGTGCTGGCGGTGACCCTGCGGACCAACCGGGCCAACTGGGAGGCCCTGGACGCGCTGAAGAAAAAGGAAAAGCAGGCCGAGGCGGAGGCAGACCAGGCCTGACGGCCCCTGCGGCAGGGGGATTTTGGGCAGAATTACCGGGAAATTCCGGGGATTTCCCCGGAATTTCTGAGAAATCCCTCTTGCCAAACCGGGAAAGTGGTGCTATAATACATACCGTAATGGTAGAATGTAGGCAAAGAGAGGCGCAAGCGCCTCTCTTTCTTGTTGATTGACGGAAAGGATGGTTCCATGAAAGTAACCGATCTTGTGGCGGGCTATGCCAAGCCCATTGTGGAGCAGTTCGGCTGTGAGCTGTGGGACGTGGAGTACGTCCGGGAGGGCAGCGAATATTTCCTGCGGCTGTACCTGGACAAGGAGGGCGGCGTGGATATCAACGACTGCGAGGCCGTGTCCCGGGCTATGGACCCCATCCTGGACGAAAAGGACCCCATCCAGGGCTCCTACCACTTTGAGGTCTGCTCTGCGGGCCTGGAACGGGTGCTCAAGCGCCCCGGGGATTTTCAGCGGTTCCTGGGCAGCCCCATCACCGTCAAGCTCTACCGGCCCCGGAACGGGAGCAAGGAGATTCCCTGTGTGCTCCAGGGCTATGACGACGGCCGTCTGACCGTGACCGCCGGAAAGGAAACAATGGTCTTTGAAAAATCGGAGGTCGCTCAGGTGCGGCTCCGTGTGGAATTCTGACGAGGAGGAACCAACAACATGGCTAGAAATACCAGAGCCAAGAAACAGCCGGAAGCCCCCCAGGTGGACATCGGTGCGGAGATTTTTGCCTCTCTGCGGGAGCTGGAGAAGCTCAAGGGCATTCCGGTGGACTATATGGTGGAGCGGCTGAAGCAGGCGCTGACCAACGCCTACCGCAAGGACCGGGAGGACCGGCGGGACGTGCCCGCGGACAATGTGGTGGTGGACCTGAGCGAGAAGGGCCTGAGCATGCACATTGTGAAAACCGCCGTGGAGGAGCTGGAGGACACTGCTCTGGAAATCCACATCGACGCGGCCCGGCGGATTGACCCCAACGTCCAGGTGGGAGACTCTGTCTCCATCCCGGTGGACATCCAGAAGTTCGGCCGGATTGCCGCCCAGACCGCCAAGCAGGTGGTGATTCAGGGCATCCGGGAGGCGGAGCGGGGCATGGCCTATGAAAGCTACTCCTCCAAGGCCCAGGAACTGCTCACCGGCACCGTGCTGCGGATTGATCCGGTCACCGGAGATATGTTCGTCCGGGTGGGTCAGGGCAACGACGCCTCCGATGCGGTGCTCCGGGCCAGTGAGCAGATTCCCGGAGAGAAGCACAAGGAGGGCGACCTGATTCGGGTCTACGTCCTGGAGGTGCACAAGGCCGGACGGGGTCCTTTGGTGCAGGTGTCCCGGACCCATCCCAACCTGGTGCGCCGGCTGTTCGAGCTGGAGACCCCGGAGATTGCCGAGGGCCAGGTGGAGATCCGCAACATCGCCCGGGAAGCCGGCTCCCGTTCCAAGATGGCCGTCCGGGCCACCATGGAGGGCGTGGACCCGGTTGGCGCCTGCGTAGGTCCCCGGGGCGGCCGTGTGGGCGCCGTGGTGGAAGAGCTGGGCGGCGAGAAAATCGACATCGTGGTCTGGAGCGAGGACCCCTGCGAGTATGTCCGGGCAGCCCTCAGCCCCGCTGACGTGATTTCCGTCAGCCTGGTGCCCGGCCAGAAGGCCTGCCGGGTCATCGTGCCCGACGACCAGCTGTCTCTGGCCATCGGCAAGGAGGGCCAGAACGCCCGTCTGGCGGCCCGGCTCACCGGCTACAAGGTGGACATCAAGCCCGCCTCCCAGGCCGAGGAGGTCCCCCAGAGCGAGGAAGCGGAGCAGGACGCCGAATAATCACATCCGTGCCCCCTGGGCACAGGCCATAGAAACGGAGGGATACCATGCAGAAGAAAATCCCCCAGCGGCAGTGTATGGGCTGCCGGGAACGAAAGGCCAAGCGGGAGCTGATCCGGGTGGTGCGTACCCCCGAGGGAAACGTTTGCCTGGATTTCGGCGGAAAGATGAACGGGCGGGGCGCCTACCTGTGCCCCAACCCCGAGTGCCTGAAAAAGGCCATCCGGTCCAAAGCCCTGGACCGGAGCTTGGAGGTGACCATCCCCGAGGAGGTCTACGCCCGGCTGGAGAAGGAAATGGAGGCCGGGAATGGATAACCGAACCCTGAATTATCTGGCTCTGGCCCGGAAGGCCGGGCTGGCGGAGCTGGGAGAGGAGCCGGTGGGGGCCGCTGCCCGGGCGGGCAAGGCCCACCTGATTCTGGTGGCAGCGGACGCGTCGGATCACACCTGGCGCCGGGCCAAGAGCTTTGCCGCCGGTACCGACCAGCAGGTGCTCCGGCTGCCGGTATCCAAGGAGGAGATGGGCTTCGTGGTGGGCAGGACCAGCCTGGCCATCGCCGCCCTCACCGACCCCAGCCTGGCTCTGGCCCTGACGGAATCCCTGGAAACCCCGGCCCCCCAGGTGCGGGAGGTGCTGGCCGCCAAGGCGGAGAAGGCCCGCAAGCACCGGCAGGAGGCCAAGGCCCACCAGCGCAATCTGCGCAGGGGAAAGAAGAAGTAAGCAAGACCGACAGAAAGCCAGTGGGAGACCACAATGCAGAATGCAAAATGCACAGCGTCTCTGGGACATTTTGCATTTTGCACTCTGCATTTGCCCGCCGGCTGTCACATTTTGGAGGTGCGTTTCTAGATGAGTTTTGTTAAGTATCGTGTCAAGGAGGTTGCGGCGGATTTCGGCGTGACCCCGAAGGAGATTTCGGAGATTGTGGGCAAGTTCTACGAGAAGCCCAAGTCCAATACCCAGGTGCTGACGGAAGCGGAGCTGAATGTGGTCTTTGACTATATGACCCAGAAGAACCCCGTCCAGTCCCTGGAGCAGATCTACGCGGTGAAGCCCTCCGCCCCCAAGGCCCCCGAGGCCAAGCAGGAGCCTGCCAAGACTCCCGCCAAGTCCCAGCAGCAGCCCCAGACCCGTCCCCAGCAGCCCGCGCCTCAGCAGCAGCCCAAGGCCGACAAGCCCAAGGAGCCGGAGCGCAAGCGGGAACGCCGGGTGGTGGACACCTCTGCGGTCCAGGTCAATTCCAACCGGTTCGCCGACGTGGATAACCTGGTCTCCGAGCGGGTGCAGAATTTCCAGGGCGGCAAGCAGCGCATCGGCGGCGGCAAGGGCAAGCAGCAGAACAAGCAGCAGCAGGGCAAGTTCCGGGGCAACAAGTCCCGCAGCGAGGAGCAGGAGAAGATGCGTCGGCTCCAGATGGAGGTGGCCCGGAAAGCGCCCCTCACTGTGAAGATTCCCGACGAGATTACCGTGGGCGAGCTGGCCTCCCGGATGAAGAAGACCGCCGGAGAGGTCATCAAGTGCCTGATGAAGAACGGCGTCATGGCGGCCATCAACCAGACCATCGATTTCGATACCGCCGAATTTGTGGCCACGGAAATGGGCTGCAAGGTGGAGAAGGAAGTTACCGTCACCATTGAGGAGCGGATCATCGACGACCATGTGGATACCGCCGAGGAGCTGGAGACCCGGGCTCCCGTGGTGGTGGTCATGGGCCATGTAGACCACGGCAAGACCTCTACCCTGGACGCCATCCGAAAGACCTCCGTCACCGCCGGGGAGGCCGGCGGCATCACCCAGCACATCGGCGCCTATACCGTGGATGTGAACGGGCGGATGGTTACCTTCCTGGATACCCCCGGCCATGCGGCCTTCACCTCCATGCGGGCCCGGGGCGCCAAGTCCACCGACATTGCCATTCTGGTGGTGGCGGCCGACGACGGCATCATGCCCCAGACCATTGAGTCCATCAACCACGCCAAGGCCGCCAATGTGCCCATCATCGTGGCCATCAACAAGATGGATAAGCCCACCGCCAACCCGGACAAGATCAAGGAGCAGCTGACCAAGTACGACCTGATTCCCGAGGAGTGGGGCGGCGATACCATCATCGTGCCCATCTCCGCCAAAACCGGCATGGGCCTGGATGAGCTGCTGGAAATGGTCATCCTCACCGCCGACGTCCAGGAGCTGAAGGCCAACCCCAACCGCCGGGCCAAGGGCACTGTTATTGAGGCCCGTCTGGATAAGGCCCGGGGCCCTGTGGCCACGCTGCTGGTGCAGAACGGCACCCTGAAGCAGGGCGACATCGTCATCGCCGGCACCGCCGTGGGCCGTGTCCGGGTGATGACCAACGACAAGGGCCGCACCGTCAAGACCGCCGGTCCCTCCGTGCCTGTGGAGATCACCGGCCTGGCCGACGTGCCCACCCCCGGCGACGAGTTCAATGTGGTCACCGACGAGCGGATGGCCCGGGAGCTGGTGGAGCAGCGCCGCCAGGCCCAGAAGGATGCCGCCGCCAAGCTGACCCAGAAGGTCACCCTGGATAACCTGTTCGCCAAGATGCAGGAGGGCGAGATGAAGGAGCTGTCCCTGATCGTCAAGGCCGACGTCCAGGGTTCCGCCGAAGCCATCAAGGCCTCTCTGGAGAAGCTGAGCAACGAAGAGGTCCGGGTCCGGGTGATTCACGCCGGTGTCGGCGCCATCAACGAAAGCGACATCCTGCTGGCCTCCACCTCCGGCGCCATCATTGTGGGCTTCAACGTCCGCCCCGACGCCGCCGCCCAGGCCTCCGGCCAGCGGGCCAACGTGGATATGCGGTTCTACCGGGTGATTTACGACGCCATTGACGAGATTGAGGCCGCCATGA
>CALXFW010000148.1 GCA_944387685.1 uncultured Oscillospiraceae bacterium
TATGCGGGCTGCCGGGTCCAGGGCTGCCAGCTGACCTTCACCGGTCTGTGCGGCAAATGTGCAAATCCAGAAAGTCCAGAAAATCAAAATTTACAATAACATTGGAGGAAATCAACTATGAAGAAGTTTGTCTGCCCCGTCTGTGGTTACGTTTACGAAGGCGAAAGCATCCCCGAAGGCTTCAAGTGCCCCGTCTGCAAGGTGGACGGGTCCAAGTTCAAGGTCATGGAGACCGAGAAGCTGGCCGCTGAGCACGAGTACGGCATCTACGCCAAGACCGTGAAGAACAACCCCGACATCTCCGACGAGGACAAGAAGTTCATCTTCGAGCAGCTGATGGCCAACTTCACCGGCGAGTGCTCTGAGGTGGGTATGTACCTGTGCATGGCCCGGATCGCCCATCGGGAGGGCTACCCCGAGATCGGCCTGTACTGGGAGAAGGCCGCTTATGAAGAGGCCGAGCACGCCGCCAAGTTCGCTGAGCTGCTGGGCGAGGACCTGGAGCCCAACATGAAGGCCACCACCAAGGACAACCTGGCCTGGCGTGTGGACTGCGAGTTCGGCGCTACCGCCGGCAAGTTCGACCTGGCCGCCTGCGCCAAGAAGAACGGCCTGGACGCCATCCACGACACCGTCCACGAGATGGCTCGTGACGAGGCCCGTCACGGCAAGGCTCTGAAGGGTCTGCTGGAGCGGTACTTCAAGTAAGAATCATGCAGGGGGGTGGCTTCGGCCGCCCCTGTTTTTTGAGAAGGAGTATCCCATGATCAAATGGAAGGAAGAAGGCTTCCTGCCGGTGGAAAAAGCGGAAAAGGAGGGGGACTACGTCTGCCCCATCTGCCACAAGCTTCTCCACCTGGAGGCCGGGCAGACCATCCCCCGCTGCTGCGGCAAGCCCATGGAGCCTATGGGCTGATGGAAAGGTGTCCGCCGGACACCGGCATTTTATGGTTCGAGTCCCTTCCTTTCGGGAATAAACAAAAGAACAGATACTCGAATGAGTATCTGTTCTTTTGAAAATAGAGACCTATTTTAATACAAAATGCACACCTCTCCAACTTTTCGTTAAAAGGTGTAGGAATCGTTAAATGGTGCACACTATACTGTCCTCTTGTGCTCAGTGAGCAACAATGACTATTTCAACTTCATCTTGATTTACTCGAATACGCACGCTTCCTCCGATAGGAAAAGTAATCATCGGAAAAACATGGCCAAAATCTGCGCCAAATACCACAGGAATATGGGATGGAACCTTGTCCCGGATAATGTCTGTAATTGTCTCTACGGTTAAACCACAGCTATCATCAAAGCGTCCAAAGATAATACCTTTGATCGTATCTGCGCCCTCTACCTGCAAGAGCGATTCCAGATTACGGTCAAACTCGTAACAGAAGTACTCACCCATAATGTTGTCGTCTTCCAGAAATAATACCTTATCACTGATGTCGGGCATATATGGTGTGCCTTGCAGTAGGTTCAGAGTGCAGAGATTGCCGCCGATAATTGTTCCCTCGCAAACACCCTCTTGAATGGTATGATACTTCACAGCAGCTTCAGAGGGCACAACGGTAACAGGTCCATCCTTGATAACGCAATCCTCAAATGCTTGTCTTGTGTACTCAGTTTCTCTGTCAAATCCAAAAGTGCTGAAATGCGGCCCGTGGTATGTGACAAGGCCTGTCTTAGCATAAATTGCGTTGTGCAGTGCAGTAATATCGGAATAACCACACAGAATTTTGGGATTCTTTGCAATCAGGTCATAATCAAGGTGACGCAGAAGCTGATTGGTATTAAACCCTCCAAGACAAGTTATGATCATCTTTACATTGGGGTCGCAAAATGCTTCGTGGATATCCTCCACACGGGATGCAATACTGGAGGAATGAAATTTACCTATCTCACAGCTGTTCTTAGAAAAAGTGAGATTAAATCCTTCTTTGTGCCAGAAGTCGACCGCATGATGATGCGCAACATGCCATACTTCCGTTAGATTTCTTGATGGTGCAATGACTCTGATTTCATCGCCGGGCTTCAATTTGTTTGCAATCATGCGATTACCTCCTTGTATAAAATAAACCGGACACCAATCACGATACTCATTGTATCAAAACTGGTGTCCAGTTATGGTACGCCGGAAGGGACTCGAACCCCCAACCCTCGGAACCGGAATCCGATGCTCTATCCATTGAGCCACCGGCGCGTGTTCTTTGACGCCTGGGTATTATAGCATTCTTTTTCCCATTTGTAAAGAGGGAATCCAAAATATTTTCTCCTCCCTCCTCCGGCTGGGAGAAAATGGTGATCTTCCCCCCTTTTTCCCTTGACATTCCTCCCTGGTGCGAGTACAATAACTCTGGTATTGTGTACATTGCCCAATGCGTCCTTTTTGCGGGCAATGTTTCATGGATAACCGGCGACGGAAGCCGGGTATGGGTTTTGCGCCTCATGGCGTTTTGCTTTTCTCGATTGCCGGGTATAGCCCGGTCAATTGTGTTGCACAATTTTATCATGGGGATACCATTGCCCACCCCTTCTTCGCCCAATTTTTATTGAGAAGGAGGTGCGCAGCAAATTTATGGAACTGTTGGATCTGATTCTGATCGTCATTGGCGCCCTGGTGTGCATTCTGGGCGGATTCGGCGGCGGTGTGATTTACCGCAAGAAGGTCGCAGAGCGGGAAATCGGCTCGGCGGAGGCGGAAGCCACCCGTCTGATCAACGATGCCATCCGCAGCGGCGAAAGCCGGAAAAAGGAAATGCTGCTGGAAGCCAAGGACGAAATCCATAAATCACGCACAGAGTACGAACGGGAAGTCAAAGAGCGCCGGGCGGAGCTGAGCAAACAGGAGCGCCGTCTGGAGCAGAAGGAAGCCACCCTGGACAAGAAAACCGAGGCCTTCGAGCGCAAGGAGGAGGAGCTGTCCAAAAAGCTGCAGAAAGCCAGCGACACCGTGGCCCAGGCCGAGGAGCTGAAACAGCAGCAGCAGCAGACCCTGGAGAAGATCTCCGAGCTGACCCAGGAGGAAGCCAAGCAGTATCTGCTCAAGTCCGTGGAGGAGGAAGTCCGCCACGAGACTGCCATGAAGATCAAGGAAATCGAACAGCAGATGAAGGACGAGGCCGAGGAGAAGGGCCGGGAGATCATCGCCACCGCTATTCAGCGCTGTGCCGCGGATCACGCCGCCGAGACCACCGTCTCCGTGGTGGCCCTGCCCAACGACGAGATGAAGGGCCGGATCATTGGCCGGGAGGGCCGGAACATCCGCACCCTGGAAACCATCACCGGCGTGGACCTGATTATCGACGACACCCCCGAAGCCATTACCGTCTCCAGCTTTGACCCTGTCCGCCGGGAGATTGCCCGGCTGGCCCTGGAGAAGCTGATTGTGGACGGCCGCATCCATCCCACCCGGATTGAGGACATGGTGGAGAAGGCCCGGAAGGAAGTGGACCGCACCATCCGTGAGGAAGGCGAGCGGGCCTGCTATGAAACCGGCGTGCACAACCTGAACCCGGAGCTGGTGAAGATTCTGGGCCGCCAGAAGTACCGCACCTCTTACGGTCAGAACGTGCTGAACCACTCCATCGAAGTCGCCCACATCGCCGGCCTGATGGCCGCAGAGCTGGGCGTGGACATCACCCTGGCCAAGCGGGCGGGACTGCTCCACGACCTGGGCAAGTCCATCGACCATGAGGTGGAGGGCAGCCATGTGCAGCTGGGCGCAGATCTGGCCCGGAAGTACAAGGAAAACCCGGTGGTGGTCAACGCCATCGAAGCCCACCACGGGGATGTGGAGCCCAAGACCGTGATTGCCGTGCTGGTACAGGCTGCCGACGCCGTGTCTGCCGCCCGCCCCGGCGCCCGTCGGGAGAACGTGGAAAACTACATCCGCCGGCTGCAGAAGCTGGAGGAGCTCACCAGCTCCTATCCCGGTGTGGACAAGGCCTAAGCCATCCAGGCCGGCCGGGAGGTCCGGATCATGGTCAAGCCCGAGGTTGTCTCCGAGGACAACATGATTCTCCTGGCCCGGGATGTGGCCAAGAAGATCGAGGCCGAGCTGGAATACCCCGGCCAGATCAAGGTCAACGTCATCCGGGAGACCAAAGCCGTGGAATACGCCAAGTAAACAGCTTGCCCGCAGAGAATTGTCTGCGGGCAATTATTTATTTCAGGAATCGGAGCAGATCCTCCGGCTTTTCCAGAACCCAGTCCGCCTGCTCCACGGTCTGCCCCGGAATGCCGCCCCACTGGGCGTAGCCGAAGTCCATGCCCGCCCGCTTGGCCGCCAGGCAGTCTGAGGCCGTATCTCCGATGTAGATTGCCTCCTCCGGCTTCACTCCCAACCGCTCCAGGCACAGCAGCAGCGGCGCCGGGTCCGGCTTGTGCAAGGACGTGTCCTCCTCCAGCACCGCCTCGGCAATGTAGGGCAGGATGTTTTTGCCCGCCATGTCGATGGCAAACTGGGCCCGTCTCTTGGAGGAAGCAATGGCCTGGATAACCCCCGCCCGGTGCAGGACGGGGAGGACCGCTTCCAGCCCGGGAAACACCGACGCCGGCTCCGGATATTCATTGACATAGCGCACCCATCGGGCGTAAACCCCCTCCGGGTCCCGGACGCCCAGCTCCGCCATCACCTGCATACCGGAGTAGGCGGCGTATTTGAGCACCTGCTCCAGGGTCCAGACCTGGCCCAGCTCCTCCTGAATTATCCGCAGCAGGGGATACAGATTCATGTCCCGGGTGTTCAGCAGGGTCCCGTCGATGTCGTAGACAATGGCACGGTAGGTCTTCATAGGGGCCTCCTTGGAAGAATTTATGTTATTCTAGCATATCCGGCGGAATGTATGCAACCGCCAAAAAGGCGGCGGAGTAAACTCCGTCGCCTTTTCCGGGAAGGATTACTTCTTCACTGCTTCCACAATGCCGCTGGCCATACCCACCAGCCCCTGCATTTCGCTGGGGATGATGATCTTGGTAGCCTGCCCATCCGCCACCTTCTGCATGGCTTCGATGGACTTGAGCTTGATGACCTGGTCGTTGGGGGCCTTCTGGTTCAGCAGCTCCAGGGAGTCTGCCAACGCCTTCTGCACCGCCAGAATGGCCTGGGCCTCGCCGTCGGCCCGAAGGATGGCGGCCTGCTTCTCCGCTTCCGCCTTCAGAATGGCAGCCTGCTTTTCCGCATCGGCCCGGAGGATGGCGGATTCCCGCTCGCCCTCGGCGATGAGGATGGCGGACTTCTTCTGACCTTCCGCCTGAAGGATGGCCTGCCGGCGGTCACGCTCGGCCTTCATCTGCTTCTCCATAGAGGACTGGATGTCCGAGGGGGGCAGAATGTTCTTCAGCTCCACCCGGTTGACCTTGATGCCCCAGGGGTCCGTGGCCTCGTCCAGGATGGCCCGCATCTTGGTGTTGACGACGTCCCGGCTGGGCAGGGTCTGGTGCAGCTCGAGGTCGCGGATGATGTTACGCAGGGTGGTGGCGGTGAGCGTCTCCATGGCCGCCATGGGCTGCTCCACGCCGTAGGCATACAGCTTGGGGTCGGTGATCTGGAAGTACACCACGGTATCGATTTGCATGGTGACGTTATCCTTGGTAATCACCGGCTGGGGGGGATAGTCCAGCACCTGCTCCTTCAGGCTGACCTTCCGGGCAACCCGGTCAATGAAGGGAACCTTGAAGTGCAGGCCCACGCCCCACACTGTGTGGAAGGCGCCCAGCCGCTCCACAACGTAGGCCCGGGACTGCTGCACCACGGCGATGTTGGCCACCGCAATGACGAACAGAACCACAAAAATCGCTAAAATAAAGATCCACATATTGTTACCTCCTCAATGGTATGGATAGACGGACATTACACAGCGCTGGTCACCGATACGGGGGTGACGTAGGCCTTTACCCCGGCAATCCGGTCCACCCGAATCCGGGTGTCTTTGGGAATGGGCGCACCGGTGGTGCTTCTGGCGGTCCAGTACATTCCGCCCAACTTCACCTGACCGGTTCCGGTCACATTGTCAATGGCAACCGTGACCATGCCCTGGGTGCCAACCAGGGAATCCACGTTGGTAGCGGTGACCTTTGGGGTGACGTACTTCCGGGCCAGGGGCCGCAGAAGCAGGAGCAGCACTGCCGACACCACGATGAACGCGGTCAGCCGCATCCACAGGACGCCTCCCAGCAGGGTGACAATCAGCGCCGCCAAAGCGCCTGCCGCGAACCAAAGGGAAACCATGCTTACCGTCGCCGCCTCCGCAATCAGAAACAGCACCATCAGCACCAACCAGATCCATGCAATCCAACTCATTTTGTTACCTCCTCTCTGATTGGATGGCTATATCATAGCAGAAAAGGAGCCTAGGGTCAATTGACGAATTGTGAAAATCACAGCCGTTTTTGGCAATTCCTCACAATTTTTCTCCCTTTCTCTTGGCAAAACAGGGTAGAATGCCAAATACTTCGCTGTGATGGCAAATTGAGGTTCAAAAGTCAGCTTATCAGCCCGCAAAATTACATTTCATGGTCAAATGACCGTTATCTGTGTTCATCGCCCCATCTGAATTTGCTCCCGGATATTCGGTGAAAACCCAACGGCCAATTCAAATCACCCCAGGATTTTGTGCAGTTTTCTCGGTGAAAGTCCAAGAATAAGCGAAAATTTCCGAATCCCATTCCAAGCGGCAGACGTCTCAAACCTTTTCCGAATCTTTACTTTATTTCCCAGCAAAAACAACAGAAAAAGGGGTGCGTTTTCCCCGGCTATCTGTTATAATGGTGGGTACGAAATGCTCCGTCTCCGGCCTTCCCTTATGCCCGGCCAATGAGCCGCTTTACAAACTGCTTGAAATAGTGCAGCTGGAAATAGTGCTCCGGGAAAATGGGCCGGTTCCCGTCCAGATAATCCTTGAAATAGGGATAGTTGTCCTGATAGGCCTCATACAGGGAGTCGGCAATCTCCGGATACCAGTGCTCCATATGCCAGCGGAAGCGGTAGTTGTCCCGGTAGGAATCCATGTACTGCCTGAAGCAGCGGACGCGGAATTTGTCCGAGGCGTAGTAGGGCTCCGGCGGCAGCATACCCCGGTCCCGGGTGTACTGCTCCAGCCAGTGGTTGTACCCCACCATCAGCGGCCCCACGGTATCCACGGTGTACAGGTGATAATTGGCATCCACATAGGTCACGTTCAGCTGCCGCATCTGGTTGATGCCCACCTGGTGGTCATCGTTGATGACGAATCGTTCCAGAATGGTCAGGTTTTGGCCATTGCGGGCAAAGAGCATATTGTGGTGCCCCGAGCCGGAGATGGTGGCCACCTCTTTTGCTCCCCGGATATAGGCAATCATCTGTCCCAGAGACAGGGTCTCCGGGGCAACCACCCGGAAGCCGTTTCTCTGGAAATGGTTATCCAGGCACTCCATGCCGAAATCAAAATGGTTCCCCTTGGCGAAATGGCTGCGGGTAAAGAAAATCTTCTCCGGCTGCTCCCAGCTGGGGTCGGGGACCACATTTTCCGCAATGGCGTCGAAAATCCGGAGAAATTTGGGGGAATACCATTTCATGCACTGGAAGGCGATTTCCGGGACGATCACCTCCCGGTAGGTGGTAGGCTCATGGATAATCTCCAGCTTGTCCCAGATTTTCAGCAGCTGAAAAAAGGCCTTGTAGTTGCCCTTGATCTCCCGCTGGACCCCTTCCTCCAGGAAGAACACATATTTGTCCACCGGTTCCTCCGTCTCCAGGGCATACCACAGCCGGGTCACCGCCTCCACCAGGAAATGGCCCCAGTGGTTCACCAGGTAGCCGCAGTACACCACCTTCTCATCCCGGAACGCGGGCTTCTCCACCGGATATCCCCCCATAATCCGGGTCTCAATTCCGGACAAAGGGACGTACTGCCCCTCCCGGTCCACCACGCCGCCCCGTCCGAACAGCACCCCCTCCCCGGGGATTTCCCGCAGGGGCAGGATGGTAGCCTGCTCGCCGCGCCAGACCTCCAGCTCTTCCCGCACGGGAAAGGGAGTGTTGTACATTCTTTTCAGCCACTGAGCCTTCTTGGGCCGCAGGTATCTGTCGTTGATCATATCGGTTCCTCCCGATGCCAAGTAATTTCCTCCAATATAGCACATCCTGTCCCCTTTTTCCATAGGCTTTTCCCGGTATTTCCCGGACGTCCCGCCAAAACTTCAGACAAAGCGAGGTGAACCGTCGGGTCCCACGGCCCGACCCACTGCATGAAGCATTCCAAACAACTGCTGCCGGACGGGCTTTTTACCCTGGTGACCCTGCTGATTACCTTCTGCGTCATACTGTTTCTGCAGAATCTGTTTGACAGCCGGACCCTGACCCCCATGATTTTTGTGCTGGGAGTGTACCTGGTGTCCTGGCGGACCCAGGGGTATTTCTGGGGCATTGCCGCATCCCTGATCAGCGTACTGGCGGTGAATTATGCCTTCACCTATCCCTACTGGGCCTTTGATCTGATTTCCCCGGAGTGCATTGCCTCGGCGGTGGTCATGCTGATCGTGTCCACCATGACCGGCGCACTGACCACCCGGCTGAAGCAGCAGGAAAAAGTAAAGGCGGAGGCGGAGACGGAGCGGATGCGGGGCAATCTGCTGCGGGCCGTGTCCCATGACCTGCGCACGCCTCTCACCGCCATCTATGGCTCCTGTTCCGCCATGATGGAAAATTACGACACCTTTTCCCGGGAGAAGCATCTGAAAATGCTCTCCAGCGTGTCGGCGGACGCCCAATGGCTGGTGCGGATGGTGGAGAATCTGCTCTCCGTCACCCGGATTGACTCCGGGGAGGTGGCCCTGAAAAAGCAGGACACGGTGCTGGAGGAACTGGTGGATTCCCTGCTGGTAAAGTTCCGAAAGCACTACCACCAGCAGACGGTTCAGGTGTCCCTGCCGGAGGAATTTGTGCTGATTCCCATGGACGCCATTCTCATTGAACAGGTGCTGATGAACCTGCTGGAGAACGCGGTATTTCACGCCAAGGGGATGCAGAATCTCTGGCTCCGGGTAGTAATCGACCAGAATATGGCCGTTTTCCGGGTAGAGGACGACGGAGCGGGCATTCCGGAGGAGCAGCTGCCCCGGCTGTTCACCTCCCACCTGACCGGGGACACCCCATCGGACAGCAGCCGCAGCAGCATGGGCATCGGCCTGTCGGTGTGCAGCACCATCATCAAGGCCCACGGCTCCCAGATTCACGCGCAGAACCGTCCGGAGGGCGGCGCATGCTTCTACTTCGCTTTGGAATTGGAGGATACCTGTGATGTCGAACAATAAATACAAGATTCTGGTGGTGGAGGACGACCCCAACATCACCAGCTTTATCCAGGCGGTGCTGGAGGCCAACGACTTCCAGGTGCTCACCGCTCCCCTGTGCCGCCAGGGGGTGCTTATGTTCTCCTCCCACAACCCGGATCTGGTGGTGCTGGACCTGGGTCTGCCGGACATGGACGGTCTGGACTTCATCCGCCAGGTGCGCCAGACCAGCATGGTGCCCATCCTGGTTCTCTCCGCCCGGACGGAAGAAAGCGACAAGGTCACCGCCCTGGACCTGGGGGCCAATGACTATGTCACCAAGCCCTTCGGCACCGCAGAGCTCATCGCCCGGGTGCGGGCCGCCCTGCGGGTCACCCGGCACAGCCTCCAGGCTGCCGCCCCCGGCAGCATCTTCATGGTGGACAACCTGGTGATTGACTACGACCGCCGTCAGGTAGCGGTAGGGGGAAAGCTGGTCCACCTGACCCAGACGGAATACAACATTCTGGCCCTGCTGAGCCAGCACACCGGCAAGGTGATGACCTACTCCGCCATCATCCGGGCCATCTGGGGAAGCATGGACGACGGGAGCATCAAAAAGCTCCAGGTCAATATGGCCAACATCCGCAAAAAACTGGGCTGCCGCCCGGGAGACAACCGTTACGTCACCAACGAACTGGGCGTAGGCTACCGGATGCTGGATGAGTAAACCACCGCATATTTAATGAAAAGGCCCCCGTCGGATGACGGGGGCCTTGTTGTTTCGGGACAGGCGGATTACCGCTCCAGCATCCGGGCTTCCCAGGGGCGAAGGGTCCCATCCGTCCGGGCAGGATAGTTCTCAATCAGGCAGTGGGCAGTCTCCCACCCCTCCGGCAGGACGTAGGGCGTCTCCTCGTCGGAGAAGTTGCACACCACCAGCAGCTCCTGATCTGCCAGGGCCCGGCGGTAGACGAACAGCTTGGGATGCTCCGGCTCCAGCAGGGTGAAATCCCCCTGGGTGATCACCGGGTGGGATTTGCGCAGGGAAATCAGCTTGCGGTAGTAGTGGAACACGGAGTCCGGGTCTGCCAGAGCCTGGGCGGCGTTGATCTGCCGGTAGTTGGGGTTGACCCGCAGCCAGGGCTCTCCGGTGGTGAAGCCTGCGTTGGGGCTGTCATCCCACTGCATGGGGGTGCGGGCATTGTCCCGGCTTCTGGCGTACAGGGAGGCCATGACCTCCTCCACGGGATACCCCGCCTCCGTCCGCTCCCGGTAGGCGTTCAGGCTTTCCAGGTCCCGGTAATCCTCAATGGGCAGGCGGATGTTGGTCATGCCCAGCTCCTCGCCCTGGTAGGTGTAGGGCATTCCCTCCATGCCGTGGAGCATGGTGGCCAGGCATTTGGCGGACTCCACCCGATAGGTGCTGTCATTGCCCCACCGGGAAACAATCCGGGGCAAGTCATGGTTGTTCAGGAACAGGCTGTTGAAGCCGCAGCCGTGAAGCCCCTGCTGCCAGTGGGCGTAGCTCTTCTTCATTTCCACGAAGGGCAGGGGCCGCAGGTCCCACTTTTCCTTCCCCGGCTGCTGGTCCAGCACCATCTGCTGGAACTGGAAGACCATGGACAGCTCGCTGCCGTCGGGGCAGCTGTACAGACGGGCCCGCTCCAGGTCCGCGCCCCAGGCCTCGCCTACGGTGACCAGGCAGCCCTTCTGGAAGGTCTCCCGGCTCAGCTCCCGGAGGAACTCATGGAGCCGGGGGCCGTTGCCGGTGATGAACCGGTCCGGCTCCTTGGCAATCTGGTCGATGACGTCCAGGCGGAAGCCCTCCACCCCCCGGTCCATCCACCACAGAATCATGTCATACAGCTCCCGGCGGAGCTTGGGGTTCTCCCAGTTCAGGTCCGGCTGCTGGGGGGCGAACTGGTGGAAGTAGTACTGCCCCACTTCCGGCACCCATTCCCAGGCAGGGCCGCCGAAGCCGGCCTTCATATCATTGGGAAGCTTGCCGGGCTCCCCGTCCCGCCAGACGTAGTAGTCGTGATAGGGATTGTCCCGGCTGCTCCGGGCGGCCAGGAACCAGGGGTGCTGGTCGGAGCTGTGATTCAGCACCAGGTCCAGCATGATGCCGATGCCCCGCTGCTTGCCCTGGGCAATCAGCTCGTCCATATCCGCCAGGGAGCCGTACATGGGGTCAATGGCCCGATAGTCGGAGATGTCGTAGCCGTTGTCCACCTGGGGGGAGGCGAACACAGGAGACAGCCAGATCACATCAATGCCCAGCTCCGCCAGATAGTCCAGCCGCTGGATGATGCCCCGCAGATCACCGGTACCGCTGCCGGTGGTATCCTGGAAGCTCTTGGGATAGATCTGGTAGGCAGCCGCCTGCTTCCACCAGTTGGGATCGGATTTGTTCAGCATAGACGCATTCCTCGCTTTCCTGCGGAACCAGCTTTGGGGTCCGCTGCTTTTGTCTAACCATACTACAGATTCCGCCCGGTTGCAAGAGGAATCTTTCCCATTTTCGGCAAAGATTTCGGCGCGGCCAGAATGTGGCCGCGCCGGGGAACGCCGGAGGGATTATCCCACCTGATTTTCAAAAGCGGTGACTTCGCTGGCTGCCTGCATTTCGTAGTAGGTCAGCAGGATTTTCTCCGCCACGGGAGCCAGGGAGGAACCGTGGGCGATTTTCTCACCGAAGATGGCGATGGCCACATCCGGCTCCGTCTCTCCCACCCGGTGGGAGAAGCACAGGAAGGCGCCGTGGTCGGAACCGCCGGAAGCGTGCTGCGCGGTACCGGTCTTGGCATAGACGGTAACCTCGTCCTTCAAAGGCCACACGCCGTCCTCATCGCCGTACTGGTCGGCATAGCCGCCGAAATACTTCTGGGCCGTACCGCCGGCCTTGGTGATAACCATCCGCATACCTTCCCAGTAGGTATTGATGGTGGTGGACTGCATTTCCAGCTGGTTGAGAATCTGGGGCTCGTTTTCAAAGATCAGGGTCCGGTAGTCCGAGGACACCACCCGGCTCAGGAAGGTGGCCTTCATCCGGGTGCCCTTGTTGGCCAGAGTGGAGGCGTAGACGCACAGCTGCAGGGGGGTGAACCGGTTTTCGCCCTGTCCGATGGCGCCCAGAATACGGTCGCCTGCGCCGAACTGGGCATCCGCACCGGTATAGACCTCTGCCTTCCGCTCCGGTGTATTCCGGAAGCCGGTCTTTTCCACCAGCTCAATGCCGGTGGGTTCTCCCAGACCCAGGGCCTGGGCGGTTTCATCCACCATCTCCCAGGTGCACAGGTCACCCAGCTGGTAGAAGAAGTAGTTGCAGGAATAGCACAGGGCCCAGGTGGCGTCGATGGGGTCTCCGGTGGGGGTCTTGTGGGTGGCGTGGCTGCTGGTCCAGAACAAGCAGGCCGGAGCAAAGCCGTCGTACTTGTTATACACGCCCTTGTCGTCGATGGTCTCGCCGGGTTCCAGAATCCATTCGCCTTCCGAATTCCGGTTCTCCATGGCGGAAATCAGGGTACACATCTTGTAGGTGGAGCCGGGGGCGTATTCCGCGCCGAAGGCCCGGTTGAACATGGGGTTGTATTCATTGCTCACAATCTCGTCCCAGTCCTGGTTCATGGTGGCCAGATTGTAGGTGGGATAGCTGGCGCAGGCCAGAATGTTGCCGGTCTTGCACTCCATCACAATCACCGCGGCGCCCTGGGCGTCGTGGCCCACGTTCTCGCCCTCTTCGGTGTTGAGCAGCGGGTCCCGGATGCGGAGAATCACGTCCTCCAGGGCCTCCTCCGCCACCTGCTGAATCTTGATATCCAGGGTGGTTTCCACGTTGTTGCCCGCCACCGGGGTCTTTTCGCCGATGACATTGCCGTCGTCGTCATATTCCTTGGCGTAGTACTGCTTGATGATGGCGCCGTCACGGCTGACCACGTCCACACGGGTGCCGTCAATGCCGTGGAGGTAGTCCTCAAAGGCCTCCTCAAAGCCGGACTGTCCGATCATGGCGTCCATGGAGTAGTTCAGCTCCTTGTACTTTTCCCAGTCGGCATCGTCCATGCCGCCCAGATAGCCCAGCACATGGGCGGCGTATTGGGTGTGATACTCCCGGACCGTGGAGGATTCCACCATCAGGCCGGGGGTGTTCAGCTCCAGGATGGCGGACAGGTTTTCGTCGGACACGTCCTCCATGAAGGTATAGGTAGGCAGATTGGTGATGCCCCGCAGGTCAAACTCATACAGGAAGCCAACCACTGCCCGGGCGTCGGTATCCGACCACTCCTCGGGGATGTCGTAGCTGTCCCGGAGCTTCTGCACCAGCAGGGGGGCGGTGATGTCCGGGTCCATGCTCCGGTCCGTCATGTACTTCAGGAAGTTGTTCTGCCAGGAACTGGCCATGGAGGTCAGGGTGTACTCAAAGGGCTGGGTCCGGGTCACGGGGAAATGGTCATTGTACGTAACCCCCAGCTCCTGGCACTTCTGCACCAGACGATACAGGGCCTCGTTCCGGTCGGAATAGGATTTGATAACGTAGTGGTTGAACACCAGATCATAAGAGGCCCGGTTGCCCACCAGCACGTTGCCGTTGCGGTCCAGAATATCGCCCCGGGCAGCCCGGACGGTGGTCAGGGTGGTGTAGGTCTGGGTGTTGTCGGTGTTGCCGTCGGTTTCGATAATCTGCAGCACAAAGAGCTTGCCCGCAAACAGGGTCAGGATAAATGCAAACAGAACCAGGAACAGGACGGCCCGAAAGCGGCTTATTCTTTCCATGTGTTACCTCCAATCAAGCCGATTTTATAAATCAGGGAATACAGCGGAATCATGGCCAGCACACTGTAGGCGCCGGTGAGGACGAAGGCAATCAGGTGGCTGGGGATGGTCAGGCCGACGGCGGTGCCCACCACAAACAGCCCGATCTCATAGAGCATCACCGTGATGCCGGAGAACAGCAGAATGGAGCCCCGGCTGCGCCGCCAGTACATCTGCCGCAGCAGAACGGAACCGGTGGTCAGGAAGGTGAGCAGGGCGATGGTGTAGGCCCCGGGGGCACTGCCGGAAAAGTAGTAGAGGGTGGAGGCGATGAGCACAAACAGCGTGCCCACTTCCGTGCCCTCCAGAATGGCAATGACGATAATGGCGCACACGGCCAGGTCCGTGGTGGCACCGAAGAGCCGGATCCGACTCATAATCACATCCTGGACCACCAGGCAGCCCACAATGGTCAGCACATACAGCAGCCACTTTGCCAGCCGCAGCCGCTGTTGGGCGGTCAGCCGGAAGGTTTTGATCCAGGTGGCTGCTTTGGGGTCGGGTTTGAATTCCGAGGCGCGGCTGCGCCGTTTTCTGGCCATACTTCAGCTCACCCCACATTTCCCTGAGGCAGCGTGGCTGCGGTGGTCTCCACAGGCGTGGTCTGGGTGGCGGGCACCGTGGCTTCTGTGCTCTGGGTCTCCGTATCCGAGGAGGTGACCACATCTGTGGTGTACTGGGTGATGATGAACACCTGCTCCAGAGAGCTGATTTCCGCCGCAGGGTCCAGCAGGGCGAACTTGGCCACGCCGGTCTCCTCAAAGCCAGCGTCCACCACGTAGCCCATAATCAGGCCCCGGGGGTACACCGTGGAACCGGAGGTCACCACCTGGTCCTGATTGCGGATGATGGCGGAGGAAGGCAGATAGTTCATCTGCAGCAGGGTCTCGTGTCCGTCCACATAGCCGCCCCGGACCATGCCGTTATAGCCGGAGGTGGAGATGGTGCCGGAAATTTCCAGGGTGGAGTCCAGCACCGTGGTTACCTCCGCCCAGTTGGGGCCGGCGGCGGTGACCAGACCCACCACTTCGCCGTTGGCGGTGATGGCGCACATATTCTCCTGGATTCCTGCGGAGGTGCCCCGGTTGATGGTCAGGGTGTTCTCCCAGTCGGTGGAGCTCCAGCCGATGATATATGCGTCTACCAGCACATAGCTCTCATGGGTCTCCTTCAGGCCCAGAGCCGCCCGGAGCCGCTCATTTTCACGGGAGACGGAGTCGGCCTGCCGGGCCACGTCCTCCATCTGGGCGATCCGCTCCTCCAGAACCTCGTTCTGGGCGGCCAAAGCCTCATACCGGAACATATAGCCGTAGTATTTCTCCGCCGCTGAGGTCAGGGCCGTGCCCGCCGCCCGGAAGGGGGCCAGAACGCCCTGGACAATCAGGTCGGGCACCGTCACATTGGTGACGCCGCTGAGGATGGCCAGGCCCGCCGTCAGCAGGGCGGCGATGACCAGAATGACCTTCACCCGGGTCGTGAACAGATTTCTCATAACGCAGCCTCCATCATCTCCGGGACCAGCTGCCGCAGCTCCTGCCACAGCCGGCACACCGGAAGTCCCATAACATTATAATAGTCGCCTTCCATCCGCCGGCAGAACAGGGCGGCGCCTCCCTGGATGCCGTATGCCCCGGCCTTGTCCATGGGCTCGCCGGTGTCCACATAGCGCCGGATTTCCTCCGGACTCAGGGGGCGGAAATGAAGATCGGTGATTTCCGTGAAGGTTTTCTCCCGGTCCCCGGCCAGAATGGTGCAGCCGGTCATCACCTGGTGGTCCCGGCCGGAGAGCAGGCTGAGCATTTCCTCCGCCTCCCGGGGGGAGTGGGGTTTGCCCAGCACCCGGCCCTGGCACACCACGATGGTGTCTGCGGCGATGACCACATCCTCCGGTCCCCGGGGCACCGCCAGAGCCTTGCACCGGCTGACCCGGGCCACCTCCCCCTCCGGGGGCCGGGCGGGGTCCATGGTTTCGTCAATGTCCGCCGGGTGGATTCCGAAGGGAATGCCGAACAGGGCGAGAAGTTCCTTCCGCCGGGGAGAGGCGGAGGCGAGAAGCAGTTGCATGGGAATAAGTCCTTTCGCGTGTTGGAATCCGGAGCGGTTATTCCACGCCCCGTAAGTACAGCCCCCGGGTGCAGGCGCCGGGGTCCATGGGTTCGGGATTCAGGTAGTCGTTCATCACCCGGTCCACCTCCCGGGAATTTTCGGTGGTGAAATACAGCCGGATGGCCCAGACCCCCACCTTGGCCAGGTCGTCCTGGCGGTCCAGCCAGCTGAGCTTTCTGCCGTTGAGCAGTACGCTGCGGCAGCTGTCCCCGTCCCGGATGATGGGGAACTCCGCACCGGTTTTGTCGGTGAGCTTGGTCTGGCCCAGATGACAGGTGCACTCTCCGGTACGCCCGTAAATCAGGCAGTGCTCGGTGAGCATCAGGGGCAGCCGCCCGTAAGCGATAAGCTCCGCGTTCACCGGCTTGCTCAGGTCCCGAATCTGGGGCAGGGTCATCTCAAAGCTGACGGTGGCGGAGGTCAGCTCCCACCCCTTCAGCACATCCATGGCCCGGGAGTTGAACACATTCAGGCCGAAGTCGCCGTGAATGCGCATTCCCGCCTCCCGGACAGGGGCCAGCAGGCCCAGATTCCCCACCAGGGCGTCCTTCACCCCCAGGTCCCGGAGCCTGTTCAGCCCGGCAATTACCTTGGGCATCTCACCGTCATGGACAATCCGGGGTAGCGCCGCCGCCAGCCGGCCCCGCTGGGCCAGACGCATCGTGGTGGCGTCGTCCTCCAGCAGAATGTGCAGCGGCACATAGAGCATGGCGGTCTCCAGATTCAGCAGATTGGGAGTCAGCTGTTCCCGGGTGGTGACCTGCACCGTCAGGCCGGGGACTCCCCGGCTGCCCTTGCTCTGGGAGGGAGCCTTGGGCTTGCGGATGGGCTGCTCCTCTCGCCGGGCCCGCAGGGCGGTGAGCTGGTTGAGCACATCCCGGCGCATGGCGTTGATGGCGGAGGCGGAGATGATCAGCCCCGGCTCCACATGGGTTCTCACCTCGGCGCAGCGGAAGGGGGTGCCGCCGGTTTTGGCGATTCGCTCCGCCACCATGGCCCCGGTGAGGGGCATGGTCCGGGCCAGCTCCGGCCGGGGTCCTTCGCTGCGGCAGGTCCGCCCCTCCGGGTCGGTGGCGGTGAGGTAGCTGCCGTCCACCGTCACCGCAGCGTAGAATTTCAAATCCACCAGAGGCGTCTCTCCGGCCTCATAGGACTGCCGGGCAGCCTGAAGCCATTGGGGGTCCTCCCGGGTCTCCTGGCGGACGCCGAACATCTTCTGGTCCACCCGATTGGTATAATAGCCGTCGGTAAAGCCCTGCCGGTTGAAGGCGGTCATCAGCGCCTCCATCATGGGCTTGGTCACCACGCCCTCGTCCATGGCCTTGCGGTAGACGGCGGTAACGGTGGCCACATATTCCGGCCGCTTCATCCGCCCCTCCAGCTTCACGGACGCCACACCCATGGCCTCCAGCTCCTTCAGGTAGTGGACCAGACAGCTGTCCTTCAGGCTCAGGGGGTACTTGTCCTGCCAGCGGCCGTAGCCGTAACTCTGCCGGCAGGGCTGGGCGCAGCGGCCCCGGTTGCCGGAGCGGCCGCCGATGACAGCGGACATATAGCACTGCCCGGAATAGCACATACACAGGGCGCCATGGGCAAATACCTCAATCTCAATGGGAGAATTGGCGCAGATATAGCGGATCTCCTCCCGACTCAGCTCCCGGCTGAGCACCACCCGGCGGATGCCGATGGCGGCGACCCGCTGCACGCCGGACAGGGAGTGGACCGTCATCTGGGTGGAGCCGTGAATGGGCACCTTGGGGGCAATCTGCCGGCACAGCTGCACCACTCCCAGGTCCTGGACGATGAAGGCGTCCACATTGTTCTGGGCGGCGTGGCGGATCAGCTCCCCCACTTCCTTCATCTCCCGGTCAGCCACCAGAGTGTTCACCGTCAGGTGCACCTGGACGCCCCGGATATGGCAGTATTTGATGGCCTCCACCAGGGTCTGGGGGGTAAAATTCTTCGCGCTCTGCCGGGCATTGAAGCTGCCGCAGCCCAGATACACCGCGTTGGCTCCGTTCTGCACCGCGGCCCGCAGCGCCTCCATGGAGCCCGCAGGCGCCAGTAATTCCAGCATACGTTCTCTCTCCGTTCCAACCTTCTGCCGTGGGTATACTCCGGCAGTCTATACTTGTGCACAGTATACCATATCCGGAGGAAAAGTTCCAGTGCTTCCAAAAGAATTCAAGAAAAATTCAAATAACCACCGTATCTGGTGGCGTTTTTCTCCGGTCTCCACCACATCTTGTGCAAGCGGAAAACATCACCAAAAATCCCCCGCCGGGGGATGAAAAAAAAGCGTCAAATGTAGGCAATTCCACGATTGACATTCCCAGGGTGAATTGGTAAAATAATATCGAAACACTGTGCCCTTCCCGGGGCGCAGCGTGAGGTACGTTTGTTTTTCTGAGAAAAATTGATTAGGAGGAAATCACTTTGAAGGATTGGGCATCTTTAACCACCATCGAGGAGATGGAAGCTGCCACCAACTCTCTGCTGGAAAATGCACAGAAGGTTGGCGCTGACACCTGGCAGCAGC
>CALXFW010000149.1 GCA_944387685.1 uncultured Oscillospiraceae bacterium
TCGGGGAAGAGGCTGTTCTCCCCGTTCCCGGTGTGGCCGATCAGTTTGTCACCGCCGCCATCCGGCCCGAGGGCTTTGTGCTTCGGGATACCGGCGCCTTTACCTGCCGGTTCCATGCGGTGGAGGTTATGGGCCGGGACATCAACGTGGTGTCCACCCATCCCAATTCCCAGAATCTCACCATCCGCTCCATCATTTCCGGCGAAAATCAGGTTCCCCAGGGAGAAACCGTTCGCTTCGACCTGAAGGCGAACAAGGTCTTTCTGTTCTCCCGGGAGGACGGAATCCGGATTCCCTTCTGACGGAGGCGCGTATGGAAAAGAACAACGCCAAGGGCTGGCTGTATCTGCTGCCCGCCGCCGTGTTTCTGGGGTTCTTCCTGGTATACCCCCTGATTGACGTCTCTGTCTACTCCCTGGAAGAGGGCTATAACTTTGCCTCCCAGACCTACTGGGGGGTAGGCGGGTACAATTATGCCTATGTGCTCCACGACCCCTACTTCCTCCAGGCCCTGAAAAACACCTTTATCCTGGTGATTATCACGGTGCCCCTGTCCACCGGGCTGGCCCTGCTGATCTCCGTGGGCTTAAGCTCCATCCGGAAGCTCCGGGAACTGTATCAGACCATCTCCTTCCTGCCCTATGTCACCAACACCCTGGCGGTTGGCCTGGTGTTCATGATTCTCTTCAAGCAGACCCCTTACACCGACGGACTGGCCAATCTGGTGCTCAGCTGGTTCGGCGCCGGGCCGGTGGACTTCATCGGCGGCCCCTATTGGGCAAAGATGTTTGTGCTGTGCTTCTATACCGTCTGGGTGGTGCTGCCCTTCAAGATTCTGGTGCTTACCAGCGCCCTGGCCTCGGTGGACCAGACCTACTACAACGCCGCCAAGGTGGACGGCACCTCCCGGCTGCGGGTGTTCACCCGGATTACCCTGCCCATGATCTCCCCCTCCCTGTTCTATCTGGTGATAACCGGCTTCATTGGGGCCTTCAAGGCCTACTCCGACGCGGTAGCCCTGTTCGGCACCGATCTGAACGCCTCGGAGATGAACACCATCGTGGGCTACATCTACGATATGCTCTACGGGGATTCCGGCGGCTATCCCTCCTACGCCTCTGCCGCCGCCATCGTGCTGTTTGCCATCGTCCTGACCATCACCTGCATCAATCTTCTGGTCAGCAAGAAGCACGTCCACTATTGAGGAGGCCCTGTATGGATTACGAAAAATTGGAGAAAGCCGCCGCCCGGCGGGCCTCCGTCCGGAAGGCTGTCACCTACTTTTTCCTGTCGGTGTGGGCGCTGGCAGTGCTGTTTCCCTTCTATTGGATGGTGCTCACCAGCGTAAAAAGCTACGGCGCTTACAACTCCGAGTGGATTCCCCAGCTGTACACCCTCTCCCCCACCCTGGAAAATTACGCCGACGCCTTCACCCAGGTGCCGCTGGCTGGCTACTTTGTAAACACCATCATTTTCACTCTGGCCACCACGGCGCTGATGCTGATTGTCACCGTGCTGGCGGCCTTTGCCTTCGCCCGGCTGAACTTCCGGGGGCGGGACCTGGCTTTCACCCTGTTCCTGTCCCTGATGATGATTCCCACGGAACTGGTGGTGATTACCAACTTTGTCACCATCACCAACTGGAATCTGCGCAACACCTTCCTGGGCCTGATTCTGCCCAGCGTCACGTCGGTATTTTACATCTACCTGCTGAAGGAGAACTTTTCCCAGATTCCCGACGAGCTGTACTACGCCGCCAAGGTGGACGGAACCTCAGACCTGAAATATCTGTGGAAGGTGCTGATTCCCATCTGCCGTCCCACCATTGTCACCATCACCATTCTGAAGGTCATTGAGTGCTGGAACTCCTACATCTGGCCCCGGCTGATTACCGATGACCAGGCGTATTTTCTGGTGTCCAACGGCATTCAGGAGATTCGGGAGAACGGCTTCGGCCGGGAAAACATCCCCGCCATGATGGCGGCGGTGGTGGTCATCTCCCTGCCGCTGATTGTGCTGTTCCTTGCCTTCCGCCGGAAGATCATGGCGGGAGTTTCCAGAGGAGGGGTGAAGGGATGAAAAAATGGATTGCCCTCCTTCTGGCCGTCGTTGTGCTCTTCTCCCTGTCCGGCTGCCATGGCTCCCGGGAGAAGGCCGCCTTCGTGATTCCCGAGGAATTCGACACCTCCCGGGATTACGAAATCACCTTCTGGGCCAAAAACGATACCAATATGGCCCAGGTAAATATCTACAAGCAGGCCATTGCGGATTTTCAGGCGCTGTATCCCAATATCACCGTGAACCTGCGGCTGTACACCGACTACGGCAAAATCTACAACGACGTCATTACCAACATTGCCACGGACACCACCCCCAATGTGTGCATCACCTACCCGGACCACATTGCCACCTATCTCACCGGCGCGGACACGGTGGTGCCTCTGGATCAGCTGTTCTCCCACCCCAAGTACGGTCTGGGCGGCAGCGAGGTACGGTTTGACGGCCCCACCCAGGAGGAAATCATTCCCAAGTTTCTGCAGGAGTGCCGGTTCGACGGCCACTGGTATGCCATTCCCTTCATGCGTTCCACGGAGGCCTGCTATGTAAACAAGACCTATGTGGAGCAGCTGGGTTACACTCTGCCGGAGACCCTGACCTGGGACTTTGTCTGGGAGGTCTCCGAGGCCGCCATGGCCCAGGACAGCGACGGCAATTTCCTGCTCAACGGGCAGAAGGTGCTGATTCCCTTTATCTACAAGTCTACGGACAACATGATGATTCAGATGCTCCGGCAGCTGGATGCGGGCTACTCCACCGCCCGGGGAGAGGTGCAGCTTTTCAACGACACCACCCGCTCCCTGCTGTACATGGTTGCAGACATCTCTGAATCCAAAGCATTTAACACCTTTAAAATGGTAGGTTACCCAGCAAACTTCCTCAATGCGGGGCAGTGCATCTTCGCCATCGACTCCACCGCCGGGGCCACCTGGATGGGCTCCGACGCCCCCCTGGTGGACATTGCGGAGGAAAAGCTGGTCCCCTTTGAAACCGCCGTCATGACCATCCCCCAGTTTGACCCGGAGAATCCCAAAATGATTTCCCAGGGGCCATCGGTGTGTATTTTCCAGAAGGAGGATCCCCAGGAGGTGCTGGCATCCTGGCTGTTTACCCAGTATCTGCTGACCAATTCCGTGCAGATTGCCTACTCCCAGACGGAGGGGTACGTCCCGGTAACCAGCAAGGCCCAGTCCTCGGCGGAATATCAGGACTACCTCAGCCGCCGGGGAGAGGACAATGACACGCACTACTCCGTGAAAATTGACGCCGCCCAGCTGTTGCTGGACAACACGGGCAACACCTTCGTCACCTCCATATTCAACGGCTCCACCTCCCTGCGCAATGCTGCTGGACAGTTAATTGAAGATACATGTCTATCGGCCCGTCGTGGTGAAACCATAGATGAAACTTATCTGGACAACCTATTTGCAGAGGTATCCGCCCTGTACCGGCTGGATCAGATCACCGCCTCCGACGGGGAAACGGAACTGGGTCCCCTCCCCGCCGCCTCCAAAGCCCTGCTGGCGGCCTTGGCCGCGTGCTGGGCCGGGATGGGCGTCTATGCTCTGGCGGAGCGGCGGAAGCGCCGGAAACGGATGGCATGAGTCCCCTTCTTCCCCCGGCGATTGGGAATAATCTGTTCCGAAACCATTAACTTTTTGACAAAATCGTTGATTTTTGGAATTCCTGTTGTATAATGAGGTAGTGCGAAGCGCACAGTATACCTTTCACAAAGGAGAAGGAAACATGAAAAAGTTTGTTGCTATGCTGCTGGCCCTGACCATGGTTCTGGCTTTCGCTGCCTGCGCCAAGACCGACACCACCGAAACCACCGCCGCTGCCGTGGAGACCACTGCCGCCGCTGCGGAGGAAACCACCGCCGCCACGGAGGGTACCGAGACTGCCGCTGTGGCCGTGATGACTCACGAGGAGTACCTGGCCGCCGCCATTGACGATCAGGTCTGCGTGGAGACCTACGTCCAGGATCATCAGTCCTGGTTTGAGGACAAGATCACCGTTTACTGCCAGAGCCCCGAGGGCGCCGTGTTTGCCTATGACATGGCCTGCTCCGAGGAGGACGCTGCCAAGCTGGTGCCCGGCACCAAGATCCGCATCACCGGCTACAAGGCTGAGTGGTCCGGCGAAGTGGAGATCATGAGAGGTACCTTTGAGTTCGTGGAGGACGGCGACACCTACATCGCCGAGGCTCTGGATGTGACCGAGCTGCTGGGCACCGACGAGCTGATCAACCATCAGAACGAGTTCGTGACCTTCACCGGTCTGACCGTGGAGCCCAGCACCGATGCCAACGGCAACGAGGCTGCCTTCCTGTACAGCTGGGACGGCTCCGGCTCCCAGGGCGACGACCTGTACTT
>CALXFW010000150.1 GCA_944387685.1 uncultured Oscillospiraceae bacterium
TCCGCCAGTCGGAGATGAACAGCTGGCCGATCTTCTCGTCCAGGGTCATCTGCTTGACATAGGCAGCGGCCCGCTCCTCGGCGGGAAGCCGCCAGTCGTTGACGGGGGAAACGGTGCCGGAACCATCGATATCCTTGAAATACAGGCCATCGGCCTCCAGAATTGGGCGGCTCACCGTGGTGATGTCCGGACCGTTGGGATTGTGGTAGGTTTTGAAATTGTCACTTGCTTTTTTTGCCATAGTATGTCCTCCGTTCATTTGGCAGGTATTTGGCGATAACCATACAAATTAATTATGACAGATTCCCACGGGGATTGCTAGTGTGGGATTTGTCAAAAAACCCAGGACAATGTTTGTGAAAAAAAACGAAGCGGCCGCTGGAAAAGCGGCCGCCGGTATGGCAGGCGGTTATTTTTCAATTTGTTCCCGGAAGGTGATGGCCTCGGTCTCCGGGTCCATGGCGTCCACAATGGCCAGGGACTCCAGAGGATAGCCCAGATTGCGGATCACCTGGCCGCCGACCTGGAAGCCCTTCTCGATGACGATGCCCAGACCCTCCACTGTAGCCCCGGCGGACTCCACGATGGAGATCAGCCCCAGCAGGGCGCAGCCGTTGGCCAGAAAATCGTCAATAATCAGCACATGATCCTCCGGACCCAGGAACTTCTTGGAAACCACCACCTGGTTGTGGTTCTTGTGGGTGAAGGATTCCACTTCTGCCAGATACACATCGCCCTCGATGTTGATGGACTTGGACTTCTTGGCGAACACCATGGGTACGCCGAATTCCTTTGCCACAAAGCAGGCGATGCCGATGCCAGAGGCCTCAATGGTCAGCACCTTGGTCACCGGCTTCCCGGCGAACCGGCGGTGGAACTCCCGGCCAATCTCTTCAATCAGGGAAATGTCCATCTGGTGGTTGAGAAAGCTGTCCACCTTCAATACGTTGCCGGGCTTGACGATGCCGTCCCGGGCGATTCTCTCTTCTAAGAAATTCATGGCAGTACCTCCTGAATGTTGCAGACACTATAGCACATCTGCCCCCGGTTGTCATCTGCTTTTTTGAAAATTCCGGAAATTTCTCCGTTAATTTCCCCTGCCCGGAGCGGTCTGCCGGGCCCGGTTCAGGGCGTCGGCCTTGCAGAACGCCGCGAAGCCGATAGTGAACAGCACAATCAGGGCGGAGACTGCCAGATTTTCGTTCTGCAGGGTGATGCCGAACACCTCCACGGTAACGCCCGCCCCCACCTGGCTGAGTACGGATACCAGCGTCATGCCCACAAAGGAGGCGCCTTTTCCGCAGATATCCATCAGGCCGTAATACTCGCCGCTGCGCTCCGGGGGAATGATTTTGCCCAGGTAGCTGCGGCTCAGGGCCTGAATGCCGCCCTGGAACATGCCCACCAGCACCGCCAGTACCCAGAACTGCCACTGGGATACCAGGAACACGGCGAACAGGGTGATGCCGGTATAGGCGCAGATGCAAACCTTGATGAGCAGTCCGGTGTCATACCGGGCGGACAGCCGCCCGAAGAGAATAGAGAAGGGAAACGCCACGAACTGGGTCACCAGCAGGGCCAGCAGCAGGCCGGTGGTGTCCAGACCCAGGGCGGCACCGTAGGCGGTAGCCATGTCGATGATGGTGTACACGCCGTCAATGAAGAAGAAAAACGCCACCAGATACAGGAAAATATGGGGCTCCTTCCGGGCATCCCGGATGGTCCGGCCCAGCTGGCGGAAGGTATCGCCGATGGGGCTGCGGTCCCCGGCGGAGACGAAGGCGGTCTGCCGGTAGCGCCGGAGCAGCGGAAGGGTGCAGCCGATCCACCAGAGGGCGGTGAGCAGGAAAGCGATGGACATGGCCCCGCTCTGGCTCAGACCGAAGCTGCCATGGGCCAGCACCAGCACCAGGCAGACGATGAAGGGAATCACCGAGCCGATATAGCCGAAGGCGTAGCCTATGGTGGATACCCGATCCATCCGGCTGTCCTGGGTGACCTCGGGGAGCATGGAGTCATAGAACACCAGGCTGGAGGAATAGCCCACCCGGGCAGCCACAAAGACGCCCAGGAAGGCCAGCCAGTGGGGGCACACCCCCAGCAGGGCACAGCCGATGACGCCCAGGGCCAGACACAGGGAGAACAGGGGCTTTTTCAGATTCCGGTCGGACAGAGCGCCGCAGATGGGGCCAATGATGGCCACCAGAACCGTGGCGACGGAGCCGGCGTAGCCCCAGTAGCTCAGGTACAGGTTTTCATCCAGGCCGGCTTGGGCCGCCAGGGAGTTGAAATACAGGGGAATCAGGGTGGAAACCATCAGAATGAATGCGGAGTTGCCGATGTCGTAGAGGACCCAGCTTCGCTCCAGGGCCGTGAGTTTCATGCTTTGTTTCATATTCGTCTCTCTCTCCAGAATTGTTGGTTCGGGTCCTAGTCGAAGGACGGCAGAAAATCCGGCCCCAGGGGTTCGTCACCGGTGCGGTGGGCCTCCAGCTGGGCCAGCAGCCGGGGGTACCGGGTCAGGCTTCGGTTGAACCGGGCCAGCAGCTCGCTGTCCATCCGGGAAAACGCCGCCACCGGCGTCTCGGGAATCAGGCTGTCCAGCAGCTGGGGCCGCAGCCGGCGCAGCAGGGAGACCCGGAGCTTCCGATTGGGGCTGGCCAGGAACTTCAGGGATGCCGCCATCAGGTGGACACTCCGGCTTACATTGGCCCCGGTGGCGGGGGGATAGAACTCCGCAACGGTCATGCACTCCCCCCGGGTCAGTTTCAGGTAGCGGCCCATATTGAAGGTGCTGGGGGAGGACTCCCCGTCCAGCGCCAGCAGGTACCGGTCAAATTCCGACTCCAGGGCGATGTGCCGGGCTCGGCCGCTGTCTACCACCGTCTGTACATAGGGGTGGCAGCCGGAGTCCAGGCAGTAGTGCCCCAGCAGACCGTACAGGTAGGCGCGTCCGGCCTCCGTGTGGGCAGCGGCACAGGCCTGGTGAAAAACGTCCCGGCCGCTCTGGCTGTGGAACTGTCCGCCCAGGGCGCCCACGGCAGTTTTCATCACCGGGTTGTAATAAAAGAAAAAGTCCGGGCCCTGCAGCCCCACATCGTACATCCGGCGGAAGCGCTGGATACATTGGCGCACATCCGCAGGCAGAGTGGGCAGCAGAAGCTTGCCGAACCGGTAATGGGCATAGCTGGCAGGCATGGTATCACCTCTTACTGTTTTCAATATGCTTTCAACCATTCTACACCACATGACCCAAAAAAGCTAGAGCGATTCCGAAAAGTTTTTCGAAAATCCGGGAAAAGGAAAGAACATTGCAATCCCCGGGCGGGTGTGGTATAATGCGGAGGCTAAAATTCCCCCGGAACCGCCGGGCTGGAAGGAAAAGGGGATTTTCCGCCATGGAAACACGGAAGTTGTATTATGAAGATTCCCACTGCCGCCGCTTTGAAGCTGCGGTGGTGTCCTGTGAGGGCCGGGAGGGGGGCTATGGGGTGATTCTGGATGCCACAGCCTTCTATCCCGAGGGCGGCGGCCAGGCCGGGGATACCGGCACCCTGAACGGCATCCGGGTGATGGACACCCGGGAGAAGGCCGGACAGGTGGTGCACCTGTGCGAGGCGCCGCTGGAGCCCGGGACCCGGGTGGAAGGGGTGCTGGACTATCCGGACCGCTTCCTGCGGATGCAGCAGCACAGCGGAGAGCACATGGTTTCCGGCATTATCCACCGGCGCTATGGTTTTCACAACACCGGCTTTCACATGGGGGCCGACTGCATTACCATCGACTTTGACGGGGTGATTCCGCCGGAGGACCTGCCGGATATTGAGGCCCAGGTCAACGGATTTGTGTGGCAGAATCTCCCGGTGCGCTGCTGGGTGCCCCAGCCGGAGGAGCTGGAAACCATCCCCTACCGGAGCAAACGGGCCCTGCCCTGGCCGGTGCGGATTGTGGAGATTCCCGGGGTGGATATCTGCGCATGCTGCGGCACCCACGTCCAGGCCACCGGGGAGATCGGCCTGGTGAAGCTGTTCAGCGCCATTCGGTTCCGGGGCGGCACCCGGATGGAGATGGCCTGCGGCAGCCGGGCTCTGGAAATCCTGAACGGGGCGTATGAGCAGAACCGGCTGGTGTCCCAGGCGTTTTCTGCCAAACCGGAGCAGACCGGTGCGGCAGCCCAGCGGATGAACCGGCTGCTGGAGGAGGAAAGATTCCGGACAGTGGGCCTGCGGCGGCAGATTTTCGACGCCGCAGCGGCGGCGTACGCCGGGCAGGGAAATGTCCTGCGTATTGAACCGGACCTGGACAACACCGCTCTGCGGGAACTGGCGGACGGCATTGCCGCAGTCTGCGGCGGCGCAGCGGCGGTGTTCACCCCCCGGCAGGAGGGGGGCTGCGGCTTCTGCCTGATCAGCCGGGCGGGAGACCTGCGCCCGCTGGGCAGGCAGGTGACCCAGGCGCTCCGGGGCCGGGGCGGCGGCAAGCCGGACTGCCAGCAGGGCAGCGTGGCCGCCGGGGAGGAGGAAATCCGCACGTTTTTTGCCGGACTGGCGCCGGATTGGGGAATCTGACGGGAAAATTCTGGGATTATTCCGGAATTTGTTCATAAATTCGACTTTTATTCCCGGTTGGGTTGTGCTATAATACGGAAAATTGGCAGCCTGTGCCTGTTGGAAACAGCAAAGGAGAATGGAATGGGACTCTTTGATAAATTGTTCGGCACCCGCTCCCAGCGGGAGATTAAGAAAATTCAGCCTCTGGTGGATCAGATTCTGGCCCTGGAGGACAGCTATAAGGCCCTGAGCGAGGACGAGCTCCGGGGCAAAACCGCCCAGTTCAAGCAGCGCCTGGCCCAGGGAGAGACCCTGGACGACCTGCTGCCCGAGGCCTTCGCCACCGTTCGGGAGGCGGCGGACCGGGTGCTGGGCCTGCGGCCCTACCCGGTGCAGCTCATCGGCGGCATTGTGCTCCATCAGGGGCGGATTGCCGAGATGAAAACCGGTGAAGGCAAGACCCTGATGGCCATCCTGCCCAGCTACCTGAATGCGCTGACGGGAGAGGGCGTCCATGTGGTCACCGTCAACGACTATCTGGCCAAGTACCAGTCCGAATGGATGGGCAAGGTCTACCGCTACCTGGGCCTGACCATCGGCCTGGTGATTCCCGGCATGACCCCCGCCCAGCGCCGGGAGGCTTACGCCGCGGACATTACATACTGCACCAACAATGAGCTGGGCTTTGACTACCTGCGGGACAATATGGCCATTTACAAGCAGGAGCTGGTCCAGCGGGGCCACGCCTTCGCCATCGTGGACGAGGTGGACTCCATCCTCATCGACGAGGCCCGGACCCCTCTGATTATCTCTGGCAAGGGGGAGGACTCCTCCCAGCTGTACCAGCGGGCGGACCAGTTTGTCGCCACCCTGCGCCGGCAGGTATTCGCCAAAACCGACGAGAAGGAAGTCCAGGACGACTACGACTGTGACTATTTCGTAGACGAGAAGGCCCGCACCGTATCTCTCACCGCCAAGGGCATTGAGAAGGCGGAGAAGTTCTTTGGCGTGGAGAACCTGGCCGATGCGGAGAATACCACCCTGAGCCACCACATCAACCAGGCCATGAAGGCCCGGGGCCTGATGAAAAAGGACATTGACTATGTGGTCAAGGACGGGGAAATTATCATCGTGGACGAGTTCACCGGCCGTCTGATGTATGGCCGGCGGTACAACGAGGGCCTGCACCAGGCCATTGAGGCCAAGGAAGGGGTCACCGTGGCGGGAGAGAGCAAGACCCTGGCCACCATCACCTTTCAGAACTTCTTCCGGCTGTACCGCAAGCTCTCCGGCATGACCGGCACGGCCCTGACCGAGGAAGAGGAATTTGCCGCCATCTATAATCTGGATGTGGTGGAGATTCCCACCAACAAGCCGGTGATCCGGGTGGACCACTCCGACGTGGTGTACAAGAACGAGACGGGCAAATTCCGGGCCATTGTCCAGCAGGTGAAGGACTGCCACGAGAAGGGCCAGCCCGTACTGGTGGGCACCATATCCATTGAAAAAAGCGAACTGCTCAGCAAACTTCTGAAGCGGGAGGGCATCGCCCACCATGTGCTCAACGCCAAGCACCATGAACAGGAGGCTCAGATTGTGGCCCAGGCCGGTAAATTCGGCGCCGTGACCATCGCCACCAACATGGCAGGCCGTGGTACCGATATCATGCTGGGCGGCAACGCAGACTTCCTGGCCAAGGCGGAGCTGGCGAAAACCGACCTGCCGGAGGAGCTGCTCCAGGAGGCGGACTCCTTTGCCGAGACCGATAACCCGGAAATTCTGGCGGTGCGGGCCAGGTACGACGAGCTGCTGAAAAAGTACAAGGCGGAAATCGCCGACGAGGCGCAGAAGGTTCGCGCCGCCGGCGGCCTGTTCATCATCGGCACCGAGCGCCACGAGTCCCGCCGGATTGACAACCAGCTCCGGGGCCGGTCCGGCCGTCAGGGCGATCCCGGCGAGAGCCGGTTCTACCTGAGCCTGACGGACGACCTGATGCGGCTGTTCTCCACGGACCGGGTGATGGGCATGATGGATTCCCTGGGCCTGGACGAGGATACCCCCATCGACGCCAAGATTCTCAGCAACGCCGTGGAAAACGCCCAGAAGAACGTGGAATCCCGGAACTTCCGGGCCAGAAAGAACGTTCTGGAGTATGACGATGTGATGAATACCCAGCGGGAAGTGATCTACGCCCAGCGGCAGAAGGTGCTGGACGGAGAGGACCTGCGGGAGAATATGATGACCATGCTCCGGGCCCTGGTGGACAGCAACGTTACCACCGCCCTCAGCGACAACGGCGGCGTGGCGGGCGAATCCGGCCTGCACCGGCTGGCGGCCATGATGGAGGGCATCTATTTCGCCCGGGGCACCCTGGCGGCCAGAGCCTCCCAGCTGGAGGGAAAATCCACCCAGGAAGTGGCGGATGTGATCTTTGAAATTGCCCAGCGGACCTACGAGGCCAAGGAGGCGGCCTACACCCCTCAGATCATGCGGGAGCTGGAGCGGGTGGTTATGCTCCGAGTGGTGGACGAGTACTGGATGGACAACATCGACGCCATGGACGAGCTGAAGCAGGGCATCGGCCTGCGGGCCTACGGCCAGCACGACCCGGTGGTGGCCTACAAGGAAGAGGGCTTCCAGATGTTTGAGGCCATGATTCAGGCCATCCGGGAGGAGACCATCCGCCGGATGTTCCTGGTCCAGCTGCGGACCAACCAGGAGGTCAAGCGGGAGAAAGTGGCCAAGGAAACCGGCACCGGCGACAAGGCCACGGTGAAGCAGGCCCCCATCCGCAAGCAGAAGAAGGTCGGCCCCAACGATCCCTGCCCCTGCGGCAGCGGCAAAAAATACAAGAAGTGCTGTATGCAGAAGGACAAGGCCGCCGGACTGGATGGCTGACTTCCCCCGTTTTAGGTGAACCATTATGTCGATACAAACCATTTGCAGAGGGGAACTGGAATACCTGAGGGCAGAGGGAATCTCCGTTCCCCACTGCTTCACCACCCGTCTGGGAGGGGTAAGCTCCGGCAGCCAGGCCAGTCTGAATCTGGCGGTGGGCCGGGGAGATTCCCTGGAAAATGTGGAGCGGAATCTCCGCATTCTGGCGGATGCCCTGGAATTTGACCCTGAAAAACTGGTGATGACCCACCAGACCCACTCCGACCTTGTCCGGGCGGTGACCGCGGCGGATGCCAACGGTCTCTGCCACCGGAATTATCCGGACTGCGACGGCCTGGTGACCGATACCCCCGGGGTGGCGCTGCTGGTATTCACTGCCGACTGCACCCCTGTGCTGCTCCACGACCCGGTGACCGGGGCCGTGGGAGCGGTCCACGCCGGCTGGCGGGGAACGGTGGGGGAGATTGCGGGCAAGGCGGTGGACGCCATGGCCCGCTGCTACGGCAGCAGGCCGGAGGATATCCGGGCCGCCGTGGGACCCAACATCGGCCCGTGCCATTTTGAAACCAACGCGGATGTGCCCGAGGCACTGGAGGCGGCTCTGGGCCCCTGGGTCTGGCAGTGGATTGACCGGCGGGAGGGAAAGTATTTCCCGGACCTGAAGGCCATCAACGCCGAGATTCTCCGGCTGCGGGGCGTCCGGAATGTGGAAATCAGCGACGCGTGCACCTACTGTGACCCCCGGCGGTTCTGGTCCCATCGGTATACCCGGGGAGAACGGGGGTCTCAGGGCGCGCTGATTGTGTGCAAGGAGGTACGCCGATGAAAAAATATACAGCCCTGCTGCTGTTGCTGGCCCTGACCGTGTCCCTGTTCGGCTGCGGAAGGACCATTGACAACTCCGGCTATGTGGCCACCGGTGACGCCATCCTGATGGAGGGACAGGAGCCGGAGGACATCATGCCCGAGGAAGAGGATACCCAGGAGCTGACCCTGGCCTGGTACCCGGAACTGTCCATGAACCCTCTGTTTGGCAGCGACTACACCAACCGGGTGCTGATGTCGCTGATGTACCAGGGGCTGTTCGCTGTGGACAGTCAGAAAAATCCCACCCCCATCCTCTGCGGCAGCTATCAGGTCTCCGATAATCTGAAAAACTGGACCATTTATCTGGATCCCAAGGCAACGTTCTCTGACGGAACACCGGTTACGGCGGAGGATGTAGTGGCAAGCTACAACCAGGCCGGCGAGAATGACTACTACGCCAACCGGTTCTGCAAGCACCTGCTGGAGGTGTCCGCCACAGAGAGCGGCGGCATCCTGTTCCAGTTGGATACCGCAATCGAGAATTTCCCCATCCTGCTGGATGTGCCCATTCTGAAAGCTTCGGAGGTTCAGGCAGAGCGGCCCCTGGGCACCGGCCCGTATGTGCTCAGCGAAGCGTCCAGCGGCTCCACCCTCCAGCGGACGGTGAACTGGTGGTGCGGCAATGTGAAGATTCCTGCGACGGACTCGGTTATCAATCTGGTGCCCGTCACCTCCGTGGCAGACGTCCGGGACCAGTTCCAGTTCGGGGACGTGAGCGTGGTCTGCACCAACCCCATGAGCGATTCCTTTGCCGAATACCGCTGCGACTATGAGCTGTGGGAAATTGAGAGCGGGTATCTGCTCTACATCGGCTGCAACATCCTCTACAGTGATTTCTTTGAGGACGGCACCCTCCGAACCAACCTGACCTATGCCATAGACCGGGAGACCCTGGCGGAGGAGGTCTACAGAGGAATGGTGGAGCCGGTCACGCTGCCCTGCGCACCCACCGAGACCTTCTACAGCAGCTCCCTGGCGGCAAAATTTGCCTATGATCCCATGCGCTTCGTCTCCTTCCTGGGCGGCTATACCATCCCCCGGGAGGATGGGGAGATGAAGGAGCTGGAGCTGCTGGTGAACGCCGACGACTCCGCCCGGGTGACCATTGCCCGGGAGATTGCGGAATCGCTTACGGAACTGGGACTTCCCACCACAACGGTGGAATATGGCAGCACCGCCTTCAAAAATGCGCTGTACGCCGACAACTTTGATATCTATCTGGGCATGACCCGGCTGTCTCCCACCATGGACCTGACGGAGTTCTTCCGCAACTGGGGAGAGATGCACTGGGGGGGGCTGACCAATGACACCCTGTACAATATGTGCAGCAACGCCCTGGAGAACACCGGCAACTACTATAACCTCTATCAGAAGCTGGCGGAGGACGGCCGGATTATTCCGCTGATGTTCGGATACTATAATGTGTACGCGCAGCGGGGCCTGCTGCCGGATCTGAATCCTGCCCGGGACAATGTGTTCTACTACTCCATCGGAAAGACCATGGATGGGACCCGGATCGAAGCCCAGGCGGAGGAAATCCAGGAATAACCCCATGAACAACGGAAACCATTCCGTGTGATTCAATAACAAAGGAAAGGATGAATTCCCATGAAGAAGATCTTTGCGCTGACGCTGGCTCTGGCCCTGCTGCTGTGCGGCTGCGGCGGCGCCAACGCGGCAGCGCCGGAAACCACGGCCCCGGCGGCTGTAGAGGAAACCCAGGCGCCCACCACTGAGCCCACCACGGTGCCCACCACCGAGCCGGTGGTCTACCGCAATCCCCTGAACGGCGAACTGCTGGATGCCCCCTTTACGGATCGGATTTTTGCCAACACCGTCAGCAATATGGCGGAGAACCTGCCCCATGTGGGTGTGACTCAGGCGGATGTTCTCATTGAGACGTTTGTGAATAAGAACAACATTATCCGCTGCCTGGCGCTGTATACCGACATTGAGGACGTGGAAGCCATCGGTTCTACCCGGTCTACCCGCCCCATCTTCAACCAGCTGGCCCAGCACTATGACCTGATCCTCTCCCACGCCGGCGGTTCCAGCCAGGCTCTGGAGGACGCTGCCAACCGGGGCATCGACAACTTCAACATTGACGCCTGGGAGGTTTCTTCCCAGGGCACCTCCTACCGGGATACGGAGTACAACCGCACCTATGAGAATACCCTCTTCGGCATTGGCGCGGGTATTAAGGCCTATGCCGAGGCTCAGGGCATGGAGATGAGCCTGGAGCGGGATTATGGCTTTACCTTCACCGAGGACGGCACTCCTGCCGACGGCGAAACTGCGGATACGGTGTCTCTGGTGTTCACCTTTGAGGGCGCCAAGAAGGAAACCATCATGACCTATGACGCCGAGGCGGGCAAGTATGTGTTCAATCAGTACGGCCAGGTGATGAAGGATCAGATCACCGAGGAAACCGAGATGTTCACCAACGTGATCATCATGGATACCCAGATCAGCACCACCGGCATCTATCACATTGCCGACTTCAATGCCGGCGGCTCCGGCTACTACGCCAACGGCGGCAAGATCATCCCCATCACCTGGAGCTGTGACGGGGACAGCGAGCCCTTCCGCTTCTTCCATGAGGACGGCACCCCCCTGGACATCGGCGTTGGCAACACCTATATTGCCGTTGCCCCCACCGGGTCCCCTGTGACCTGGTCCGCCGCGGAAGCCCCGGCGGAAACCACAGCCGAATAACATTCACCGGGATGTCCTTTTATGACATCCCGGTTTTTTACAATGACCACTGGTTATACATTGGTGGATGTGTTGTAGAATGAACAAGTAATATTGTTTACAAAAGAATGGAAAGATGATAAAGTAAACGTGAATAGCTCTGGAAGCAACATATATTGCCATATTGCTGAGCACCGGGCTATACAATTAAATGAAAGGAAGACCAGAGATGAAGAAAAGAATTACTGTGTGCATCGTCTTGTTGCTGATGTTATGCGGCTGTGGTGAAGTGCAAACGGTGGCGGAGACAACGGTAGCGGAGACAACGGTAGCTGTAGAAACTACACAGGAACCTACGATAGAAGAGACACAGGCACCTACAGAACCTTTGACGGAAGAAGGAATTCCTGTTGATGGGGAACTTGCTTTTTCCATTGCGTATATTGATCTAGAGGGAAAAAAAACCATCATCCGTTACAACTCGGGAGTTTATGGGGATGAGGAAGGCTATGGCAGTGAAGTGATTGGAAAGTATGAGTATAATCCACAGACAGATGCATATTCCTTCTCGGACAGTTCAGAATGGAAGAACGGTTATTCTGGCGTGGCAATTCTCGAAGTACCAAATTCATCGTTGGAAATTGGTGACATAGGCATCGGTTACTATTGCAAGGGGGGGAGACTACTTCCGTTGGACTGGGAAGCGCAAAACGTATGGACGGTTTGGGGTATCATGATGACACTATCTTTTACACTGGAGGACGGATTCACAGCGGATCCTATGAAATTGGGAGATAATCCGTATGTAGTCGTAGTAGAAGACTTAGCCGCAGTAGGGTATGGAACTTCTGAGCCAGATGTGCTGAAAGATGCAGGGATTGAACCAACAATTATAGGTGAGTAATTTCAAGGTGGAGATACCCTGTTTTTGGGTTCCCCAGTTGCTGTTTTGGCGGGGATATGGGCAAATTGCATTGAAATTTATAAAAATGAAGGGGCATTTTTGCAAATTTTATACTTTACATCCGGTTAAGGCTATAGTATAATGAATCCGTACGGAGTTATCGAAACCCGTGCATCCTATGTTAGAATATGCTGCATTGCAGCAATAAAATGGAGGAATTCACATGTCTGTTAAAGTCGCAATTAACGGTTTTGGCCGTATCGGCCGTCTGGCTTTCCGTCAGATGTTCGGCGCTGAGGGCTTCGAAGTCGTGGCCATCAATGACCTGACCTCCCCGAAGATGCTGGCTCACCTGCTGAAGTACGACTCCACCCAGGGCAACTACGCTGCTCAGGGCCATACTGTGGAAGCCGGCGAGGACAACATCGTTGTCGACGGCAAGAAGATCACCATTTATGCCAAGGCCAACGCCGCTGAGCTGCCCTGGGGAGAGCTGGGCGTGGACGTTGTGCTGGAGTGCACCGGCTTCTACACCTCCAAGGCCAAGGCTCAGGCTCACATCGACGCCGGCGCCAAGAAGGTTGTCATTTCCGCTCCTGCCGGCAATGATCTGCCCACCATCGTATATAACGTCAACCACGAGAGCCTGACCAAGGAAGACAACATCATCTCCGCTGCTTCCTGCACCACCAACTGCCTGGCTCCCATGGCCAAGGCTTTGAATGACCTGGCTCCCATCGAGTCCGGCATTATGTGCACCATCCACGCTTATACCGGCGACCAGATGACTCTGGACGGCCCCCAGCGTAAGGGCGACCTGCGTCGTTCCCGTGCTGCTGCCGTGAACATCGTGCCCAACTCCACCGGCGCTGCCAAGGCCATCGGCCTGGTCATCCCCGAGCTGAAGGGCAAGCTGATCGGCGCTGCCCAGCGTGTTCCCACCCCCACCGGCTCCACCACCATCCTGAACGCCGTGGTGAAGGGCCATGTGACCGTGGAGCAGATCAATGCCCAGATGAAGGCTGAGGCCACCGAGTCCTTCGGCTACAACGAGGACGAGATCGTCTCCTCCGACATTATCGGTATGCGTTACGGCTCCCTGTTCGATGCCACCCAGACCATGGTGGTGAACCTGGACAACGGCACCTCTCAGGTGCAGGTCGTGTCCTGGTACGACAACGAGAACTCCTACACCAGCCAGATGGTCCGTACCATCAAGTACTTCTCCAAGCTGCTGTAATCGGCCAACATACCCCAACCGCCGCCCGGATCCGGGCGGCGGTTTTTGCTGTTCCCGGGCAAAATGGCCCCCGCAGAAGGAAAATCAGATAATTTGGAAAAAATAGAATAAATTTTGGAAAAAGATTTGCTTTTTTATTATGCCCATGGTATACTAATTGGGCACTGCAAGAGAAACTGCAATTTTATGGATATTGACACAAAATGAACATCCGAAAAAAGGAAGGGGTATGAGAATGTCTCACAAGTATGTCTATCTGTTCACCGAGGGCAACGGCAAAATGCGGGAGCTTCTGGGTGGTAAGGGTGCCAATCTGGCGGAAATGACCCGGATTGGTCTGCCTGTCCCCCAGGGCTTTACTATTTCCACCGAGGCCTGCACCAAGTACTATGAGGACGGCCGGACCATCAACGATGAGATCAAGGCCGAAATCATGGAGTATGTGGAGAGAATGGAAGTCATCACCGGCAAGAAGTTCGGCGACCTGGAGAATCCGCTGCTGGTCTCCGTCCGTTCCGGCGCCCGGGCCTCCATGCCCGGCATGATGGACACCATCCTGAATCTGGGCCTGAACGAGCAGGTGGTGGAGGTTATGGCCGCCAAGTCCGGCAACCCCCGCTGGGCCTGGGACTGCTACCGCCGGTTTATCCAGATGTACTCCGATGTGGTCATGGAAGTGGGCAAGAAGTATTTTGAGGCCCTCATCGACCAGATGAAGGAGCGCAAGGGCGTCACCCAGGACGTGGAGCTGACGGCCGAAGACCTGAAGGAGCTGGCCGGTCAGTTCAAGGCGGAGTACAAGTCCAAGCTGGGCGTGGACTTCCCCACAGACCCCAAGGAGCAGCTCATGGGTGCCATCAAGGCGGTGTTCCGCTCCTGGGATAACCCCCGGGCCAATGTCTACCGCCGGGAGAATGACATCCCCTATTCCTGGGGCACTGCCGTCAACGTCCAGTCCATGGCCTTCGGCAACATGGGCGATGACTGCGGCACCGGCGTGGCCTTCACCCGGAACCCTGCCACCGGCGAGAAGAAGTTGTTCGGCGAATTCCTGACCAACGCCCAGGGCGAAGACGTGGTGGCCGGTGTCCGGACCCCCATGCCCATCAGCGAGATGGCGGACAAGTTCCCCGAGGCGTTCGCTCAGTTCACCCAGGTCTGCAAGATTCTGGAGAACCACTATCACGATATGCAGGATATGGAGTTCACCGTGGAAGCGGGCAAGCTCTATATGCTCCAGACCCGGAACGGCAAGCGCACCGCTCCTGCCGCCCTGAAGATCGCCTGCGACCTGGTGGACGAGGGCATGATCGACGAGAAGCAGGCTGTTGCCATGATCGACCCCAGAACCCTGGACACCCTGCTCCATCCCCAGTTCGACGCCAAGGCCCTGAAGGCTGCCTCTCCCGTGGGCCGCGCCCTGGCCGCTTCTCCCGGAGCTGCCTGCGGTAAGATCGTGTTCACAGCAGAGGATGCCAAGGCCTGGGCCGACCGGGGCGAGAAGGTGGTTCTGGTCCGTCTGGAGACCTCTCCCGAGGACATCGAGGGTATGATGGCAGCCCAGGGCATCCTCACCGTCCGGGGCGGCATGACCTCTCACGCCGCCGTTGTGGCCCGGGGCATGGGCAGATGCTGTGTCTCCGGCTGCACGGAAATCACCATGGACGAGGAGAACAAGAAGTTTACCCTGGCGGGCAAGACCTACCACGAGGGCGACTGGCTGAGCCTGGACGGCTCCACCGGCTGCATCTATGACGGCAAGATTCCCACTGTGGATGCGGAAATTGCCGGTGAATTCGGCCGGATCATGGCCTGGGCCGACAAGTATCGCCGTCTGCGGGTCCGCACCAATGCCGATACCCCCCGGGATGCCGCCAAGGCCAAGGAGCTGGGCGCGGAAGGCATCGGTCTGTGCCGCACCGAGCATATGTTCTTTGAGGAGGGGCGGATTGCCTCCTTCCGGGAGATGATCTGCTCCGATACCGTGGAGGAGCGGGAAGCCGCTCTGGCCAAGATTCTGCCCATGCAGCAGGCGGACTTCGAGGCCCTGTATGAGACCATGGAGAATTACCCGGTAACCATCCGGTTCCTGGACCCCCCGCTGCATGAGTTCGTGCCCAACACGGAGGAGGAGATTGCCGAGCTGGCCAAGACCCAGGGCAAGACCGTCCAGCAGATCAAGGACATCATCGCCTCCCTGCATGAATTCAACCCCATGATGGGTCACCGTGGCTGCCGTCTGGCGGTTACCTACCCCGAAATCGCCGCCATGCAGACCAAGGCTGTCATCCGGGCTGCGCTGGCGGTGAAGGGCCGTCATCCAGACTGGAACCTGGTTCCGGAAATCATGATTCCGCTGACCGGTGACGTGAAGGAACTGAAGTTCGTCAAGGACGTGGTGGTGAAGGCTGCCGATGCGGAAATTGCCGCCGCCGGAATGGAACTGAAGTACGAGGTCGGCACCATGATGGAGATTCCCCGTGCCTGCCTGACTGCCGACCAGATGGCCAAGGAAGCGGAGTTCTTCTGCTTCGGCACCAACGACCTGACCCAGATGACCTACGGCTTCAGCCGGGACGACGCGGGCAAGTTCCTGGAGGCCTACTACAATACCAAGATCTTCGAGAACGACCCCTTCGCCAAGCTGGACCAGACCGGCGTGGGTATGCTGATGGAGATGGCGGTGGAGAAGGGCCGGAAGGTTCGTCCCAACCTGCATGCCGGTATCTGCGGCGAGCACGGCGGCGATCCCATGAGCGTGGAGTTCTGCCACAACATTGGGCTGGATTACGTCAGCTGCTCTCCCTTCCGGGTGCCCATTGCCCGGCTGGCTGCCGCCCAGGCTGCTATAAAAGAAACCCCCGCGATGTAATCGCACGGAAGTCTTAACGGGTAAATAACAAGCACAGACGCACCGCCTAAAAAACGGTGCGTCTGTTTTTGCTTTCAGACAAATACTTCTACAACCAGATCATGCCAATCTCGTCTCCGGAATTGAAGCGGAAGGTTATTGGCAATACGATACTGCCGGGCATTCTCAAAGTCAATGGTAAAGGAACATACCGGTAAGATGTGCGGTGCCAGAAGATTTGCTGGCTCAAAGACAGCGGATGTGTTTC
>CALXFW010000151.1 GCA_944387685.1 uncultured Oscillospiraceae bacterium
GCACCCGGCTGACCCGGAAGCTGGCCATTCAGGAAAAGGAACTGCAGGCCACCTATGACCGGGAGCGGCTGCGGCAGCTGGGAGACATTCTCACGGCGAACCTCCACCGGGTGGTGAAGGGCCAGACCGTGATTTCCTGCGAGGACTTCTATGACGAGGACATGAAGCCGGTGGACATTCCCTTGTCCCCCATTCTCTCCCCCCAGCAGAATGCAGCCAAATATTATAAGGATTATACCCGGATGAAAAACGCCGAGAAGGAACTGACCCACCAGATTTCCCTGGGACAGACGGAGCTGGAATACCTGAAAAGTGTGCTGGAGGAGCTGAACCGGGCCCAGACCGAGGCGGAACTGGAGGAAATCCGCCGGGAACTGTCCGACGGGGGCTACCTCCGGCTGGACGGCGGAAAGAAGCGGGTGAAGCAGGGCAAGCTGGCCCCCATGCGCTTTGTCTCCACCGACGGCTACCCCATCTATGTGGGCCGGAACAACCGGCAGAACGAGGAGCTGACCTTCCGGCTGGCCCGGAAGGACGACATCTGGTGCCACGCCTCCAAGGTCCACGGCAGCCATGTGATCATCTCCTGCGGCGGAACCATCCCCCCGGACAATACCATCACCCAGGCGGCCCAGCTGGCGGCGTACTACGCCGAAACCACCGGCGGCCGGAACGTGCCCGTGGATGTAACGCCGGTGAAGCAGGTAAAGAAAATCCCCAACGGCAAGCCCGGCATGGTGATTTACCACACCTATAAAACCGTCATCGCCAACCCATATGCGGACATTGTGGTGGACGCGCTGAACGCAGAGCCGGGGAAAACCGAATAAGTCCCATCGCAGCATCGGGGGCCGGAAGAGGCTTCCGATGCTGTTCGTATATTTTCCGGGAAAAGTTCAAAAATAATTCAAAAAGCACCCATTGACTTTTTTAGCACTGTCTGGTATAGTGTGCTTAGCACTCAGGTGCGAAGAGTGCTAAACCAAGAAAGGAGGAATACCTGTGGAACTGAGCGAACGGAAAAAGAAAGTCCTGCGCTCCGTTGTGGACCTGTACATCCGCACCGCTGAGCCGGTGGGCTCCAAGGCCATCACCGAGCTGCCCGACATGAAGTATTCCTCCGCCACCATTCGCAACGAGATGGCAGAGCTGACTGCCATGGGATATCTGGAGCAGCCCCACACCAGCGCCGGGCGGATTCCCTCCGCTGCCGGATACCGGCTGTATGTGGATGAGTTGATGATGGACTACCGGCTGAGCATCGACGAAACCCGCTCCATCAACACTGCCATCGAGGAAAAGATGCAGCGGGTGGATAAGATGGTGGAGAAGGTGGCCCGGCTGGTGTCTCAGGCTACCAATCTGCCCGCCATTTCCGCCGCCTCCCGCTCCGCCAGCGCCTTTATTCAGCACTTTGAGCTGGTCCAGGCGGGGCCGGGGAACATCATCCTGGTGCTGATGCTGCCCAACGATCAGGTGGTGAACAAGCTGATCAAGCTGCCGGTGAACCTGGGCGAGACAGACCTGAAGCTGCTCAGCGCGGTGCTCAACGCCTCCATGACGGAGATTCCCCTGGAGGGATTCACCGCCGAGCTGATGGAGAAGGTGATGCGCTCCGCAGGAGCCGCAGCCAGCCTGGTGCCGGTGATTCTGGACTTTGCCCAGGAAACCCTGAAGAATCAGGGCGACACCAATGTGGCGGTGGCGGGCCAGTCCCGGCTGCTGGGCCTTCCGGAATACCGGGATGTGGACAAAGCCCAGCGGGTGATGGCCTCCATCGACGAGGACGCCCTGGCCAACCTGCCTGCGGTGATGCAGAACGCCAACGGAACCAAGGTCATTGTGGGCCCGGAAAACGTGGCGGATGAACTGAAGGATACCTCCGTGGTGATGACCAAATTCGACATCGGCGACGGCCTGCAGGGCGTCATCGGTGTGGTGGGTCCCACCCGGATGGACTATGCCAAGGTAACCGCACGGCTGAGCTACTTCGCCGAAAGCCTTTCCAAGATGTTTACCAAGCCGGAAACGCCTCAGCTGCCTGAGGGAGAACAAACCGAATCCTAGCGGGAAGGACACCCGCCCACCAACAACAGCGACAGGAGGCACGATCACGTGGAAAATACAGAAAAAACCGAATTGACGGAAGAAACCCAGGAACAGACCCCGGAGACAGAGGAAACACCCCAGACCGGGGAAACACCGGAAACGCCGGAGGTCAATCCCTGGGAGGAGAAATACAACGCCGAGCGGGACGCCCATCTGCGGGTGGCGGCGGAATTTGACAATTTCCGCAAGCGTACCATTAAGGAGAAGGAGGCCTCCTACGGCAACGGCAAGGCCGACGCCGTGGCGAAAATCCTTCCCGTCTATGATAACCTGGAGCGGGCGCTGCAGCAGGAAACCGCAGATGCCGCTTACAAAAAGGGCGTGGAGATGACCATGAACGAGCTGGTGAAAATCCTCACCGGCCTGGGCGTGGAAATCTTCGGCCAGGTGGGAGACCCCTTCGACCCCCAGCTGCACAACGCCGTGATGCACATCGAAAGCGATGAACTGGAGGAAAACGTCATCGCCCAGGTGTTCCAGAAGGGATTCAAAATCGGCGATAAGGTTGTCCGCTTTGCCATGGTGCAGGTAGCCAACTGATTCGCCCCCGAACAAGTATATTTTTTGCATTGCATATAGGAGGAAAAGATTATGAGCAAGATTATCGGTATTGATTTGGGTACTACCAATTCCTGTGTTGCCGTTCTGGAAGGCGGCGAGCCTGTTGTCATCGCCAACGCCGAGGGCAACCGCACCACCCCCTCTGTGGTGGCGTTCTCCAAGACCGGCGAGCGGATGGTTGGCCAGGTGGCCAAGCGTCAGGCGGTTACCAACGCCGAGCGCACCGTGTCTTCCATCAAGCGTCA
>CALXFW010000152.1 GCA_944387685.1 uncultured Oscillospiraceae bacterium
CTTTGTTATACACTGTATAACAAGTAGCAAAATCAATCAGACAAACACTCTGGGTTTCGTATTCTTCTCATGCACCTGGCAATTTGGTGACTCATAAACAAGGTCTAAGGACCCGTGATCCGGTGAGACATGTCTGCAGTATTTTCTTATACTCCAGCCCTACTACATGGGATACAGGAGTCACCAATGAGAATCAGTGACGGTACTTTTGGATGTACAGAAGAGGAAATTACTCAAAACGATCAACGAGGTCGTTCACTTCCATCCATGGGGATCAGCAATTTCAACCGCACTGGGTAAAATGGGTTTTACAGGCAATGTATATGGTACGAGAAGCCAGGAAATAGAATATGAAATTTGTCTATTACATGCAATGCAAGACTGCAGCCAAGGCTATTTTTATGGAAAAGACCGTAAAAAACCCCACCTAAATCAAAAGAATGCCCACTTTTATAGAGATTGCCAAAAATATATAATGTAGAAAAACAAGTTTCGGCAATATGATGGATTGGGGGACGGGTGAACAACATGAATGAAACGATCGTTTCCATGAAGGGCATCTGCAAATCCTTCCCGGGCGTCAAGGCGCTGGACAACGTCCAGCTGGAACTGCGCTCCGGCGAGGTGCTGGCTCTTCTGGGAGAAAATGGAGCGGGAAAATCCACGCTGATGAAGATCCTCAGCGGGGTGTATACCCGGGACGCGGGGACCATGGAGATCTTCGGCCAGCAGTACGGCGATCTGACGCCCAAGCAGGCCCAGGAGATCGGCGTGGCCATCATCCACCAGGAGCTGAACATGTGCCGGCACCTGTCGGTGGCGGAAAACATGTTCCTGGGCCGGGAGGAGCGCCGGGGTATCGTGCTGTCCAACCGGAAGATGGAGCAGGAGGCCAAGCGGGTGCTGGACGAGCTGAAAATCGACATCGATCCCCACCAGGTGGTGGGCGACCTGCCGGTGTCCAAGCAGCAGATGGTGGAGATCGCCAAGGCCCTGTCCACCAAGGCGCGTATTCTTATTATGGATGAGCCCACCTCCGCTCTAACCTCCAAGGAAATTGACGAACTGTTCCGCATCATCCGCCAGCTTAAGGCCAACGGCTACGGCATCATCTACATCTCCCACCGCCTGGAGGAGCTTCAGCATATTGTGGACCGGGTCAGCATCATGCGGGACGGCCAGTACATCACCTCCATGAACTTCCAGGACGCCACCATGGACGAGATCATCGCCCACATGGTGGGCCGGGAAATTAAAGAGAAGTTTCCCCGGGTGACCTGCCCCAAGGGGAAGAAGATCTTTGAGGTCAAAAACCTCAACGCCGGGCGGATGGTCCGGGATGTAAGTTTTGATCTTTACGAGGGAGAGATCGTGGGCTTTGCCGGTCTGATGGGCGCGGGGCGCACCGAGACCACCCGGGCCATCTTCGGGGTGGACCCCAAGGAGAGCGGCGAGCTCATTCTGGACGGCCAGGCGGTCACCATCCAGAAGCCTCGGGACGCCATCCGGGCGGGCATTGTGCTGGCTCCTGAGGATCGGAAGAAGGACGGCCTTTGTACCAAACTGTCCATCCGCCACAACATCGCCCTGCCCAACCTGGACCTGCTGTGCGGCCCCCTGGGGGTGGTAAGCCGCCAGAAGGAGGACGCCATGTGCCAGCAGGCGGTGGAGAATTTGAAGATCAAAACCCCCGGCGTGGACATCGACGCGGGCAACCTGTCCGGCGGCAACCAGCAGAAGGTGGTCGTGGGCAAGTGGCTGGCCCGCAACTCCCGGGTGGTCATCTTTGACGAGCCCACCCGCGGCATCGATGTGGCCGCCAAGGTGGAGATCTACAACCTGATGAACCAGCTCAAGGAGCAGGGTATCGCGGTGATGTTCGTCTCCTCGGAGATGCCCGAGGTCATGGGCATCGCCGACCGGATCATCGTCATGTGCGACGGACGTATTACCGGAGAAGTCATGGCCCGGGAGACCACCCAGAATGAGATCCTGACCCTGGCCACCAAGTTTGAAACAAAAGTTGCCAGTGCGGCGCAATAAGGGAGGAAATGAGAATGAATGGAACAAAACGGGCCCCGCGCTTTCTCAGTGTGCGGGGCATGGGGGCGGCCCTGACCGCCTTTGCAGGACTGATTGTCATCTACATTGCCTTTGGCATCATTGACCGCACCATGTTCTCCGGCGGCAATATTATGAACCTGCTGCGCTCCATGTCCAAGTACCTGCTCATCGGCATCGGTCAGAGCTACGTGCTGATTACCGGCAACATCGACCTGTCCATCGGCTCCGTGGTGGGCATGAGTGCCATGACTTCCGCCACGCTGATGGTGGCAGGCGTAAACCCGGTATTGGCCATCCTCATCACCCTGCTGTGTTGCCTGGTGGTGGGCGTGATCAACGGCTTCCTGGTGGGCCAGTTCAAGCTGCCCCCCTTCATTGCCACCCTGGGCACCATGTTTGTGGCCCGCGGCATTGCCTACATGGTCAACGGCAACCGGAACACCAACGCGATCTCCTCGGGCATCGGCAAGGAGGCGGCCGACTCCTTCCAGAACTTCTTCTACTACGGCTCCACCTTTGGAATCTACAACACGTTCTGGATTGCCCTGGTGCTGTTTTTGATCTTCTTCTTTCTGCTGTCCAAGACCCGCACCGGACGGCACATCTACGCCATCGGCTCCAATGTGGACGCGGCCAAGCTCTCCGGTGTCAGCGTGGTGTCCACCGTCACCAAGACCTATCTGGTCAGTGCCTTCTGCGCCGGCGTGGTGGGCCTCATTCTGTGTGCACAGGCCGGCATGGGCAACATGGAAGCCGGCAACATGTATGAGATGTACGGTGTGGCCGCCGGCGTCATCGGCGGCGTGTCTCCCCTGGGCGGCACCGGCTTGCTGCTGGGCACTCTGGCCGGAGCGGCGGTGTGGCAAACCCTGGAAAACGGCCTGAGTATCATCCACGCCCCCGTGGGCATCCAGCGCATCGTTATCGGCATCATTGTTGTATGCGCGGTGCTGCTGGATGTGGTGTTCCGCAAGGGCCTCATCAACCGCAAGAGCATCAAGAAATAAGGCGTGTACAGCTGCAAGCGCAGTTGACAGATAGGACAATCATTATTTTAAGGAGGAAACGAACATGAAAAAGAAGATTCTTGCCCTCACCTGCTGCCTGGCTCTGGGGATCGGCCTGCTGGCCGGCTGCAGCAGCGGCGGTTCCGGCTCTGGTTCCGGTTCCGGCTCCCAGACTCCCTCTGGCTCCGGCTCCCAGACCAGCTCCGACGCCAAGATCGCCCTGATCACCATGGACTCCATCGACCAGCACTGGGTCACTCTGAACGAGGGCGCTCAGAAGGCTGCCAAGGAGCTGGGTGTCACCGTGGACTTTATGGCCCCCAACACCAAGGATGACGCTCTGCAGATCGAGCAGGTCAACAATGCTGTGGCCGGCGGATATGATGCCATTCTGGTGGCCGCCAACGGTCCCGACGCCATCTCCGGTGCCCTGAAAGAGGCTGCCGCTGCCGGCGTGAAGATCGTCTATGTGGACTCTCCCGCCAATGTGGACGCTGCCGCCACCTTCTCCACCGACAACGCCGCCGCCGGCAAGAAGGCCGGTGAGGAGATGCTCAAGGCTCTGACCGACGCTGGCGTGACCTCCGGCGACATCGGCGTCATCAACGTCAACGCCGCTACCGACTCTTGCGTCAAGCGTGAGGAAGGCTTCCGCTCCGCCTTTGAGGGTACCGATTTCAACATCCTGGAGACCCAGTACTGCGAGGGCGATGCTGCTAAGAGCCAGTCCAGCGCTGAGAACTTCATCACCCAGGGCGTGGTCGGCATCTTTGGTGCCAACGAGGGTTCCACCACCGGCATCGGCAATGCCATCAAGGCTTCCGGCAAGACCGACATCATCGGCGTGGGCTTTGATAAGTCTGACGCCATCCTGAACCTCATCAACGACGGTTACCTGCTGTGCACCATGGCTCAGAACCCCGACGTGATGGGCTATGAGGGCGTGAAGGCCGCTGTGGCCGCCATCAACGGCGAGGACCTGGGCGGCAAGGTCACCGACACCGGCGTCTCCGTCGTGACCAAATAATCACAAGATGCAGCAGATGAGGCGGGTGTACGGCATCCGTCTCATCTGCCGGCCTGTCCGGAAGCACGAAGAAAAGATTTGACAGCGGAGAGACATTGAGCTAGGAGGTATAGCAATGGCAAAAACCAGTTGGGCAAAACGATGGATCAGCGGCGGACTGTGTCTTGCAATGGTGCTGAGCATCTTCGCAGGGCTGCCGGTGTTTGCCGCAGAGGGCGGTGCGTCGGCTTCACAATTTTCCGGCTCTTTTGAATCGGGCGATGTGCTGTCGCTGCGCGAGGAAGGCGAATCGACGGGCGTCACCGCCCAGGGGGAGCCGGCGATCACAAAATTCGAGGGTGAATTTAGAAACTATGCAAAGACTGATCCGGTCAAAATTACCACGGTTCAGCCGGACAAGAACGATGCCGAGTGGATCGACAAGCTGATCGACCGAGATACCGGCACCAAGTTCTGCACCACGGGATGCGAGACGCTGCCCATGGACATCGTCTTTTCCTTTGATTCGCCCATCGCGCCCAAGGGCTATTATATCAGCGGCGCCAACGACGATATGGGCAACCAAGACCGCGTGCTGACCGAGTGGAAAATCTACGGCTCCACCGACCAAAGCACCTGGAAAGAGCTGGATCACAGGACCGGCATTAAGTGGAGCAATGACAAGGAGACACAGCGGTTTCTTTTGAATACCGGAAACAACTCCTATCAATATTATAAGCTACAAATCCTCAAGCGCGACCACAATAACCCCACTGCGGACAACGGCACCATGCAGTTCAGCGGCTTCGGCCTGGCTGCAACCGTGGAGATCCAGGGCGAGGGCGGAACGCTCGATCATCTGAATGCCACCGTCACCGACGGTCCCCGCTACAACTGGGGCAACAAGAGCGGCGCGTGGGACGGGGAAAAGACCCTGCATCTGGAGGGTACGGTCACCGGCGACAATGCCAAGAGCGATATCGTCCTCTATGACGGCCTGAACATCCCCGTCACGGAGAACACCCGGCTGTCCTACATGATCCTCCCGGACATCGGGGCCAATTATGACAACCAGAATGCCTACGACTACGACTACACCAGTATGTACGCCGCCATCGACCTGGTATTCGACGATGATACGCGGCTGTCAGAGCTCAACGCCGTGGATCAGTACGGCACCAAGGTCTCGCCCCAGGCCCAGGGGGATTCCAGGATCATGGCCACGAACAACTGGCTCCAGATCAATACGAAGCTGGGACAGGTGGCCGAGGGCAAGACCATCACAAGGATTCTGGCGAGCTATGCCAACGACAGCGCCAAGGCGGACAAGAAAATCTCCGTCTATTTCGACGACGTGCGGATTTTCGACCAGGCCGACAAAAACTATGAGAATCTGGCCGACTACGTCAACATCCTCCGCGGCACCTACACCGAGGGCAACAATCCCGCCCGGGGCCTCAACACACCCATCGTGGCTGTACCCTACGGCTTCAACTACTGGGCACCTGTGGCCAACAGCGCCGGACAGTCCGGCGAGGGCCACAACGTCAACGCGCCATACCACTATGTGGGAACGAAACAGGCCTTTCAGGGCATCCAGATCTCCCATGTGGCCAGCAACTGGATCGGTACCAGCGGCACCTATACCTTCTCGGCCGATTCCACCACCACCGATTACAGCGAAAACAATATGCAGGACAAGGGCAGAAAGCGCACCAGCGATTTCCGTCATGAGAACGAGATCGCCAAGCCCTACTACTACGGTGTGACCCTGGACAGTGGTCAGGCCCCGGGGGTCAAGGTGGAGGTTACCCCCACTGACCACGCGGCCATCCTCCGCTTCACCTTCCCGGAAGATGCCACGGCGGCCAATGTGGTCCTGGACGCCCGGGCCGACCGCAGCAACGCTGAGATGGTCTATAACGACAACGGCACCTTCACTACCACGGCCGAGGACCGGAAGAACGGCCAGCAGATCATGCACATCTACGGCAAATTTAACGAGACGCCCACAGCCTGGCACCAGGGCACCGAGCGCGGCGTGGGAATGTTCGAGTTTGCGCAGACGCCGGGCCAGGAGCTGGTGGTCGAGCTGCAGGTGGCCACCTCCTTCATCTCCCAGGCCCAGGCCAAGCAGAACTGGAAAGAAGTGGAAGGAAAGAGCTTCGACCAGGTCAAGTCTGCCGCGCTGGAGGCCTGGAACGATGCCCTGGGCACCATCGAAGTGACCGGCGGCAGTGAGCATGAACGAGTGACCTTCTATTCCAACCTCTACCGCTGCTTCCTCTACCCCACCAACATGAGCGAGACCACGGCGGAAGGTAAGACAGTCCACGCCAACGTCTACGGC
>CALXFW010000153.1 GCA_944387685.1 uncultured Oscillospiraceae bacterium
TGTCGGTGATCATCGTGGCCTGCTCCATGCTGGTGCTGACCTTCCAGAAGCTGGTGGTGGACAAGAAGAACTACATGATGAGCTCTCTGCGCCCGCCCCAGGAGACCAAGCTCAAGGGTGTGAAGCGTTTCGCCGTATCGGCGCCGGTTTACATCGTGGTATTTCTGGCCATGCTGCCCCAGATCGTGGTCATCTGCCAGTCCTTTGTGGAGCGCAGCTTCTCGGGCATGGTCAAGGGCATCAACTTCAACAACTACCGGCTGATTGCCTCCCGTTTGGGAACCAATATCCGCAATACCTATGTGTTCTCCCTGGTTGCCATTGTCTTTATCGTGGTGGTGGGCATCCTGGTGTCCTACGTGCTGGTCCGCAAGAAGGGGAAGGTGGCATCGATCATCGACACGCTGATCATGTTCCCCTATGTGATTCCCGGTTCTGTTCTGGGTATCGGACTGATCATCGCCTTCAATCGCAAGCCCATTGTCTTGGTCGGCACAGCGGCCATAATGATCATCTCCTACATCATCCGCAAGCTGCCCTATACCGTTCGTTCCGGCAGCGCCTTCCTATACCAGATGGACCCCTTCATTGAGGAGGCATCTATCAATCTGGGTGTCTCTCCCATGAAGACCTTCTTTACCGTCACTGCCCGGATGATGCTGCCCGGCATTATGTCCGGTGCAGTGCTCAGCTGGATTACCTGTATCAACGAGCTGTCCAGCTCCATCATGCTCTACAGCGGCAAGACCTCCACCATTGCCGTGGCCATTTACCAGGAGGTCACCCGGATGTCCGACGGCACCGCCGCAGCCCTGGCCACCATTCTGACCCTGTCCACGGCGCTTTCGTTGATTATTGTATTCCGGCTGACGAGGGGAAAGGTGAAGATTGTCTGAATGATCCGACAGATTGTCTTTGATATGGGGCAGGTGCTTATCCGGTTTGACGGGCGGTATTTTATCCGCCGTCAGGGCATCGCCCCGGAGGACGAGGAACTGATCTGGAATCAGGTTTTCCGTTCTCTGGAATGGATGCAGATGGACCGGGGGTCCAAAACCGAGGAGGAGGCGGCGGCATCCATTCTGCCCCGGATTCCCCGGCGGCTGCACCAGGCAGCACGGTGCCTGATCACCCAATGGGATGAGCCTTTGCTCCCGATTCCGGGAATGTACGAGCTGATTCAGGAGCTGAAGGAAAACGGCTACGGAATCTACCTGCTCTCCAACGCCAGCCGGCGGCAGCATGAATACTGGCCCCGGGTTCCTGCCAGCCAATTCTTCGATGGTACTCTGATTTCTGCAGACGTCCATCTGATGAAGCCCCAGCTGGAAATCTACCGGCTGCTTTGTGAAAGGTTTTCTTTGGAGGCCCCGGAGTGTTTCTTCGTGGACGACAGCCCCGCCAACATAGAAGCGGGCCTGTGCTGTGGTATGCCCGGAGCTATTTTCCACGGTGATGTGACAGAACTGCGCAGTCAGATGCGCAGCACCGGTATCCGGGTTTCCGCCCTGGAACCGGTCCAGCCTGGAGCTGCACGGTGAGCTCCCACCCCAAACCTTCCAATGGTCAAGCTGAAGGAGGACTTTGCGTGGGACGGACATCTGGGGTGATCCTGCTGTGCAAAACCTGTATTGCATGAATTTCTGCCGGAGCCAGACCTATTTTGCGCGTAATGCTAGGTACTACCGCCTTGCGGCTGAGCTCTCTTATTTTAGGAAAGGGGGATTCCCTTGGAGCTGAATTGCAGCACAGCAGAAGCTGCATTGGTATGGGCCGGGCAGCAGAATCCGGGGAACTGGATCGCGCATTCCCGTTTTGTAGCCCAAGCCTGCAAGAATATAGCCGCTCAATGCAGGGGGCTTGCCGCAGAACAAGCCTATTGCTTCGGGTTGCTGCATGACATCGGAAGATATGCCGGGGTGAGTTCTGAGCGCCATCTGATTGCCGGATACCGTTTCTGTATGGAACGAGGATGGGAAAAGGCGGCACAAATCTGCATCTCTCACGCTTTCATGATTCAGGACATTCATTCTTCTATTGGAACTTTTGATGTTACGGAAGAAGATTATTGTTTTATGGAAAAGTTCATTCAGAATGCGTCCTATGATGACTATGACCGTCTCGTGCAGTTGTGTGATGCGCTGGCATTGCCCACTGGCTTCTGTATTCTGGAAAAGCGTTTTGTGGACGTGACGATCCGGTATGGTGTCCATCCTTATACAGTTGACCGCTGGAAGAAAGTGCTGGAAATCAAAGCAGACTTTGAAAAGAAAATGAACGGTTCCATTTACAATTTGCTTCCCGGCGCAATCGAAAACAGTCTTTGAGGTGCGTAAGGGAAAGAATGCGCGTTGTATTTTGGGCGTTGACAGTGTACTGATTTCAGATTCATCCAAGACTTTGCCTGAATTCCATTGGGCCAATACCTTCTTGAAACTGCCCTGACCTGTGGCAATAGCCGGTCCCTCCAAGAGTTCCATTAAGCGCATGGCTGTTCTTGGCAGACTAAGCTGATCGGCTGATTGGGACGGTGCTAGAGCAGAAAAAGGATAGTTCAGGAAGAAAGCGGAAAGAACAATGGCAGAGTGCGGGATTTCTATCCACGAGTGTGCTGCCGATATGAAAACAAAACCAGACCCGGAACAAAGAAGAATTTCCGGGCCTGGTTTTTCTTTGGCTGGGGAGAAAGAATAGGGATAGGGGGCGATTATACCGCAGATCGATTACTTCCAATGCTTCAGCTGGGACAGATAGGCGTCAAACTGCACACGTCTGGTTTCATTGTCCAGCTGCTCCGGGTTTGGCATATGGGCGGCCAGATAATCCAGCAATATATCTTTCGATGGATATACGAAATGCCCATCTGAATAACACCATTTGCAGTAGTCCTCGTTGAAGCTGCCGTCAGGCTCCCGACTGATCAAGGAATCTTCATTCAGTGGCATTCCGCAGCACTGACAGACAAGCTGCTGGGGAGTGCCGAGCAGGGTGTTGATGGATACGGAAAATTCCCGGGACAGTAGTTTTAATGTTTCTGTATTTGGCTGGGTTTCACCAGTTTCCCACCGACTGACCGCTTGCCTTGTCACATGGAGACGCTGGGCGAATTGTTCCTGTGTCAGGCTGTGCTTTTCCCGCAGGCTTTTCAAAATCTCTCGTGTTTCCATGTCCATTCCTCCTGAAATGTATTCTGCTGTCATTATAACTTGCCTTGCTGTTTTTCACAAGCAACTGGCTGTTGCTATTGGCGAATAAAAGAAATTTTCAGCAGGATGCAGCGAGAGAAACTGCGCTGGTTCACCATCTGCTTAGCAGAATAAGTTGGTTGCTTTCAATGAGAAGGCTGTCCATTCCTTATTTTTATGGTTATCAGTTTGGTACAATAACGAGGAATAGGAAACGGCAGTCTCTCAAAGGGAGACTGCCGTGACCAATGCGGACGATTTGCTGTCTATGCCAGTAAAGGAACCTTATTGATAAGAGAAAGGGGATATCTATGGACTCCACATAAAGAGCCGGACTTCCAAAAGGAGGCCCGGCTTTTTGAGCTCCCGTTCCGAATGGTAAGGTCTCCATGTCGGTATATTTTTTAGCTTTCCAATACTCCGCTGCTCCGTTCTGAGCCCACTTCATCCAAAGACGCCAAGTATGACCGGAGGACATAGCCGGCTTTATCCTGATAAGTCACATATGCAAATTCAGCGTAATGTGCCAGCATCGTCATTTCTCCGCCTGCGGGAATTCGACATATGGCTTCGGCGCTGGTACTGGGTTCGCGGCGGAGCGTAATGTACTCGTTGCAATCTGCGAACCACCGGGACGGAGTTAAAGGTTCAAAGTCCTCATCCACTGGATAGTCAGTGGAATCTGCGAAATGCCACCACTCCTTTTCATATCCGCTGAACCCCTGTTCCTCCATAATATCTTGCAAAAGCAGCGCATTGGCGGCAGCCTCCGGCGTACAGTCTGAATAATCCCGATCCGCCTGAGGAGTAAAGTCATCAAACTCTGAAGGCATCTCCAGAAGATTGCCCTGTGCGTCTGCCAATGTAACATCAATCGCATTGCCACGGCAGTGATTCCGGTTACCGGTGACAGGATGGGAGACATATGCAGGATCCGGACATATATTCCATAGGGTTTGCTGAGCGGACACCGGACGAAAAGCATCCCATATGACAAGAGAATATCCCTGCTCTGCCAACACCTGACTTACTGCCTGGAGTTTTTTAACTGTGCCATAGCGGAGGTAAGCATCGTTGAAAGAATATATGGTTTTTCCCGTGAAGTTATTATCTGTGGCACAGCGAATATCTTGAATCACACCAGGTATGTAGTCAGAAATCCGCACAAGAGCCGACCCATCCGGCTCCCAGGGAACCGGCGATGCAGGCGTATCCGGCTGGGTTGGTTTCGGGGCATTCTGAACCTCAAATAGCGCATAGAAATCCACGTTCCCGTCCCGACTATACTCGTAAAAACCGCCTTGACTCAACCATGTTCCACAGTCATCCGTGGCGATGGACAATGTCAGCTCCGTGCCATCCTTCCGTTCCAAAGTCAATAACGCTGCAAATCCACAGCTTGCTCCGGCAGGGAGTTCCTGTGATCCGGAAAGCATCTGTTCCAGCTGGGTTAATTTTACTGGGTCTGTGAGAGTATGGCTTCCCTTCCACTCCAGCGTTGCCTGGCACAAGTCATGGATTTGCTCCGGTCTTACTGGCTGGGTTAGCCCTAAAGAATCTAAGGCATTCTCTACAAGGTCCGTCAATTCCTGGCAGTGCTTTCCTGAAATTCTCTCATGGGACAGCGTAAGAATATCTCCGCTTTCCAGGAATCGCCACCATTCATCTTGATATCGAAGCCAAACCCCGGTGCTCCTATCCTCCGACTGCCAATATTCTTCGGGAATTTTGGAAGATGCAGCGGATTCAAAAGCTTCCAGCCATATACTCTGATCTTGCGGAATGTAGTAGCGGCAGTCTTCTCCCTCTGTGATAATCCCGGTGGGCCGCAGATGCAGGCAAATCTTCTCAGAATCCCACTTTTGTGTCAGTTCCGAAGTTTCCGGTTCCCTTTCCGGAGCAGGCAAAGGCGTTGTCTCCGCCGGCAGAACAGGCTGTGTACTCGGAGTTGCTTCTGCTTGCTTACGGCCGCACCCACTTAACATCAGGACTGCCAGGATTATGGAAAGTATCTTTTTCTGTTTCATCGATATCCATTCCTTTCTATGGGATACCCGACTGCAATCAACTGCAGCCTGTTCATGCGCTGTATTGGAAAAACCAAGGAACACAGAAATGTATTTCTGCAGGCATATCTTGCCAAGGTGCTTTCATGAAAATGTTTTTTTCTTTCGAATATGATATCACACTCCATTTCCTATATCCACATTCAAAATTATTAATATTTTCTTGAGCAATGCAGTTTTTTGTGTTTGAAATGGTGGTACTGGAAGGGCGTTTCTTAGGTACATCCGCACTTTACAGGCATCCATGTCTTATTGAACACGCCTGATAGGCTTGCTTGAAAAAATACTGGGAAAAGAAATTTACACAGTGCAAAATACGGAAAATTGCAGTCTATATGTTAGAAATATTCCGCCTGTTGCATTACAGCACGTCCAGTAAAATTGCGTAATTTTCACACATTTTCACCCTAAAAAGGGCCGCACGGTTCAGGAGGCATTTAGTTTGTGCCCTGGGCCCCAGGCCCAAACGACAGAAATCATCAGATTTCAGCTGCTTTTCGAATACTTTTGAACTAAGAAACAGAGAGTACCGGAATTTCGCCTGACAGTCTGGGCGGGCACCTTGATTTGCCGTTGCCTTTGTGGTAGGATACCCTTAAAAGGGGGAAGCGCGATGGCGATTCGGATTTTGCTGGCGGAGGATGACAATATAATAGCCGGGACGGTCAAGGCATTTCTGGAGGATGCAGGCTACCATGTGGATTTGTGCCTGGATGGAGACGAAGCCTGCCGGATGTTCTTTGACCAGGCATTTCAGCTGGCAATTTTTGATATTTTGCTGCCTGGAATGAATGGGCATGAGCTGCTCCGGGAATTTCGCCGGCACAGCAGCGCTCCGGTACTGATGATGTCCGCTTTATCTGATGAGGGCAGCCAGATACAGGCTTTTGATGAACAGGCGGACGACTATATCACCAAACCCTTTCCAATCCGGCTGCTTTTGAAACGGGTGGAGGCCCTGCTCCGACGCAGCGGCGCACTGTCCAAGGAGATCACCTGGGAGGATTTGACCCTCTATCCCAAGGAGATGCGGGTGGTCTGTCAGGGGCAGGAATTGCCCCTGACCGTAAAGGAATTTGAGATTCTGCTGCTGCTGACTCACAATCAGGGCAGGACGCTGACCCATGAGGCAATCCTCTCCCGGGTGTGGGGATATGATTTTGACGGAAACGGGGCGACGGTGCATACCCATATCAAGAATCTGCGGGCCAAGCTGCCCAGGAACATCATACGCACGGTCCGGGGGGTGGGCTACCGGATTGAGGAGCCTCACAAATGAAGCGACGGCAGAGCCTGTTTGGCAGGGTGTTTCTCTATACCGCTTTGTTTGCCATACTTCTGGTGGGAATGACGGCGGCGGTACTGCTTCCACAGCTGTTTCGATACCGCTCCCAGGCGCGGATGTACCGGGTAGCAGTAACATTCAACGAGCAGTTTTCCGAGCTTTATCCGGGAGAAGGGTTTCAAAGAGCGGCGGAATTGTTTGATTTCCGCCAATCTTTCCCCTTTTACATCACCGATCAGGAGGGGACAATCCTGTATCAGAGCAGGGATGCGGCGGAGGTGGCTCTGGAGACCTCTCCGCGCCATATTACGCTGCCTCTTGACCGACAGTATGTCCTGCACGCAAACCGGGAGGATGTGCTTGTGGGGGATTACCGGGAGTGGATGCTGCAGGCCGTTGCCGTGGCATTGGCGGTTTTTTGTGCTGTATCGCCGGCTCCTACGCATTTGCCCGGCGAATTGTCAGGCCCATCCAGCGGTTGGCGGAGAATACCCGGAAAATGGCCCGGCTGGAGGAAGTGCCGCCCCCTCCGGAATCCGGGGATGAGCTGGGCGCATTGGCCCGGGATGTCCATGGAATGTATCGGAAGCTGCAGGCGGAGCTGGCAAAGAAGGACGAGGCAGCCGAGTCTCAGCAGTATTTTTTCACTGCGGCCTCCCATGAACTGAAGACCCCCATTGCCGCCACCAGAGCATTGCTGGAGGCCATGCTGGCGGGAGTGGGGGACTATGCCGACACCGGAAAATACCTGAAGGAATGCCTGAAGCTTCAGGGAGTGCAGGCAAATGTGGTGTCGGAAATATTGGAAATCGTGAAACTCAGCCAGGGGGGAATTGCGCCGGAGCAGACCCGGACGAATCTGTACCAATTGCTTCTGCCCATTTTGGCCGTGTATGAACCCCTGACCAGGGCGGAGGGGATTCTCCCGCGCAATGCAGTTCCACAGGAGCTGCAGGTGATCACAGCCCCGGCGATGCTTGGCAGGGCAATTTCCAATCTGCTGGCCAACGCGGTGCAGAACACGCCCAGAGGCGGCGAAGTGCGGGTGTATTGGGAGAACGGGCTGAATATTCTGAATACCGGCGCACACATTGATGAGGCGGATTTGGCCCGGCTGACAGAACCCTTTTATCGGGTGGATAAGGCCAGAAGCCGTAAGGACGGCCACAGCGGTCTGGACCTGACGCTGGTGGCGAAGACCCTGGAAGCACTGAGCCTGACCTACCAATTGCGCAACACGCCGGAGGGTGTGCTGTTTCATATCGACCTTTGATCAAATCCACGGGGATTTCCCCGTGGATTTTTTGCTGCTACAGACAAACTACAGATAAACTCCAGGGCAAATACAGATTCCCGTGTTATCTTGATTGCAGCAAAGAAAATAAACAAACAAAGGAGAATGGTTATGAAACGCTATTTTTCGTTATTCCTGCTGCTGGCGGTGATTCTCACCGGCTGCGGCGGAAAATCCAAAACCCAGGAACCGGAAACCAATATTCTGGCTACGGCAGCGCAGGAAATGGAGGAGCAGACAATGCCGGAACAGACCTCCGGCATCCCCTTTGACCAGCCTGTCCCGGTCGCCCAGGATAATCAGGATGCCGGTGCATGCAACCACTATGATGTCATTCCGGGAGAACTGACCGTTACGGCCTATTCCGACAGCGAGACAGGATTCCTGAAGCTCGCCGCCCGGAAATACGAACAGTCCCATCCGGGAACGACCATCATCATTCACGAGGTCGGCGCGCAGAATGGATACAGCAAGTCCAAATATCGGGATATTGTCCTGACGGAACTGATGGGCGGCGTATCGGACGACATTGTGGACGTATCGCCGCTGTCCTGGGTCAAGTTGGCAGACAGCGGCAAGCTGCTGGACCTGCGGCAGGAAATCCCGCTGGATTCGGAGAATTACTATCTGAATGTCCTCAAGGTGTTCCGGGAACTGTATATGCTCTGCGGGCAGTACCCGCAGGAGAACATCTATATGCTGCAGCACTGCATGAACAATCAGTTTGACAAGCTGGACTACCAGAATCTGACGGCGGCATCGTTCCTGATTGTGCTGCTGATTACTCTGCTGATCCTGGGCTTTTTCCTGCTGGACCGTCGGACCGATTTGAAGGAGGGCTGACCATGACGCTTCGCAAAAAATCCACCAGGCGGATTGTTCTGGCGGTGCTGCTGGCCTCTGCTCTGATCTATGTTTTGCCCCTGCTGATTATATTCACCAATTCCTTTATGTCTCCGGGGGAGGTCCTGCGCCATTACCGGGACGAATATGACGCCTTTGACTGGGCGCTGCAGGGAAATGTCCACTATGTGGAATACGCGTTGATACCGGATAAAATTTCCCTGGGGCAGTACGATACTCTTCTGTTCCAATCCCCGATGTACCTGGATTTGTTCCTGAACTCTCTGAAGCTCACCCTGCCCACCGCTGCCATGCAGCTGGTGCTGGGCGCAACGGCGGCCTATGGCTTTACCATCTGGAAATCCCCCTGGCGGGAGCCGCTGTTCTGCGGTTACATTGTGCTGATGGTGCTGCCGTTCCAGGCAACGCTGGTGGCGAACTATCTGACTGCGGATCAGCTGAATTTGCTGAACACCCACTGGTCTATCATTCTGCCCCTGGGATTTTCACCCCTTCCGGTGTTCATCCTGCGGCAGGGCATGAAGGGAATCCCGGACAGCGTCCGGGAGGCCGCCATGCTGGATGGATGCAATCACTGGCAGCTGTTTCCAGAATTGTCCTGCCCATGTGCAGAAGCGCCCTGGCGGCAGTGCTGATTCTGGGATTTGCAGATTGCTGGGCGATGGTGGAGCAGCCGCTGATTTTCCTGAAGGATGCCTCCCTGGAGCCGCTGTCGGTGACCCTGTCCGACATCAGCCAGGGAAACATGGGCCTGATCTTTGCGGCGTCCGTGTTTTATATGCCGCCGGTGGTGTGGCTGTTCCTGTACGAGCAGGACGCCTTTGAGGAGGGCATTCAACTCTCCGCATTGAAATGAGGAGGGAAGGACTTTTATGACGGTGAACAAAGAATGGATGAGAAAGGTGCTGTGGATTTATCTTGCCGCAATGGCGGTGATACTGTTCTGCTCCAAAACCATTTATACCCAGTCGATTCCTCAGGTGACGGCAGCGCTGCCCCATGCAGGGGTCCTGTCCAAGGAATTGACGGAAAGCGGCGTGGCGGAATATGCCGAAACGGTGGGCGTTTACGCCATGTCCGACGGGAAGGTGGAGACGGTCCTGGTGCAGGAGGGGGAGCAGATAACCCCGGGTGCAGCGGTGCTGCGGCTGTATTCCGGGGAAGGGGTGACGGCAGATGACAATGGGGTGGTCAGTTCCCTGGAGAAAGAGCGGGGACAGCCCGTTTCCAGGGGAGAGAAGGTCGCCACCCTGGCTCTCAGTCAGGAGGCATTTACCTGCCGTCTGGCTTGCCCGGAGGCGGAGGGGAATTTCGTGGCGCCGGGAGACCGGGTGTCCGTCACATCCCTTTCCTCCGGTGCTCAGGCGGAGGCGGAAGTTACGGATGTGGAATTTTCCCAGGACTGTGCATACATTACCCTGACCTGGGAATCCCCGGATTTCCGGAATCAGGAGGCGGTTTCCGTCTCCATCCAAAAAATCTCGGCGGAATATGACACCTTGGTTCCCAATGAAGCGGTGTCCCGGGAAGCGGGAGGCAACTATGTCTGGCTGGTCCGCAGCCAGGAGGGAGCTCTGGGGACGACCTACTATACCGTCCGGAGGAAGGTGTTCCTTGCGGACTCGGACGATACCAACACGGCGATTGCGGCGGGGCTGGAATTCCCCGAGCCGGTGATTCTTTCCCATACCCGGGAATTGACAGACAACGGGCCGGTCACCCGTGCAGAATAAACGTCTTCGGACAGAAATCCATAGATTGTGCCCCGCCATGCCGGTATTCCATGGCGGGGCATTTTGGATTGACAGGACACTGCCTTGTGGTACAATGAAGCCGGGGAAAAGCGGCAGGGGGAAACACGCTGCCCGGGAGGCAGCGGCTGCTCTGCAAAAGCCTTGCGGCATAGCGCCCCAAGGAGGAATGGAACATGAATATTCTGGTAAGCGGTCTGGTGAATACGGAGACCACCGCAGCGGTCCGGGGATTTCCCGTGGCGTATTATCCCATTGACTATCCCTTTTTTGGCGTGAATACAGCGGTCTCCGGGGTGGCCTTCAATCTTGCCAAGGCGCTGGTGACTCTGGGGGATACGGTGCGCCTTGTCTCCATGGTGGGGGAGGATTTTCCTGCGGCCTACATCCGGGATACCCTGGAGGGCCTGTCCATTTCCACGGATTGGATACGCCCGTCTCTGAAGCAGACTCCCGGCTCCGTGGTGCTGTATGACCCCCAGGGACGTCGGCAGATTTACTGCGACCTGAAGGACATCCAGGAAACGGCATACCCCTTTTCTCCGGATTTCCTGGAGGGGGTGGACCTGGTGGCGGCCTGCAACATCAATTTCAACCGGCCCTTGCTGCACATGGCGAAGGAAGCTGGAAAGCCGATTGCCACGGACGTCCATGTGCTGACCAACCTCTATGATGATTATAACCGGGAGTTTTTGGAGTGTGCAGACATTCTGTTCCTGAGCGACGAAGGGGTGGGGGAGGACTACCGCGCCTTCCTCTGGCAGCTCGCCCATACCTACGGCTGTGAAATCCTGGTGATGGGCCGGGGAAGCCGGGGAGCGGCTCTTTACCAGCGGAAGACAGACAGCATCCTGGAGTTGCCCCCAGCCTTTGCAGGCGAGGTGGTCAATACCGTGGGGGCAGGGGATGCGCTGTTCAGCGCCTTCCTGCACTTTTACGGGAAGGGGTGGTGTGCGGTCGATGCGCTGAACTGCGCCCAGATGTTTGCGGCCTGCAAAATCACCGTAAGCGGTGCAGCCAACGGGTTCGTTACGGAGGAAGAAGTCCAGCGCCGGATGAAGGAAAACGGCTGATTGTGGAATTGTGCACCGATTACCGCGGAAACGGCGGGACTCCGCTCCCATTTGGGGCAGACAGGCGGAGACGGGAAGTTCCGTCTCCGGTTTCTGCTGTGACGAAAAAGCATTGCAATTCCAGCCCGAATGGGTTATAATGGATAATAAGGGAGATTGTGCAGATCACCCTGGATTCAAGCTTTTTTCAACCCCAAAATGGAGGTAAGACCATGAAGAGAATGATAAGCCTGCTGATGGCGGCGGCCCTGGTGCTGTCCCTGGTGCCGGTGGGGGCATTGGCCACGGAAACCGGGCTGTGTGAACATCACAGCGAACACACCGCCGAATGCGGCTACATTGAGGGAACGCCGGGTTCTCCCTGCTCCCATGAACACGACGAGGAGTGCTATTCTTCCGTGACCCAGTGCGTCCATACCCACGACGAAAGCTGCGGCGACTTGGAGGACCCTGCTGCCTGCACCCATGTGTGCAGTGCAGACACCGGCTGCATCACAACTGCATTGGACTGCAAGCACCAGCATGACGAAACCTGTGGGTATGTTCCCGCAGCAGAGGGAACCCCCTGCACCTTCGTCTGCGAAATCTGCAGCGCAGCAGCCAACGAATCGGCCCAGTGTATCTGCGAAACCAAGTGCGCCGAAGGTTCGGTGAACGAGGAATGCCCGGTGTGCGCCGCTGACCCCAGCGGCTGTACCGGAACAGAAACCGTCGAGGAGCCGGAGACGCCCCAGGTAACCACCATCACGGAATGGTCCTGGGTAGATAGCCTGGGAGCGCTGAATCCGGAGGACGGCAAGCTGTACCTGCCCGCTGCCGTGACGGAGGCGAGTCTGGCGGGGGTAACGGACACCCTGCCCAAGAGCATCACAGCCAACGGGCAGAACATCCCTGTGTCCTGGGCCTATGACTTGAATACCCAGACCTTCACCGCCTCCCTGCCGGAGGGGTATGTTC
>CALXFW010000154.1 GCA_944387685.1 uncultured Oscillospiraceae bacterium
GCGGCTATCTGGACCCCCTTCAGGTGCGCAGCAGCTATTCCGAGGGAAAGCGGATGGCGGAATGCCTGTGCGCCGGTTTTGCCTCAGAGTACGCTGTCCCGGTAAAGGTGGCCCGTCTTTCCCAGACGTTTGGGCCCGGGGTAGCTTACCAGGATGGGCGGGTGTTTGCGGAATTCGCCCGGTGCGCCATTGAAGGCCGGGACATTGTGCTGCACACAGCGGGCAATACGGTGCGCAGCTACTGCTACACCCGGGATGCAGTGAATGCTTTGCTGTACATCCTGCTCCGGGGCAAGCCGGGGGAGGCCTACAACGTGACCAATATGGACACAGCGGTTTCCATCCGGGAAATGGCCCAGCTGGTGTGCGGCCTTGTGCCGGAACAGGGCATCCAGCTCCGGTTTGACACGCCGGAAAATCTGGCTTCCTTCGGGTATAATCCGGAGATGGTCATTTGTCTGGACAGCCGGAAACTCCAGTCCCTGGGCTGGCAGGCAGAGGTCGGGCTGGAGGAGATGTTCCGGCGGCTGATTTTGAGTATGAAAGATGCTAAGACCGGTGGGGCATGACCGAAAACAGGCCTACCCAATGAAGAACATAGTGTAAAGGAGATACAAATGGACAAAAAAATGTCAGGGCGAGTGATGGAAATTGAATTATTCCGTTTCCTGTTCAGCGTAATGATTTTGTTTCGACATGCAGAATATCTGCTGGGGGAAAATTTGCTGTTTCCCGGTGCCGCTTTTGGTGTTGAGTTTTTCTTCCTAGTTTCCGGTTATCTAATGATGGCGTCTCTGGAGAAGATGGCCAGTATTCACACGGATGATTTGGGAAGAGAAACATTACTTTTTTTAAAGAAAAAAGCAGGAGCTGTGTACCCGGAATTTTTTGTTTCTGCTGCTATCGGATTTACCTTCCAATGGTTCAGCAGAGCGCTGTCCTGGGATGAGGTAGAGAAACTGCTGTCGGAAAGCTTTTTCGAGCTTACCTTCCTGACTCGTGTGGGACTGGGTGAAAACAACATGAACTCTGTCATTTGGTATGTGCAGGCCATGCTGCTGGGGATGTTGATTCTGTACCCGCTTAACAGAAAATACCCCAAGATGATGCGGACAATTATTATGCCTTTTGCTGCCCTTGTGTTACTGGGGTACCTGAACATGAAGTATGGTCATCTACGCAGCCCATCTAGATGGACGGGGTGGACATACAAGGGAAATGTACGGGCCATTGCCGAACTGTGCCTGGGCGCAGAAGCGTTCTTCGTAGTGCGATGGCTGAAGGGAATGCAGTTTTCTAGATTGGGCAAGACTCTGCTCACCGCACTGAAGTGGCTGTGCTGGATCGTCATCATGGTTTACATGTGGAATCCCCTTTGTGACAAGGATTTTTTCATGCTGGCGGTTTTATGGGCTGCAGTAGTTTTGGCATTTAGCGGCCAATGCTTGGATGTGGAGATCTATCGCAACAAGCTGGTTGCCTTTCTGGGGAAATTCAGTCTGCCGATTTATCTGTCCCATGCCTTTTATTGCCTGTATATGTCCCAGATACTGCCGGAGGGAATGCGATACCGCTATATGTTGATGTGGTATGTTGGATGTTCTGTACTGACGGCATTTGTTGTGATGTATCTGGCAGACGTAATTCGCAAAAAACTTCCCTCCCTTAAAGCGGCCATGAAGCGCTGCTTCCTGGTGCAATAATATAACAGCGGCTGCCCGGCCATTGGCTGGGGAGCCGCTGTTTTTGCCTTTCCAGGGGACGACAAATTCCGCTTGACAGATCGGGATTTGGGACTACTTATGGAGGGATGCTTTATGAAAACCATTGTAAAAATCAAGCTGGATCTGTGTCGGCACAACTACGCCGCCCTGGTCCAGGCCATCCAGAACGACAGCGAGACCCGTCTGGTCAAGGCCCTTCTGCTCAGCGACGGTAAGCCCTGGAAAATTCCCCCCGGGGCCACTGCGGCGGTGGTTTACCGGAAGCCGGACCAGACCAAGGGACTCTACGACAAGCTGGCGGACGGGACGCCGGCGCTGGAGATCTCCGGCCCCACTGTGACTCTGGCGCTGACCCAGCAGATGCTCACCGTGCCGGGAAAGATTCAGGCCGGAATCGTATTCTTCGATGAAAACCTGAACCAACTCACCACCTTCCCCTTTACCGTGGCGGTGGAGGAAGACCCCTTCTCCGGCGCTCAGGAGTCGGCGGACTACATCCGGCTGCAATGGCTGGAGGATCAGCTGGATGAACACCTGAGACAGGCAAAGGAGAGCGGGGAATTTGACGGGCAATCCGTTCTCCTTCTGGAAGACAGGGTGGAATACCAGACCGCCTCGTCCGGCCAGACGCCCCCGGAGGGAGATTGGCTCAGCACAATTCCTCAGACACCCCAGGGCAGCTATCTTTGGACCAGACGGACCAAACTCTGGTCCGGACAGGAACCCATTGTCGACTACAGTGTGGCCTACCAAGGGGTGAATGGAAGAATAGTATCGGTCAACGGCGTGGAGCCGGATGAAACGGGAAATGTGACCCTTACCCCGGCGGATGTGGGGGCAGCAGAGCCGGAAGAAGTACAGAATTTGTTCCGCAAAGCCTCGCCCAGCAATCTGCTGGACAATTCGGATTTTACCAATCCGGTGGCCCAGGCGGGCATCGGCGGAAACCATGGCAACCAGGCATATGCCATTGACCGGTGGATTCTGACCAACGGCAGTGTCAGCCAGCAGGAGGGGGGATTGCAGCTGAACGGAACCATTAACCAGAAGCTGGAACACCTGCCCACCGGACCGGTGAGCGCTTTTGTGGGAATGGCCTCCGGACAGGCCAGCATTTCCTACAGCGACGGGGCCGTCACCATCACCTCCTCCGGCGGCGTCATCGCCTGGGCAGCGCTGTACCAGGGAACCTATTCGGCGGACACGGTACCGGGCTATCGTCCGAAAGGATATGCGGTGGAATTTGCCGAGTGTCAGAGATTTTACCGCAGACTCTCCTATCCGGAAACGAATCAAGTGGTGTTTTTCATGCTCGCTCGTAACGAAACAAGCATGGCTTATATGCTGGATGTATCTGGGATGAGGATATTGAAACCTACAATCAATATTTCCATATCTGCAAAGGCATTGATGGGTTCAGAAACGATAGATCCAGTGACAATTGAAGTGACCAACTATTACCCTGGTTTGGCACGTTTAACAGAAAGAGGCAGTGGATTTATAGCTGGAGCGGCATATCTGATTGTCACCACCAGCACCGACAACTATATAGATATTTCTGCCGATTTGTAAGGAGGATTTATGGATTACGATGTATATGTAAAAACAAATGATAACGGATATATCACCGCTGTAAATTCCTCTGCCTTTTTGACTGACCCTTCTGGATGGACAAAGATCGACCGTGGTTCCGAGGACAAGTATCACCATGCCCAAGGCACTTACCTTCCAGG
>CALXFW010000155.1 GCA_944387685.1 uncultured Oscillospiraceae bacterium
GCTGCGGCGAAGGGCGGACATTTCAAAAAAAGAAAAAACAATTTCATTAGGAGGAAAGAAACATGAAAACGGTATGTAAAAAGCTGCTGAGTCTGATGCTGGTAGCTGTGCTGCTGGTTTCCGCAGTTCCCATGATGGCAAGCGCCGCAGTTGTTCCTTCGGATGCCTGTCCGATTTGCGGAAAGACCAATTGGGTGGCTGGTTCTGTCGTGGCTCCCAAGTGCACAGAGGACGGCTACACCGTGTATGAATGCCAAGAACCCGGCTGCTCTGGTACGGTCAAGGGTGACATTGTCCCTGCTACTGGTCACAAGTGGGGTGAGTGGAAAGAAACCCCTGCGACCTGCGAAAAGGAAGGCTATCGGACCAGAGTTTGTACGGTTTGCAATGAGCCCGAAACGGAGATTCTTCCGGCTACCAACCACAATTGGGTTCAGACCTCTGTAAAGCAGGCTGCTACCTGCGGTAAGGCTGGTATTGCGGTTGAAACCTGCAGCACCTGCCAGGCCACTCGTGAGGTGGAGATTCCTGCTACCGGTGCTCACAACTTCGGCTCCTGGACCATCACCAAGAAGGCTACTGCTACCACCGACGGTGAGATGACCAGATTTTGTGAGTGCGGCGCTTCTGAGACCCAGATCTACAAGGCCACGGTCAAGACCATTTCTTTCATCAACAGCTATGTGGGCAATACTCAGACCACCAAGGTTGACTATGTGGTTGGCGAGACTGTCTCCCTGCCTGCCGGTACTCCCGTGGCTGGCTACACCTTCAAGGGCTGGTTCACCGAGGCCAATGGCAACGGCTCCCAGTTGACTGACGGAACAACCTGCACCGAGAACTTGGCTGCCGGCTACTATGCCTACTATATCAAGGACGTGAAGTTTGACTACGATGTCTACCTGAACATCTACACCAATAACAAGGTGGATGCGCCCGCCAAGCGGATCAACATCACCAGCGGCATCGCTGCTGACGGCGTTGTGTCCCTGTCCGAGGTTAAGTCTGTGGTGCAGAACTACTACGCCTCCAAGGACAGCAACGGCATCACCTATGACGGTCTGTACAAGGCTACCGGTGACTGGGTTGACAAGTTCAATCGCAACGACAAGGAGGATACGTTCTCCAACATCGGCGACCTGAAGGAGCAGGACAATGTGTTCATCAACGTGATGATCACCAACGTCAAGGAGAAGACCAGCTCCTCCTCCGGCAGCACTGCGGACTCCTCCAACCCCAAGACCGGTGACGGCATCTACACCACTGTGGCTGTCTTTGGCCTGTCCGTAGCTTCCCTGGCTGCTGTATACTACATCGGCAAGAAGCGCTTCGCCTGCTAAAATCAGCGGGTCTGGAAAGCCTCAATGAAAAAACCCGGCAGCCTCGGCTGCCGGGTTTTCGATTGTCCGGCGGAAATTTCTCCGTCAAATTTCTTGCTATTTTGCGTTATTTCGAGTACAATGAACGGGAATGATTTTCAGGAAAGAGGAGACAGTCATGATGCAGGCGGCTTTTGACAACGAGAAGTATCTGCGGACCCAGTCTGCCCACATCCGGGATCGGATTGCCCAGTTCGGCGGAAAGCTGTATCTGGAGTTCGGCGGAAAGCTGTATGACGACAATCATGCATCCCGGGTGCTGCCGGGCTTCCAGCCGGACAGCAAGCTGCGGATGCTTTTGCAGTTGAAGGACCAGGTGGAGATGGTCATTGCCATCAACGCCGGGGATATTGAAAAGAACAAAATCCGGGAGGACCTGGGCATTACCTATGACCGGGATGTGATCCGGCTGATTGACATTTTCCGGGAGCTGGGGCTGTATGTTTCCAGCGTGGTGCTCACCCGGTTCCATGGGCAGGCTGTGGCCACCGCTTTCCAGTCCCGGCTGGAGGGAATGGGAATCAAGGTCTACCACCACTATGACATTGCCGGATATCCCGCCGACACCGCGCACATCGTCAGCGACCAGGGGTTCGGGAAAAATGAGTACATTGAGACCAGCCGGGAGCTGGTTGTGGTGACTGCCCCCGGCCCTGGCAGCGGCAAGCTGGCCACCTGCCTGAGCCAGCTCTACCACGAGCACAAGCGGGGTATCACAGCCGGTTACGCCAAATTTGAGACCTTCCCCATCTGGAATCTGCCGCTGAAGCATCCGGTGAATCTGGCCTATGAGGCAGCCACGGCGGACTTGAACGACGTGAACATGATCGACCCCTTCCATCTGGAGGCCTACGGTGTGACCACCGTGAACTACAACCGGGATGTGGAAGCGTTCCCGGTGCTGGTGGCCATTTTTGAAACCATCCTGGGCCAGTGCCCCTACAAGTCTCCCACGGACATGGGCGTGAATATGGTGGGCAACTGCATTGTAGACGATGAGGCAGTGCGGTATGCCTCCCGGCAGGAGATTATCCGCCGGTACTATGGCGCCCTGGTGGAGCAGAAACGGGGAAAGCTGGGAGAGGAAACCGTCCGGAAGCTGGAACTGCTGATGAAGAAGGCAGGGGTATCCCCGGACGAGCGGAAGGTGATTGCCCCGGCTCTGCGCCGTGCCCAGGAGACAGGGGACGCTGCGGCGGCCATGGAGCTGCCTGACGGCACCATCGTCACCGGAAAGACCTCCGAGCTCCTGGGCGCCTCCTCGGCCCTGCTGCTGAACGCCCTGAAAAAGCTGGGACATATGCCGGATGACTTGCACCTGATTTCCCCGGTGGCCCTGGACCCCATCCAGCATCTGAAGGTGAACTACCTGGGCAACCGGAATCCCCGGCTGCATACCGATGAGACGCTGATTGCCCTGTCCATCAGCGCCGCCACCAACCCCATGGCGGAGTTTGCCATGCAGCAGCTGAGCAAGCTCCGGGGATGTGAGGTTCACTCCACGGTGATTCTCTCCCCGGTGGATGAGCGGACCTTCCGGCGCCTGGGCGTAAATCTCACCTGCGAACCCCAGTATCTGGGCTGATGCCACAAAAAATGACCGTGCTTTTTGCACGGTCATTTTTTGTGGGAAAAGGGTTATGCCTTGGCGCCGTTTACCGCCAGATAGGCCCGAATCCGGGCCACATTCTCCGCGTTGGCGGGGTCCTCTTCCAGATATTCCACGATGTCGTCCACGTCAACCACGGAGTACACGGGGAAGCCGTAGGTTTCCTGAACCTCGGCAATGGCGGATTTTTCACCCTGACCTTTTTCCTTCCGGTCTACCATGACGAAGGCAGCGGCAACCTTCACGCCCTCCAGATTGGACAGGATGCCCATGCTCTCCCGGATGGCGGTGCCGGCGGTGATCACGTCCTCCACAATCACCACTTCCTCACCGGCCTTGGGCACATAGCCCACGAACACACCGCCCTCACCGTGGTCCTTGGCTTCCTTCCGGTTGAAGAAGAAGGGAACGTCCAGCCCTTCCTTGGACAGGGCAATGGAGGCGGACACGGCGATGGAAATGCCCTTGTAGGCAGGGCCATAGAGAACTGTTGCCTTCTTGCCCAGCTTGGCGGCGTAGGCCTTGGCATAGAACTCGCCCAGCTTGGCAATCTGGGTGCCGGTCTTGATGTCGCCGGCGTTGATGAAATAGGGAATCTTCCGGCCGGACTTGGCGGTGAAGTCACCGAACTTCAGCACGCCTGCGCCCTGGAGGAACTGAATAAACTCTCTTTTGTAGCTTTCCATGGTTATTCTCCTTTGCGTCAAACTCAGTCACAGAACTCCGCCACGCAGCGCTCGTAAGCGGCCACGGGGTCTGCGGCGGCGGTGATGGGGCGGCCCACCACAATGTAGTCCGAGCCAATGGCCTTGGCGGCGGCGGGGGTCATGACCCGCTTCTGGTCACCGGCATCTCCGTCGGCAAACCGGACGCCGGGGGTGACGGTGAGGAAGTTCCTGCCGCAGCGGTCGTGGACCTTGCCTGCCTCCAGGGGGGAGCAGACAATGCCATCCAGACCGGCGTTCTTGGCAGTTTCGGCGTAGTGCATGACCACCTCGTCAATGGGGGCGTGGATCATCAGGTCCCGCTCCATAGCCTCCTGGTCGGTGGAGGTCAGCTGGGTTACGGCGATCAGCAGAGGCCGGGTGCCGTCGGGCCGGGTCAGACCCTCCACAGCGGCCTGCATCATGGCAGTGGTACCGGCAGCGTGTAGGTTGGTGATATCCACGTCCAGGTTGGACAGGACCGCCATGGCTTTTTTCACCGTGTTGGGAATGTCGTGGAGCTTCAGGTCCAGGAAAATCTTGTGGCCCCGGGCTTTGATCTCCCGGACGATGCTGGGACCCTCGGCGTAGTACAGCTCCATGCCGATTTTCACGAAGGGCTTCTTGCCGGTGAACTGGTCCAGAAATGCGAAGGTTTTTTCAGCGGAAGAAAAGTCGCAAGCGATGATTACGTCCTTACCCATGTTAATTCGCGCCTCCTATAATGTCTTTCAGTGCGGATATGCGGTATTTTTCCATCACCCGGGGCAGGTCCCGGATGATATCCCGGCAGATGTAGGGGTTGACCAGGTTGGCGGCGCCCACTTCCACGGCGGTGGCGCCCGCCAGCATCATTTCGATTACGTCCTCGGCGCTGGAAACGCCGCCCATGCCCACCACGGGAATCTGTACGGCGTTGGCCACCTGGTACACCATCCGCAATGCCACTGGGAAGATGGCAGGACCGGAGAAGCCGCCCATCTTGTTGGCGATGACGGGCTTGCGGGTGCGCAGGTCGATGCGCATACCCAGCATGGTGTTGATCAGGCTGATGCCGTCGGCTCCGGCGTCCTCGCAGGCCTTGGCAATGGAGACAATGTCCGTGACATTGGGGCTGAGCTTGATAATTACGGGCTTGGTGGTCACGGCCTTCACGGCCCGGGTGACCGCTGCCGCCGCCTCCGGCTGGGTGCCGAAGCTCATACCGCCGCCGTGGACATTGGGGCAGCTCACGTTGACCTCCAGCCAGCCCACCTGCTCCTGTTCATCCAGAAGGCGGCAGGTGTAGGCGTAGTCGTCCACGGAGAAGCCGGAGACATTGGCCATCACCGGCTTGTAAAAGCAGGATTTCAGCTTGGGCAGTTCCTCGGAGATAACCTTCTCCACCCCGGGATTCTGCAATCCCACGGCGTTGATCATGCCGCTGGTGCATTCCGCAATCCGGGGAGTGGAGTTGCCGAACCGGGGGTCCTTGGTGGTACCCTTGAAGGAGAAGGTGCCCAGCTCGTTGATATCATACAGTTCGGCGTATTCATAGCCGTAGCCGAAGGTACCGGAGGCGGGAATCACCGGGTTGTCCAGTTCGATGCCGCACAGGTTGACGCTCAGGCTTCCCATAGAATCTCCTCCTTCCGCATGACGGGGCCTTCCTTGCAGATGCGCTTGCTGCCGGTAAGGGTCTTGCAGGAGCAGCCCATGCAGGCGCCGAATCCGCAGCCCATCCGCTGCTCAAAGCTCATCTGGCCGGAGGTGTTGGTGGCGCGGTACACGGCTTTCAGCATGGGTTCCGGACCGCAGGTGTAGAAATAGGTGTATTTTTCCGGGAGGGCGTCGGTGACGAAGCCCTTTTTGCCGTAGCTGCCGTCTACGGTGGTGACGAAGGTCTTGCAGCCCAGGGCCTGGAATTCCTGCTCATAGAAGATTTCCGAGGCGGTGTTGAAGCCCAGCACCACGGTGACCTCCTTGCCCAGGGCCAGCAGCCGCTTGGCCAGGTGGTACAGGGGAGGGACCCCTACGCCGCCGCCCAGGAGCACCGGCCGGTCCCCGGCGGGGGCAAGGGCATAGCCGTTGCCCAGGCCGGTGAGGATATCCAGAGTTTCTCCGGGAGCCATGGCGGCCATCTGCTCCGTGCCCTTGCCCACCACTTTGTAGATAATGGTCAGGGTTTCTCCGTCATAGTCGCATACGGAGATGGGGCGGCGGAGAAATTTCCCGGAAAGCTGAATGTTTACGAACTGCCCCGGGGCGGTGATGGCGGAGGTATCCCCGGAGAGGATCATTTTGTAGACGTTATCCGTCAGCGGGGTATTGCTGACGATGGAGAATAGACTCTGTTTCATCGCGTCTCCTCTCTGCGGGAAATCAGACTTCTTCCGTGGCGTCGATGGTGGAGATGGTCAGGGTGGTTTCCTCCAGCACATCCAGCAGCACCCGGACGGTGTCCAGGGCGGTAAACATGGTCACGTTGCATTCCGTGGCAATCTGACGCAGCTCCAGGCCGTCCCGCTCGTTGGCGCCCGGGTCCCGGGTGTTGATGAAGTAGGCGATGTGGCCCTGACGCAGGGCGTTGGGAATTTCCTCGCTGCCGTCGCTGATCTTGGAGAGCACATGGGTGCGGATGCCGTTGCGCTTCAGGTACAGGGCGGTGCCCAGGGTGGCCTCAATGTTGAAGCCCAGCTTGTAGAACCGGCGGATCAGGGGCAGGGCCTCCTCCTTGTCCTTGTTGGCGATGGTGGCGAACACGGTGCCGTAGTTCTGCAGGTGCATCCCGGAGGCCTGGAGGGCCTTGTACAGCGCCCGGGTCATGGTCCGGTCATAGCCGATGGCCTCGCCGGTGGACTTCATTTCGGGGGACAGGTAGGCGTCCAGACCCCGGATCTTGTTGAAGGAGAACACGGGAGCCTTCACATACCAGCGCTTCTTCTCCTCGGGATAGATGTCGAAGAAGCCCTGCTCTTTCAGGGACTTGCCCAGGATGACCTCGGTGGCAATGTCCGCCAGGGAGTAGCCGGTGGCCTTGCTCAGGAAGGGGACGGTGCGGGAGGAGCGGGGATTGACCTCAATGATGAATACCCGGTCTTCCTTGTCCACAATGAACTGAATGTTGAAAAGACCCACAATGCCGATGCCCAGGCCCAGCTTCTTGGCGTACTGGAGAATGATGCCCTTGACCTTGTTGGAGATGGAGAAGGAGGGATAGACGGAGATGGAGTCGCCGGAGTGGACGCCGGTGCGCTCCACCAGCTCCATGATGCCGGGGACAAACACATCCCGGCCGTCGCAGATGGCGTCGATTTCCACTTCCCGGCCCTGGATATACTTGTCCACCAGAACGGGCTTGTCCTCGTCGATTTCCACGGCGGTGCGCAGGTAGTGGCGCAGCTGCAGCTCGTTGCCCACGATCTGCATGGCCCGGCCGCCCAGAACGAAGCTGGGACGGACCAGCACGGGGTAGCCGATTTCCGCGGCGGCATCCAGACCATCGGGAATGTTGGTCACAGCCCGGCCCTTGGGCTGAGGAATGTCCAGCTCCTTGAGCAGCTTCTCAAAGGCGTCCCGGTTCTCCGCCCGGTCAATGGCAGCGCAGTCGGTGCCGATGATCTTCACGCCCCGGTCGGTCAGAGGCTGGGCCAGGTTGATGGCGGTCTGGCCGCCCAGGGAGGCGATGACGCCGTCGGGCTTCTCAAACTCAATGATGTTCATCACATCCTCTGTGGTCAGAGGCTCGAAGTACAGCTTGTCGGCGGTGGTATAGTCGGTGGAAACGGTCTCGGGGTTATTGTTGATGATAATGGCCTCGTAGCCGGCGTTGCGGATGGTCATGACGGCATGGACGGTGGAGTAGTCGAACTCCACGCCCTGGCCGATGCGAATGGGGCCGGCGCCCAGAACCACGATTTTCTTCCGGTTTGTCAGCCGGGAGGCGTTCTCGCCGGTGTAGGAGGAGTAGAAGTAGGGGATATAGGCCCCGGTGTGGCAGGTATCCACCATCTTGAAGATGGGGAAGATGTTCTCCTTCTTGCGCAGGTTGAACACCTCAATTTCCTTCACGCCCCACAGCTTGGCGATGAACTTGTCGCTGAAGCCCATGGCCTTGGCGGCTTTGAAGGTATCCAGGTCCCGGGTGGCGGCCAGCTTGCGCTCCATGGCCACGATATTCTGGATGGCCTCCAGGAAATAGGGGGTGATCTGGGTAATCTTGAAGATTTCCTCCACGCTCACATCCCGGCGCAGCAGCTCGGCGATGGCGAAGAAGTTGTCGTCCCGGAATTCCCGGATATACTCCAGCAGCTCCTCGGTGGTCTTGTGGTCAAACTTGGGCAGGTGGAAGTGGCAGGCGCCGATTTCCAGGGAGCGGACGGACTTGAGCAGGCACTCCTCCAGGTTGGAGCCGATGCCCATAACCTCGCCGGTGGCCTTCATCTGGGTGCCCAGGGTGTTGGGCGCGGTGGCAAACTTGTCAAAGGGGAACCGGGGCAGCTTGGCGATGACATAGTCCAGGCTGGGCTCGAAGGCGGCGTTGGTGTTGGCAATCTTGATGTCCTCCAGAGCCATACCCACGGCGATCTTGGCGGTAACCCGGGCGATGGGGTAGCCGGAGGCCTTGGAGGCCAGGGCGGAAGACCGGGATACCCGGGGGTTGACCTCGATGAGGAAGTACTCGGAGGAGTTGGGGTTCAGGGCAAACTGCACGTTGCAGCCGCCCTCAATCTTCAACTCCCGGATGATCTTGATGGCGGAGTCGTTGAGCATCTTCTGATCTTCCGGGCTCAGGGTCATGATGGGGGCCACCACCAGGCTGTCGCCGGTGTGGACGCCTACGGGGTCGATGTTCTCCATGCCGCAGATGGTGATGGCGTGGTCGTTGCTGTCCCGCATAACCTCGAATTCGATTTCCTTGTAGCCCTTCACGCTCTTCTCCACCAGAACCTGATGGACGGGGGACAGCCGGAAGGCGTTCAGGCCGATTTCCACCAGCTCTTCCTCGTTGTTGGCGAAACCGCCGCCGGTACCGCCCAGGGTGAAGGCAGGCCGGAGCACCACGGGGTAGCCGATGTGCTTGGCAGCTTGCTTGGCTTCTTCAATGGAGTAGGTGATTTCCGAGGGAATCACCGGCTCGCCGATGGACTGGCACAGCTCCTTGAACAGTTCCCGGTCCTCGGCCCGCTCAATGGACTCGCTGGAGGTGCCCAGCAGCTTTACCCGGCACTCTTTCAGAATGCCCTTCTTCTCCAGCTGCATGGCCAGGTTCAGGCCGGTCTGGCCGCCGATGCCCGGAACAATGGCGTCGGGACGCTCATAGCGGATGATCTTGGCGATATACTCCAGGGTCAGGGGCTCCATATAGACCTTGTCGGCGATGACGGTGTCGGTCATAATGGTGGCGGGGTTGGAGTTGCACAGCACAACCTCATAGCCCTCTTCTTTCAGTGCCAGACAGGCCTGGGTGCCGGCGTAGTCAAATTCCGCAGCCTGGCCGATGACGATGGGGCCGGAGCCAATAATCAGAATTTTCTTGATGTCCGTTCTCTTTGCCATAGTTGACGTCCTCCTAAATATCCAAAACAATCTGTTCACAAACCAAATCAGGCGCTGTAGACCAGCCGTCCATCCCGGACGGTGGCAACGCACCGGCCGAATGTCTTCCAGCCTGCGAAGGGGGTTGCCTTCCCCAGAGACAGGAATGCTCCGGGGTCAACGACGCTCTCAGCCTCCAGATCCCACACGCAGAAGTCCTGTCCGAGTCCGATGCCGAAGCGCTTCCTGGGATTGACGCACAGCAGCTCCACCAGCCGCTCCAGGGGCAGAATCCCGGGCTTTACCAGGCAGGTGTAGAGGATGGGGAAGGCAGTTTCAATGCCCACCACCCCGAAAGCGCTCTTTTCCAGGCCCTTTGCCTTTTCCTCGGCGCTGTGAGGCGCATGGTCGGTGGCGATCATGTCAATGGTGCCGTCCAGAAGTCCCTGAACCAGGGCCTCCCGGTCCTCCGGGCTTCGCAGGGGAGGATTCATTTTGAACCGCCCGTCCTCCTGCAGGTCGCTGTCATCCATTACCAGGTAGTGTGGCCCGGTCTCGCAGGTTACATCCAGCCCCTCCGCCTTTGCCTGGCGGATCAGCGCCACACTCTCCTTGGTGGAGATGTGGCAGACATGGTAGGAAACGCCGGTTTCCTTCACCAGCTTCAGATCCCGGGCTATGGGACCCCACTCGCTTTCGGAGCAGATGCCCCGATGACCGTGGGCCTTGGCGTAGGCGCCGTCGTGGATGTAGCCGCCCCGGAGCAGGGAATTGTCTTCACAGTGGGCCACAATGGGCTTGCCCAGGGCCTTGGCCCGGAGCATGGCCTGGCGCATCAGGTCCTCCGACTGGACGCCCCGGCCATCGTCGGAGAAGCCCGCCACATAGGGGGCCATGGCCTCCAGATCCGCCAGGGTCTGCCCCTGCTCGCCCATGGTGATGGCCCCGTAGGGGATGACCTGAATGCAGGCATCCGCCTCAATGCGCGCCAGCTGGCAGCGCAGATGCTCCAGCGTGTCCGGCACCGGGTTCAGATTGGGCATGGTGCAAACCGCCGTATATCCCCCTCGGGCAGAGGCTTTGCTGCCGGTTTTCATGGTCTCCTTGTATGAAAAACCCGGCTCTCGGAAATGCACATGCACGTCACAAAAGCCGGGAAAAATCACGTAATGAGGAGAATTGAAAACAGCGAACCCAGGGGAGGAAAGGGCGGCGCCGATGGTTTCAGAAAAGGAAGTGCCCAGGGAACCGGTCATAACCTTAGCCTGAATCTTGTCCGTCATAAGAGTCTCCTTCCTGCTATTTCCTAAAAAAATGTCCTGCCGGAGCGGCAAGACAGGAACTGCGGCGAGCCGCTTGGTATTTATCCCGGTGATTATACCATGGGTGCTATGGGTTGTCAACCGAAAATCTTCCGAATCCCCTGGAAATTTTGGGGAGGAAATGGCGGTTGACAAAGGGGAGGTGATCCGCTATAATTCAGAATGTTGAGAAGTCAACAAGAAGGAGGCGTCAGAATGCTCAGCAGATATGAGATCATTTCCGCGTCGGTATCCAGCATTTACCACGATATTCAGAAGATTCAGCGGACGGAAATGGGGAAATACGGCCTGAAGGGGCCCCACGCCCAGTGCCTGCTGGCCATGAGCCGATTCCCCCAGGGAGTTACCGCCGCCCGTCTGTGTGAGATTTGCGAAAAGGACAAGGCGGCCATTTCCCGGACGCTGGCGGAGCTGGAGCAGGCGGGGATGATCCACCGGCAGACACAGAACGGCTCCCGGTACCGGGCCAATCTGACCCTGACGGAGCAGGGGCAGGCGGCGGCCCGAACCGTGGGAGAGACGGCCCGCTTGGCCGTGGAGCAGGCGGGGCAGGGCTTTGACGATGCCCAGCGGGAAATCTTCTATCATGTGCTGGGGATGATCGCGGACAATCTGCACACCATCTGCAAGGATGGACTGAAAACCGAAACCGAATCTAATCTATTGTAAATAAGGAGATCATATGAGCGTACGCATTGTTGTGGATTCCACCACCGACCTGGGGGCGCAGGCTGCCGGACGGGTAGCGGTGGTCCCTCTGACCATTCACTTTGGAGAGAAGCAGTATGTGTCCGGCGTGGACATTGATGCGAAGCAGTTTTATGAAATGCTGGTGGAGGGGGATGTGCTGCCCACCACCAGCCAGCCCACCCCCTACGCCTTTTCCCAGGCGTTTCAGGAGGCGGCGGATGCCGGGGATACGGTGGTGTGCATCACCGTCTCCTCCAAGCTCTCCGGCACCTACCAGAGCGCCAGCATCGCTGCGGCAGACTTTCCCGGGAAGGTGTTTGTGGTGGACAGTCTGACGGTGACCATCGGCTGCGGCATCCTCACGGAATATGCCCTGAGCCTGGTGGACAAGGGCCTGGATGCGGAAGAAATTGCCTGGAAGCTGATGCAGAAGCGGGAGAAAATCCGGCTCCTGGCTCTGCTGGATACCCTGGAGTACCTGAAGAAGGGCGGCCGGATTTCCTCTGCTGTGGCGTTCGCCGGAGGACTGCTGAACATCAAGCCGGTGATTGCCATTTCCGACGGCGTGGTGAAAATGCTGGGCAAGGCCCGGGGCTCCAAGCAGGGCAACAACCTGCTGGTTCAGGAGATTGACAAGGCCGGGGGCGTGGATTTTTCCAAGCCTCTGATGCTGGGCTATACCGGGCTCAGCGATGCGCTGCTGCGGAAATACATGACCGACAGCGCAGCCCTGTGGCAGGGCCGGGTGGACAGTCTGCCCGTCTCCATTGTGGGCAGCGTGGTGGGCACACACGCCGGTCCCGGCGCCGTGGCGGTGGCGTTCTTCGCCGCAGAAGAAGAATAAGGGAGAAAAACCCGGGATTTTTCAATCCGGTTTGGAAAAAACCATTGAAAAACCCGGGTTCGTCCCGTATAATAGGGAAGTAATGAACTTGATTCTGTCCGGCAGAACTTGCCGGCCGGGGAAATGAGGTAACATATGGAAAGAAAAGTGGGAACCGTATCCCGGGGCGTCCGTGCCCCCATCATCCGGGAGGGCGATGATCTGGCCCAGATCGTGGTGGACAGCGTCCTGGCCGCTGCGGAAAGCGAAGGCTACAGCCTGCGCAATCGGGACGTGGTGGCGGTCACCGAGTCTGTGGTGGCCCGGTCTCAGGGAAATTATGCCTCTGTGGACGCCATTGCCGCCGATGTCCGGACCAAGCTGGGCGGGGAGACCGTGGGCGTGATTTTCCCCATTCTGTCCCGGAACCGGTTTGCCATCTGCCTGCGGGGCATTGCCCGGGGTTGCAAGAAGATTGTGCTGATGCTCAGTTACCCTTCCGACGAGGTGGGCAATGAGCTGGTATCCCTGGACAAGCTGGACGAGGCGGGAATCAACCCCTATTCCGATGTGCTGACTCTGACCCGGTACCGGGAGCTGTTCGGAGAGAACCGGCATCCCTTCACCCTGATTGACTATGTGCAGTACTACTCGGAGCTGATTGCCGAGGAAGGCTGCCAGGTTGAGGTAATCTTTGCCAACAACCCTAAGGTGATCCTGGACTACACCAAGAAGGTCCTGACCTGCGACATTCACACTCGGGCCCGGACCAAGCGGATTCTCCGGGCTGCCGGTGCGGAGACGGTCTGCGGGCTGGACGATATTCTCACCGCGCCTGTGGACGGCAGCGGCTGCAATGAGACCTACGGCCTGCTGGGCTCCAACAAGTCCACCGAGGACAAGGTGAAGCTCTTCCCCCGGGACTGCCAGGGACTGGTGCTGGACATCCAGGCAAAGCTGCTGGAAAAGACCGGCAAGCTGGTGGAGGTCATGGTCTACGGCGACGGCGCTTTCAAGGACCCGGTGGGCAAGATCTGGGAGCTGGCGGACCCAGTGGTTTCCCCGGCCTACACCCCCGGATTGGAGGGCACCCCCAATGAGCTGAAGCTGAAGTACCTGGCGGACAACGACTTCGCCAGCCTGTCCGGCGCGGAGCTGAAGGCGGCCATTGAGCAGGCCATCCGCACCAAGGACGGCAATCTGGCGGGCACCATGGCCACCCAGGGTACTACCCCCCGCCGCCTGACGGACCTGATCGGCTCTCTGTGCGACCTGACCTCCGGCTCCGGCGACAAGGGCACGCCCATCATCCACATCCAGGGCTACTTCGACAATTATACCAACGACTGACCTTCTGGATTCATTTGCAAAACAGCGGCGGCACCATGTTGTGCCGCCGCTGTTTGTAAATTTTTTTGGAATATCCAAATTCTATTTGCAATTCATTCTCATTTAATATATAATGGGGAAAACTCACAAGGAGGGACGCTATGCAATATCTGATTTCCTTTTTGGAGGGAATTATCACATTCCTGTCTCCTTGCCTGCTGCCCATGCTGCCGATATACATTTCCTATTTCGCCGGCGGCGGGGAACGGAGCACGAAAAAGACTCTCACCGGGGTGCTGGGCTTTGTGCTTGGCTTTACGCTGGTATTCACCGCTATGGGGGCCCTGGCGGGCACCCTGGGCAGCTTTCTGACCCGATATCAGACCTGGGTGAACCTGGTCTGCGGTGGGGTGGTTATTTTATTCGGTCTGAACTATATGGGCATCCTGCGGCTGAACCTGTTCCAGGGGGGCAGCCAGGGCGGGGTCCGGGAGAACATGGGCTTTTTCTCCGCTTTTCTGTTCGGCGTGATTTTTTCCGTGGGCTGGACACCCTGCGTGGGGGTATTCCTGGGCTCGGCGCTGATGCTGGCCTCCCAGCAAGGCCATGTTCTGGAGGGGAT
>CALXFW010000156.1 GCA_944387685.1 uncultured Oscillospiraceae bacterium
CCCAGGCAGCGGGGGACGGTGTCAAAGATGCTGCTTGATATCAAAAAGATCTGTTATGGTCTGGAACATACGGCTGGATATGGCTGGATGATCGCAAACGTGAATCAGCGGATCCTGCCGGACAACACAACAAAGACTCCACTCCTGCACGGGCTGCTGGAAGTGGAGTTTAAATTTTCATAACACTGGAGGTAGTTAAGGATGAGTGCAATTCAGGGAAAAAGAATTATTTATCTGTACCGGATCCTGAAAGATACGGCGACAGACGATGCGACGGCACTGGCGTTTACAACGGAGAACGAACGGACGAAGTCCCGTGACGCGGATACGACAGAGACGAAAGACGGGCCGATCAGGACACCGGGTGCACTGGAGACTGAAATCACCACAACCGCAATCTTTTCAAGTGAAAGTGACGAGATGATTACGAAGCTTGAAAAGGCAGTGGATGATTCCGAAAAAGTAGAGATCTGGGAGGTAAACCTGGACAAACCGGGGACTTCTGATAATGTTGGAAAGTTTGCGGCAAAGTATTTCCAGGGCTATGTAACCGAATTCGGTTCAACATCCAGCGCGGAAGATCATGCGGAAGCGTCGCTGACTTTCGGAATCGAGGGAACCGGTGCAGACGGATATGCTACAGTATCTGACGAGCAGCAGGAAATTGCATCCTATGTATTCGCAGATACAGAAAAGACAGGAGCGTAGGCAGGAGATTCATTTCTCCTGCACTTTTTATGTGGAGGTAAAAGAAAATGTTTGAATTAACGATAAATGGACAGGTATATCAGTTTAATTTTGGCATGAGCTTTCTCCGTGATGCCAATAAGATGGTATCCACATCAGTGGACGGCATCAAAGACGTGAAGAAAGATATCGGTGCAAGATATATGATCGCCCGGGTGATCGACGGGGAGCCGGATGCCCTGGTGGATCTTCTGGATGTGGCGAATAAGGGACAGAATCCGAGAGTGACAAAGGCACTTCTGGATTCCTATATCGATGATCCGGATACGGATGTAGATGCGTTGTTTGAGGACACGCTGGATTTTTTAGGGAAAGCAAATGCTACCAAGAAACTGATGGCGAAGATGATGGAAGCGATCGAGGAAGCGAGAGAGGCACAGAACCAGAATTAACCTTTGAAGAACAGTACCGGGAGATGGCTGTGAATTGTTTCCGATACTTTGGCTTTACGACCTTTGACCAGGTGGATAACCTGACAAATGCTCAGTATGAAATCATGGTAGAGGCCTTGGAGTTGCGAATGTTGGACGAAAGCCTGCATGAACACCGCCAGGCCTTTTTAAATTACGCGGCGCAGGCAGAAAAACCGGCTGGAAAAGGCAAGACCAGACCGGTATATCGGACATTCCGGCAGTTTTTTGACTATAAAAAGGAATTGAAAAAGCTGAAATCAAAGAAGAAAAAGAAGGCGGACAGCCGGTTTTCCGGGATAGGGAAGCTTCTGCAGAAAGGAGAGTGAGAGCGTGGCAGAGTCATTTAGTGTGAAAGCGATATTATCAGCAGCAGACCGAGGATTTACATCCACGATGAGGGGCGCCCTCTCTGCCTGCGATACTCTCGGGAGCAAAATAAAAAGTGGGATTGGCTTTGGAGTTCTGATGGCAACAGGCCAGCAGGCATTTACTTCGATCACGGATGGGATTGGAAGCATGGTAAGTGAATTGAACCAGTCCCAGAAAGCCTGGAAGACATTTGACAGCAATATGTCAATGCTTGGGAAAAGTTCGGACGAGATCAAGGGAGTGAAAAAAGAGCTACAGGATTATGCGACACAGACCATTTACAATGCATCAGACATGGCATCTACCTATAGTCAGCTGGCGGCGGTAGGAACCAAGAACACCACAGCACTGGTAAAAGGCTTTGGTGGGTTGGCTGCAGCAGCAGAGAGCCCAAAACAGGCAATGAAAACTCTAAGCCAGCAGGCAACGCAGATGGCAGCAAAGCCGACCGTAGCATGGGAAGACTTTAAGCTCATGTTGGAGCAGACACCAGCAGGTATTTCAGCAATAGCGAAAGAAATGGGAATGTCCACCCAGGATATGGTAAAAAATGTCCAGGATGGCAAGATTGCTACAGAAGATTTCTTTGACGCGATTTCGAGGGTTGGGACGAATGATGCATTTACTCAGCTCGCCACAACTTATAAGACTGCAGACGAAGCGATGGCAGGATTACAGGAAACACTAGCCCAGAAACTGTCACCGGCATTTGAAGAACTCCAGAGGACGGCGGTTCATGCCATCAGCGGACTGATTAGCAAGGTTGAATCAGCTGACTTCAGCTTTTTGATAGATGGTTTTCGTGAAATAAAGAGCGTTGTTAAAGAGATTGGTGGGGCATTTAAGGATACAGGGGCTGTACAGGCTTTTGGGGATGCCCTGTCAAGTATCGGAGACGCGGCTTCTCATCTATATGATGTGGTGAAAGATTCCGGTGCATTTGAAACATTTGGGACGATTCTTGGGGATATTGTAAAAACAGCCTCTGAGGGGGCAGAAGCAGTTGCTGATTTTATATCAGGCTTGGATCCTGGGACAATCCAGTCCGCAGCAAATGTAATTACTGGCTTAGCCATTGGTTTTATGATGCTTAAGGTAGCATCCGGCATTTCCAAAAAGCTCGGGACCGCGAAGGAAAGTATCGGTGACCTGGGAGATGCAACAGAATCCACGTCCCTTAGTATGTCTAGCTTAACTGATGGGATCAATTCTTTTGCCAAAAGTGCTGGGATTGCCTTGATTATCGCATCGGTTGCTCTTTTGGCCACAGCATTGCTCCCGTTGGCGCAGCTTGGCACGACTGCGGTTCCTCCGCTATTGGCTTTCGGGGCAGTAGTGAGTGCTTTGGCGGCAGTATTTGCGCTCTTGGGGAAAAGCCTGCAAACGAATATGGCAGGCATTATTGCTTTTTCGGCATCGATGTCCGTCCTGGCGCTTGCTATGGCTCCTGTAGCCAGTACAGGAAGGGAAGGCGCAGTAGCTATGGCCGCCTTTGGAGTGGTAGTTGCTGGACTGGTCGCGGTATTCGCATTGTTCGGATCTTCCTTGACTGCAGCGATTCCGGCCATGCTGGTTTTTGGTGCCACGATTTTAATGGTCGGGGCAGGAATGTCCCTGGCAGCAAATTTGATCAATGCCCTGACCCCGTTTGTGGAACAGCTGGGAAATACATTTGAACAGGTCGGCGGAGTCATCGTAGATGTGATCAATTCTATCTGTGATGGATTTAATACGTTGTGTGACGGAGTATCCACTGTGATCGACGCAATCAGCGGGGGATTTTCTTCTGTTCTGGACTCCGTGGCAGGCGTGATCGAATCTATCGGCACATCCGCAAAGAATGCCGGAACTGGTTTTAAGTCTGTGGCACAGGGAATCACCATGATTTCGGAATTGTCCCTGGGAGATATTGCAAAATCCCTTGGGGCAGTAGCACTTGGTTTGGGAGAAATCTCCAGCAGTGGTGCAAATCTTCCGGAAGTAGCATCCGGAATGCAGCTTTTAGTGGCATCACTTTTGGTAGCGGCAGCGAGTCTGACCGCGTTTAATTCCGGCATCCAGACGATGTCCGGCCTGGCATCTGGAACCGTCTCCAGTGTAACGGCTATTAAGGATGCATTTGCAAACTTTACGATCACACCGCCTAATATTGGCCCCATGATTTCTGCATTCACACAGATCATAGCGCAGTCGCGGATGCTTATTCCGGGATTGACACAGTCTGGGCAGAATGCAGGTCAAGGCTTGGCAAGAGGATTAACGGCCGGCGGCAGACAGGCGCAGGCTTCGATGAAATCAACGACGCAGTCGGTTGTTACAGAAGGAAATTCACTGACGTCAAAGTTGACGCAGGCAGGCCAGAAAGCAGGAGACGGATTTTTAAAGGCACTGCGGAGCGGAATGAACCAATCTGTATCAATCGCCCGCGCTGCATCAAATTCCATTGTATCCGCTATGAGAACCGCTCAGAGTGGTGCATACAGCAGTGGTGTCTATATTGGGCAAGGGCTTGCAAATGGTATGCGGTCACAGATTGGGCCAGTTCGGAGCGCTGCTGCAGCTTTGGCATCCGCGGCAGAAGCGGCGATTGTTGCTAAGGCGAAGATTGGAAGCCCGTCAAAGGTATCCACAAAGCTGGGCGGTTTCTTTGGCATCGGCTGGGTAAATGGTATTTTGTCAAAAGTGAAGGATGCAAAAGAAGCGGCGATGGACTTGATAAGCATTCCATCTTTGGTTCCGGTTACGGATATTGGTGTGAATATCCGGGGTGGAGGTATCCAGGATCTGAACGATGACTACAATTACACCAGGACGGCACGGTATACGATCATTGTTCCGGTGGAGATTGACGGGAAAGAGACGGCCCGGGTGACGGCGCCGTATACCCAAGAGGAGCTGGATAAACTGGAAAGGCGGAATGCGCGTAAGCAGGGGCGAAGATAAGGAGGCATTATGTACAATTTCATAGATACGGTGGAAACATATAATCCGGAATCTGCGC
>CALXFW010000157.1 GCA_944387685.1 uncultured Oscillospiraceae bacterium
GGTATAGATTGAGACAAATATATATAACAAAACACCCAAGAATTTAACGAAATTCTTGGGTGTTTCCTTGTAATATTGGATTTTTCTCCGGTTTTTATCTCTTGGAGAACTGAGGAGCGCGACGGGCGGCTTTGAGGCCGTATTTCTTTCTTTCCTTCATTCTGGGGTCGCGGGTCATGAAACCGGCAGCCTTCAGAGCGGTACGGTTCTCGGGGTTCAGGGTGACCAGAGCCCGGGCCAATCCATGACGAATAGCGCCGGCCTGACCGGACACGCCGCCGCCGGCAACGGTGACAACCACATCAACCTTGCCCAGCATATCGGTGGTAACCAGAGGCTGACGAACGATCAGCTTCAGGGTCTCCAGACCGAAATAGTCGTCAATATCACGGCCATTCACAATGATGGAGCCGGTGCCGTTCTCGTAAACGCGAACACGGGCAACGGAGGACTTACGACGGCCGGTGCCGTAAAAATACTTCTTCTTGCTCTCGTACATTCTAAGTTACCTCCAAATTAGTCCTGGGTCCAGGCTTCGGGCTTCTGGGCAGCGTGGGGATGCTCGGCACCCTTGTACAGGTGCAGCCGGGTCAGCGCGTGCTTGCCCAGGGTGTTCTTGGGCAGCATACCCTTAACAGCCAGCTCCATGGCGTAGTCGGAACGGGTATTCATCATATCCCGGGCCTTGGTCTCCTTCAGGCCGCCGATCCAGCCGGACACCCGGTAGTAGATCTTCTGATCGGCCTTCTTACCGGTGAGGATGGCCTTGTCGGTGTTGATGATGATGACGAAATCGCCGCAGTCAACGTTGGGGGTGAAGTCAGACTTATGCTTGCCCCGCAGCAGATTGGCAGCGATGACGGCGGTACGGCCCAGAGGCTTGCCGGCGGCGTCGATCACATACCACTTGCGCTCCAGGGTCTCCTTCTTCAGCAGAGTAGTGGACATTATGATTTCCTCCAATTTGGATTAAATTATTTTGACAATTTCAGGCGCTTGCAGTACAATATCTGCCAGACGCTTGATCTTTATATCACAGTCAAAAACAAATGTCAACAACTATTTTTTGAAAATTTACGAAAAGCAGAGTATGCTCGCGAATCCTTTTGTTTTCTCTTAAATGCTCTGTTTTTCTCGCTTGCTATTTTTACAGCGTTTCGGAGGAAAGAGAACAATGCAAAAGCTTATGGGCCTGGTTCGCCGCTGTGTGGACGACTATCATATGATCGAAGCGGGAGATAAAATCGCCGTGGGTGTGTCCGGCGGCAAGGACTCCCTGGTGCTGTTGATGCTGCTGGCAGGACTGCGGGAATATTTTGACAAGCCCTTTGAACTGGAGGCTGTTACCATTGACATGGGGCTTGGGATGGATTATGCACCGGTGGAACGCCTGTGCCAGTCGTGGAATGTCCCGTATACTCTGGTGAAAACCGAAATCGGGCCCATTATTTTTGACTACCGCAAGGAGAAGAATCCGTGCTCTATGTGCGCAAAGATGCGCCGCGGAGCGTTGAATCAGGCCATTCTGGACCGGGGATTCCACAAGCTGGCCCTGGGGCACCATTATGACGATGCGGTGGAGACTTTCCTCATGTCCATGCTCTTTGAGGGGCGGATCAGCTGCTTCCAGCCGGTGACCAATCTGGACCGGACGGGAATCATCCAGATTCGTCCCATGCTCTACATTCACGAAAAAACCGTGGATAATTTTGCCCAGCGGCAGAATCTGCCTGTGCTCACCAACCGATGCCCCGTGGACAAGACCACCAAGCGGGAGGAGGTCAAGCAGCTGATCTTCCAGCTGAGCCAGACCTACCCGGATTTGAAGGAACGGATTTTCGGTGCAATGCAGCGTTATCCCTTGCCGGAATGGGAACCCAAGGGACGGTACAAGCGCCCCAAGGAGCAGTAGGGAAGGAAAGAAGCATATTTTCCCAAATTCCCCTTTACAGAATGGGGTTTGTCCGCTATAATAATATGGATTATGCACCTGAATGAAATGAGAGTTTGCTATGAATATTGAATTTGACGTTTACAAGCAGAAGCTGAATGACTGCCGGCCCGCCCTGGAGGGCCTGGCGGACTCCCTGAATATTGAGGGCCTGCGCAATGAGCTGGAGCGGCTGCACGCCATGCAGGAAGCCTCGGGATTCTGGGATGACCCGGAGAAAAGCCAGAAGATTGTGGTGAAAACCAAGCAGACGGAGAACAAGGTGGAGCACTATGAGAAAATGCTTTCTGCCTGGGATGACCTGATGACCATTTGTGAGATGGCAGCGGAGGAAGACGACGACTCCATGCTGGAAGAGCTGAAAGAGGGCTTTGAAAAGCTGGCGGAGGAGATGGAGACCTGCCGCCTGGAGACGCTGCTTACCGGGCACTATGACAAGAACAATGCCCTTATGAGCTTCCACGCAGGCGCCGGCGGCACGGAGGCCCAGGACTGGGCCCAGATGCTCTACCGGATGTACACCCGGTGGGCGGAGCGCCACGGCTTCACCTACAAAATCATGGATTACCAGGAGGGGGACGAGGCCGGCCTGAAATCCGCCGATATCCTCATTGAGGGAGAAAATGCTTACGGCTTCCTGAAGGGGGAAAATGGCGTACACCGTCTGGTGCGGGTGTCTCCCTTTGATGCCAATGCCCGGCGGCAGACATCCTTCTCCGCAGTGGAAGTGATTCCGGATATCGAGGACGACAGCCAGGATGTGGAGATTCGTCCTGAGGATTACGAGATGCAGGTTTACCGCTCCTCCGGTGCCGGCGGCCAGCATATCAACAAGACATCCTCTGCTGTCCGGCTGATTCACAAGGCAACGGGGATTGTGGTTTCCTGCCAGACGGAGCGCAGCCAGTTCCAGAACAAGGAGACCTGTCTGCGTATGCTGCGCAGCAAGCTGGTGGAAATCAAGGAGCGGGAGCATCTGGACAAGATTTCCGATATCAAGGGCGTTCAGCAGAAGATCGAGTGGGGCAGCCAGATTCGCAACTATGTGTTCATGCCCTATACCTTGGTGAAGGACACCCGCACGGGCTGCGAGACCTCCAATGTGAATGCAGTGATGGATGGCGCCTTGGACCCCTTTATTGAGAGCTACCTCAACTGCCTGGCCACGGGGAACTGGGTGCAGAAGTAAGCTTCCGGGGAAAAAGGAAGAAAATCTGAATTTTCCCTTGATATTTGCAAAATCCTGTGCTATACTGTACGGGCTATTATCAGGCTCGCCCTGTGCTGAGCCATTTACCATTCGCAGTCTGCGGATTCGACGGAGGGAGGTTGCGTAAAATGGGCGTTCTGGAAATGATTCTGATTGTTCTGGAAGCAATTTGCAGTGTGGCACTGATTGTGATTGTGCTGCTGCAGTCCGGCAAGGAAGCCGGCTTGTCCGGTGCTCTGTCCGGCTCTTCGGACACTTACCTGAGCAAGAATAAGCGTGGCGGTTTGGACCAGATGCTGGCATCTTCTACCAAGTGGATTGCCATTGCGTGGGTTCTGCTGACTCTGGCTCTGAGCCTGGTGTGATGACCAAAGGATAAGGCTGCGGACTGGTTCCGCAGCCTTTTTTCTGTTCACAATTTCGCAAAATATTTGGATTCTACCTGGAAAAACCGGGATTCTTTATGCAGGAAGTAACGAATTTACTGGAAGAAATCCCCATTAGTTTGGGTAGATTTTTTCAGGAAGCTGTGGTAAGATACTACTGTAGAACGAGATAAGGAGTGTCTGCTATGGAAACCAAAAAACTGGCCGGTCTGGAACCTGCTTCCGTGTTTGGTTACTTTGAGGAAATCTGCGCGATTCCCCACGGCTCTCGGAATACCAAGATGATCTCGGATTACCTGGTATCCTTTGCAGTGTCCCATGGCTTGCGATATATTCAGGATGATGCCAACAATGTGATTTTGTTCGTGGATGGTACCTGCGGCATGGAGGACCATGCCCCGGTGATTCTCCAGGGACATATGGATATGGTGTGTGAGAAGGATGCCGACTGCGCCATCGACATGGCTGCCCAGGGGGTGGACGTGGATCACGACAGCACCATGGTGTTTGCCAAGGGAACCACCCTGGGCGCGGACAACGGCATTGCGGTTGCCACTATTTTGGCTCTGGCCGCAGACCCGACTATTGCCCACCCGCCTTTGGAGCTGGTGGTTACCACCGATGAGGAAATCGGCCTTCTGGGCGCCAGTGCTATCGACCTTTCCGTGCTGAAGGGCCGCCGGCTGATTAATATGGACTCGGAAGGGGAAGGCATCTTCACCGTGTCCTGCGCCGGCGGATGCCGTACCGCCATCTCTCTGCCGGTGGAACGCCGGGCGGTGTACGGCCCCTGCGTCCGACTTGTGATAGACGGGCTTCGGGGCGGACATTCCGGGACGGAAATTGATAAAAATCGTGGCAATGCCAACAAAATCATGGGGGAATTCCTGAACCGGATTCAGAAAATCATGCCGCTGTGCCTGACCAGCCTGGCCGGAGGGGCCAAGGACAACGCCATTCCCCGCAGCTGTCAGGCCATGCTCGTGGCTATGGGTATTCACCTGGAGCGGATTAATACCATTGCCCAGGACCTCCAGACGGAGATTCGGGAGCAGTATGACGAACCGGACGTGACCGTTCAGGCCTACGATGTGGATGCACTGGGCGGCAACGCTCTGTCTACTGAGTCCACAGCCAAAATTATCAGCCTGCTGTGCGCCTATCCCAATGGTGTGCAGACCATGAGCCAGGATATTCCCGGCCTGGTGCAAACCAGCCTGAACCTGGGCGTCATCAAGCTGGGGGAGCGGTTTACCGCCACCAGTTCCGTCCGCAGCAGTGTCAATGCAGAGAAGGAAGCGCTGCTGGATCAGCTCAGACAAATGGCTCAGATGTTCGACGGCAGCTACAGCCAGTCCGGAGAGTACCCCGCCTGGGAGTTCCGGAAGGACTCCGTTCTTCGGGAGACGATGGTTCGGGTGTTTACCGAACTGTTTGGCCATGCACCCCAGGTGGTTGCGCTCCACGCCGGATTGGAATGCGGGCTGTTCAGTGAAAAACTGCCGGACTTGGACTGCGTGAGCATTGGACCTCAGATGCACGACGTGCATACTACCCGGGAGCGGGTGGAAATTGCCTCGGTGGAGCGGACTTGGAAATTCCTTCTGGCTGTGCTTGCGCAGCTGTAATACACCACATGACCCGGGAGACCGGGTCATGTTTTTGTTTGCTGGGGCATTTTCCCGGAAACCAGCCCCCGCGCCCACCGCAGATCCTCCCGTCGGATTACCTGGAACAGGGTGAGCAGACTAACCAGCAGGGCCAGATATACCCCAGCCCGGGGGAGGGGGGCAGAAAACCGGGAAGCTCCCCATGCCGCTGCCAATGCACCTGCGGCGGAAAGCACCGGTGTGGAGAAGGGAAGCCGCAGCCGGGCTATGGTCAGCAGCCGGCGCAGACTGAGGATGAAGTTCAGCAGATGCGTAACCAGGAAGCTGAAGAAATATCCCTCCATTCCCCATCTGGGCAGAAGCACATACAGCAGAAGCACGTCCAGAGCGGAGGTGGTGATGTTGTAGCGAACGCAGGCTTTCTGCTGCCCCAGACCCTTGGTCATGGCGTCGGTGATGGCATCGCAGTAGAGCATGGGAACCATCAGCGCATAAAAGCGAAGGGCCTGACCCGCCTGGGAATTGTGATAAAGCCGCTGGCACAGGGGCTCCGCCAGCAGGAACATCAGTCCGCTGAACACGATGCCGTAGAGCATGGAGACCTTCAGGCTCCGTCTGGCCAGATAGGCGATGCGGGTTCGACTGCCCGCTGCGGCGCACCGGGCCAGCTCCGGAATCAGCAGCTCCGCCAGGCCAAAGAGAATGCAGGCAGGAAACATCAGGACCGGGAATACCATCCCGCTGAGCAGCCCGAAAACCGCCAGCGGATCGGAAATCAGAGGACTCAGAGCCAGACGCCGGGGAACCATCAGGTGCTCTGCGGTGTTGATGCCGGATTTCAAAACATCCGCCAACGCCAGAGGAACGGCGGCATGGGTCAAGCGGACTGCCACAGGGATTCTTGGACCACGGGGCGGTTTTTCCCGGAGCCGAAGTCCCGCCAGAACCAGCAGGGTCACGGCGTTTCCCAGGCAGCCGCCCAGAATGACACTCAGGCAGGCCTTCTCCGGGTCATCTCCGGCCCAGAGCGTCAGGGCCAGCAGGGTAGCGGCCATGGAGCAGAACTGCTCCCCAACTTCCACTGCGGCCAATGTTCCGATCCGGTTGGCGCCGGTAAAATACCCGGTCATCACGCCGCACAGGCAGGTGGTAGGCAGAAAAGCAGCGAACAGCCGCAGTGCGGGAATGGTTTGGGTATTCCCGATCCAGTGCTGGGCAATCACGGGGGCAAAGGTGTAAAGCGCCAATGCGGCGCAGCCGCTGAAGGCAATGCTGTACAGAAAACACCCGGACAGAACCCAGGTCACATTCCCCGGCTGTCTGCGTCCCAGTTCCTCGGCAGTCAGATACATGGACGCCGTTCGGATTCCCGCCATGCCCGCCACCATGGCCAGGGAGCCGACCGACATGGTCAGCTGCAGCAGACCGATTCCGGCTGCGCCCAAGGCGGCGGAGAGGTACACCTGGAAGGAAGTCCCCACCAGCCTCAGCAGCAGATTGACGCCGGTGAGCAGCAGGGCGGAGTAAAAAATCGGCAGTGATTTGGGCAAAGAAATCCCCCCCTTGTCCACAGGGTATGCGGACAAGGGGGACAAAAGAACCATTTTCAGGGGGAGAAGGCTGGGCAGTGCATCCGCAGAGGGCATAGCCCGCACTGGGGATTGCGGGCGGTGCAGATATCCCTGCCGAACAGGACGATCCGGTGACAGAAATCCGAACTTTCCTCCGGCGGCAGAATGGCCCGCAGCTGCTTTTCTACCTTCTCCGGGTCCTTGCCCTGGGACAGGCCCAGGCGTCCGCAGATGCGGATGCAGTGGGTATCGCAAACCACGCTTCCGGGCACGCGATACAGATCCCCCAGCAGCAGATTGGCAGTTTTCCGCCCAACTCCGGGCAGAGACAGCAGTTCCTCCATGGTGCCTGGTACCTTTCCGTCGAAGCGGTCCAGGAGCATCTGGCAGGCCAGCACAATGTCCCTGGCTTTGTGCTTATAAAACCCACAGGAATGCACCAGCTCTTCCACATGGGAAATATCCGCCTGCGCCATGGCCTCCAGGGTCGGGTAGGCGGCAAACAGGGCCGGTGTCACCAGATTGACCCGGGCGTCGGTGCACTGGGCGGACAGACGCACAGCAATCATCAGCTCGTAATCCTTCTGATAGTGCAGGGCACATACGGAATCGGGGTAGCGTTCTTTCAGCAGCTCAATAATTTCCAGTACTTTCTGTTCCATAGCCATGTTCCTTCTCTCGATATGTACCCAATATAGCATGAAATCGGGGGAAACACAAGCCGGAATTCAGCGGCTTACATCACCTCCGGGGAAAACTGGGCGCTGAGGGCGGATATTTCGTAGGCGGTCCGCTCCTCGCTGCCTGACGGGGTTACTTTGGTATAGATTCGGCTCTGAAGCCGTCCGCTGATCCGGATTCGGTCCCGGGTATGGCACTGGGAGCCTTCCAGGGCTGTCCTGCCCCAGAGAATGCAGGGAAGATAATCCGCTCGCTGAAAGGCCCGGGGAACCGCCAGCATCAGGTCGCAGATTTCCCGTCCCAGGGGGGTGCGGCGATAGGTCGGTTCCCGGCACAGCACCCCTTCCAAAGTCACTTCGTTGACCGGCTCCCCATCTTCACAGAGGATTTTTGTGGGGAATACGAAAATCAGCAGATGCCGCTGCCCGTCGCTGCGAACGTTGTGGGAGCGAATTTGCCCGGTGATGCTGAGCATCCCGCCGCAGGACAGATCCGGCTCCTGGAGGATGGATTCCTCTACTACCACGGGAAGGATGTCCGACACGCCGGAGAGCCTGGGAACTTCCAGAAAAAACCGGTAGAACTTCCGCCCGTGATTTTCATGGGAAAATTGGGGCAGGGAAACCAGGGAGCCGCGCAGGGCAATTTGATTGGTGCATTGTTCCATTGTACCACCTCAAGCAACAGATGTATGGAACATTCTATGTGCTTGAGAGGGAAACAGAACCGGGCATTGCCGGAGCCGACGGCCCCAGCGCCATTATTTTGCCCAGCCGGAGGTGCGGGAGACGGCCTTCTTCCAGCCTTCCAGCCGGAGCTCGCGCTGCCGGGCGTCAATCTGGGGAATAAACTGCCGGTCTACGGACCAGTTCCGGGAAATTTCCTCGGTGCTGCGCCAGTAGCCCACTGCGAGCCCTGCCAGATAAGCGGCGCCCATGGCAGTGGTTTCCACACACCGGGGCCGGAGCACCGGCGCACAGCTGAGGTCGGCCTGGGTCTGCACCAGATAGCTGTTGGCAGCGGCGCCTCCGTCCACCTTCAGAGCAGACAGGCGGATGCCGGCATCCGCTTCCATGGCGGTGAGAACATCATTGGTCTGATAGGCGATGGAATCCAGGGTAGCCCGGATAATGTGGTACTTATTGACACCCCGGGTCAGGCCCACAATGGCACCCCGGGCGTAGGCATCCCAATAGGGCGCCCCCAGGCCGGTGAAAGCAGGGACCACATAGCAGCCGTTGGTGTCCGGAACCTTCTGTGCCATATATTCCGAGTCGCCTGCGGATTCGATGAACCGCAGTTCATCCCGAAGCCACTGGATGGCGGCGCCTGCCACAAAGATAGAGCCTTCCAGGGCGTAGTGAACCTGCCCGTCAATGCCCCAGGCGATGGTGGTGACCAGCCCGTTCCGGGAGAAAATCGGCTGCCGGCCGGTGTTCATCAGCAGAAAAGCGCCGGTGCCGTAGGTTACTTTGGCATCCCCGGGGGAGAAACAGGCCTGGCCGAACAGGGCAGCCTGCTGGTCTCCGGCGGCTCCGGCGATGGGAATGGGAGCGCCAAAGTACTGGGCGTCGGTCTTTCCATAGCAGCAGCTGGAGGGCATGGGGGTAGGCAGCATGGAGGTAGGAATTTCCATCCAATCCAGAATCTCCTGGTCCCACTGCAGTGTGTTGATGTTGAACAGCATGGTCCGGGAGGCGTTGGAGTAGTCCGTTACATGAACCCGGCCCCCGGTGAGCTTCCAGATCAGCCAGGTTTCCACCGTGCCGAAGAGCAGCTCTCCGTTTTGTGCCTGAGCCATGGCCCCGGGGACATTCTGCAGAATCCATCGAATCTTTGTTGCGGAAAAATAGGGGTCGATAACCAGTCCGGTCTTGCTCCGGATGGTATCCACCAGCCCCTGTGCCGTCAGCTGGTCGCAGTAGGGGGCGGTGCGGCGGCACTGCCAGACAATGGCGTGGTATACCGGCCTGCCGGTATATTTGTTCCAGACGATGGTGGTTTCCCGCTGATTGGTGATGCCGATGGCAGCTATGTCCGCAGCAGTTGCGCCGATATTGGCCAGCGCCTGTTTGGCAACCTCCAGCTGGGTGGAAAAGATTTCATCCGCGTCATGCTCTACCCACCCCGGCTGGGGAAAAATCTGGGTGAATTCCTTCTGGGCGACACTGCAAATCTCCCCCTGGGCGTTGAAGAGAATGCAGCGGTTGGAGGTGGTTCCGGAATCCAGTGCCATGATGTATTTTGACATGGGCCTTCGTCCTTTCTGAGTGGAGTACCATAACTATAGCATAGTTTTTTCCCGTTGACAACGGAATCCTCGGATTCAGACCGCAGCTTTTCCCACAAAAACGCCGCCCATGCAGGGCGGCGCGGAGGAGTGCGGTTATTGAATGTGGACGTGGTTGTTGATATGATCCTGACAATAGCAGTAATACCCCTTGCAGCGGGAGCAGTAGCGGAATTCCAGCTCCGGATTGGAGACATCCGTACGGCCGCAGACAGTGCATCTGTGGGTGTAGGGAGCCTTGGGGGTCGCCTTGGTGGCCTCATAGGAACCGGCGTCAAATGGAATCACCTTGGCTTTCTTCTGGGAAGCGGGTTTGGTGTGGAACAGCCGCCGGGCGTTGGCCCGCCAGGACATGGGGATTACATTCAGCACATCCTTCCCAAAGAACAGGAAATAGTTTGCCAGAGAAATCACCGAGAACAGACTGTAGGGGAAGGGGAGGGTGAACAGATCCAGCAGAACGATTGCCAGGTCAATCAGCGCGAATATCCATGCCTTAATGGGGATGATAAAGAACAGCAGGAACTGGGCGTTGGGAAACAGGGTGGCGTAGCTCAGGAACAGGCTCAGGTTCAGATAGGTAGCGCTGGCCACGCCCCCGAAGATCATGCAGTATACATCCATCATCACCACGCCGGTGAGGTAGAACAGGTTGAACCGCAGGGTGCCCCAGATGTTCTCCATGGCCCGACCAAGAGAATAGTAGCAGAACAGGGAGATTGCCATCAAAAGCGTATTGCTCACGCCATAGGTCAGAGGATAGGTAATCAGCCGCCAGATTTCTCCGCCCAGAATCCGCTGCCGGTTAAAGCAGAGAATATCATACAGCAGATAGTTCCCGGACATCTGACTCATCAGGTAAACCACCGCCGTACCGAGAACAATGTACAGCATCAGGTTGGGAATTCCCTTGCTGCGGTTCTTGTAGCAGATCAAATCAAATTTTCGGCGCAGATTTTTCAAATCATTCAACTCCTAAATGTGACGTTTCCATCATTCTACCAGCAAACGGAGAAAAAGTCTATAACAGATTTGTGAATATTTTGGAGGTGCGCTCCAGAAAAAACTGTTGACTTTTGGCGAAAAACAGATAGAATATACTCTGAAAACTGCATATGGCCTTATCAAGAGCGGTGGAGGGAACGGCCCGATGAAACCCGGCAACCTGTCCGAAAGGAAAAGGTGCCAAATCCGGCGGCAAACGAAAGATGAGGATTCGATACACGCACATCGGATCTTCGGTGTGCGGTTTTTTTATGGAAATTGACCGGGCTTGTTTCCCCGGTCCTGCGTGAGAAAGGAATATTGTATGGAAAAAAGATTGTTTACCTCGGAATGCGTTACCAACGGACACCCGGACAAGGTAGCAGATTCCATCTCCGATGCCATTCTGGATGCCTGCCTGGCCCAGGACCCCGGCTCCCGGGTGGCCTGCGAAACCATGGTGACCACCAATTTCTGCCTGATCTGCGGAGAAATCACCACCAAGGCCCAGGTGGACTATGCACAGATTGCCCGGGATACCATCCGCCGCATCGGTTACGTCTATCCGGAGGATGGTTTTGACGCGGACAATGTGGAAATTCAGTGCCGGATTCATACCCAGTCTGCGGATATTGCACTGGGAACCAATGATGCAGTAGGCGGCGCAGGAGACCAGGGCATGATGTTTGGCGGCGCCTGCACCCAGACCCCGGAGCTGATGCCTCTGCCCGCAGCTCTGAGCCGGGCGCTGTGCAACCGGCTGACGGAGTGCGTACACACCACCGACCTGCTCCGTCCCGACGGAAAGACCCAGGTTACCGTGGAATTTGACGAAAACGGCCAGGTCCTGGGAATTGACACCGTGGTGGTCTCGGTTATGCACAGCCCGGCCTTTGCCATGGAGAAGCTGCGGGAGTACATCCGGGAGAACGTAATCGCCCCTGTGCTGGAGGCCTATGGCTTTTCCATCGCACAGGTTCCCCACATCCACATCAATCCCACGGGAAACTTCGTCATTGGCGGCCCCAACGGAGATACCGGCCTGACTGGACGGAAGATTATTGTGGACACTTACGGTGGATACTTCTCCCACGGCGGCGGCGCGTTCTCCGGCAAGGACCCTACCAAGGTGGACCGGAGCGCAGCCTACATGGCCCGTTACATGGCCAAGAATCTGGTGGCGGCGGGACTTGCCACTCAGATTCAGGTGCAGCTGGCCTATGCCATCGGAGTGGCCCAGCCCGTGTCCCTGCGGGTGGACAGCTTCGGCACCGGTGTGATCTCCGACGAGAGCATGACCCGGCTGCTGCGGCAGACCTGTGACATGACCCCCGGCGGCATCATCCGGAAGCTGGATCTGCGGCGGCCCATTTATGGCTCCACCGCCGCCATCGGTCACTTTGGCGTGGCGGACCGCCCCTGGGAACAGACCGACCTGGCCCCTGTCCTGAAACAATTGGCCGGCATCTGACAGCAGAATTCCCTTGCCCATCGGGCAAGGGAAATTTTGCTTGGAAGGGGAATAACTGAATGTGTGCTGTATTTCCAGGCGCATGAATATAAACTTGCAAAAATACTTCTTGACAGATTTTTGAACGAGAAGTTACGAAATTGTAATTATTTTCGGATGGAAACAAAGATTTGGAAGCTGGTTTTTTTCCACTCCTGTGGAAAAAGCTGTGGAAACTGTGTATAACTCAGTGGATACCCAGAAAAATATGAAAGATGCCCTAGGGATTGACAACATTTTGGGGATTTCCCGCCAGGAAACAGCGGATGTTTTCCACAACACAGTCCAGAAGCCGCTGGCGGCTCTCCACGGGGGCCCAGGCAATATGGGGGGTAATGATGCAGTTGGGGGCTGTCAGCAGGGGATTGTTCCCGGCCATAGGCTCCCGGGATACCACGTCCACAGCCGCGCCCCGAAGCTTTCCCTGCCGCAGGGCCCTGGCCAGCGCCTGCTCCTCTACCAAGCCGCCCCGGGCGGTGTTGATGAGCATGGCGCCATCCTTCATTCTGGCGATGGTTTCATCGCAGATAATGTTCTCCGTCTCCGGAAACAGGGGACAGTGGAGGCTGAGGAAATCGGACTCTTTGAGCAATGTATCCAGATCCACATACCGTGCCAGCGCCTGGCCCTCAGGCGTCTGACGGCGGCTGTGGGCCAGGACCTCCATGCCGAAGGCGCGTCCCAGTTTTGCTACGGACTGACCAATCCGCCCAAAGCCGAGAATGCCCAGGGTCTTCCCGCCCAGCTCCATCTGGGGCGTAAGCCAGTAGCAGAAATTCTCCGAGCGAACCCAGTCTCCCTGGTGCACGGACTGATTGTGCAGGCCGATCTGATGGCACAGCTCCAGTATCAGCGCAATGGTAAACTGGGCCACTGCGGCGGTGCCGTAGCTGGGCACGTTGGTCACCGGAATGCCCCGCTTGCGGCACGCTGCAAGGTCTACGGTATTGTACCCCGTGGCCTGGATACAGATGAGGCGGATGCTGGGACAGGCCAGGAGTACCGTTTCTGTGATCGGAACCTTGTTGACGATTACAATTTCGCTGTCTCCGATTCGGGCAATGGCCTCCGCCTGGGTTTCGGTTTTTTGATACAGGGTAACGTCTCCAAACTGGGAAATGCAGTCATAGGACAAATCTCCGGGGTTCAGAGCCCTGCCGTCAAGAATCACAATTTTCATAAAAAGTCCTCCCGCCGCTTGCATGGCGTCTATATTTTTGATAGGATATCCCAAAAGACGGAGTGTGAGGGAATCATGGAAATACTGTATGCCGATCAGGATATTGTGGTGTGCATCAAGCCGCCTCGGGTCTTGTCCACCGATGAACCCGGAGGACTGCCGGAGCTGGTTCGGCGGGAACTGGGAGAGGAAGCTGCGGACGTGCGTACTGTGCATCGGCTGGACCGGGTGGTCAGCGGAGTCATGGTGCTTGCCAGGAATGCCCCAGCCGCATCGGAACTGTCCCGGCAGATCCGGGAGGACATATTTCAGAAAACATATTTGGCGGTACTCCATGGTGTGCCGGAGCCGGGCAGCGGGACGCTGGAAGACCTGCTTTATCGGGACAAAGCCCGGCGAATGACCTTCGTCACCCAGACGCCGGGCAAAGGGGTCCAGCCGGCTGTCCTGGATTATCAGGTCCTAGCCGAAACAGACGGCCTGTCCCGGGTTTCCATCCGCCTGCATACGGGCAGAACCCACCAGATTCGGGTACAGTTTTCCAGCCGTGGATTCCCCCTGGTAGGGGAACGGAAATATGCCCTGCTGGACGATCCCTGTGAAATCGCCCTGTGGTCCCATGCGCTGGGATTTCGGCACCCCCGTTCCGGGGCATGGGTGGAGTTTCGACGGGAGCCGCCGGACACCTATCCCTGGAATCGGGTATAAGGGTATCCTCCGCTGTTACAGCGGAGGATTTTTTCCGTAGATTCTGGCAATTTCCTGGACCATCTTCACATCTGCCGGGCAGAAATCATAGGCATCTCCCTGGCTGGGATGAATCCAGCGCAGCGCATTGTGCTCCAGAGCCTGCGGGAATCCGGTGGGGATGGTGCAGTGGAACAGCGTCAGCCGGATCAGCATATCCGGGTATTCATGCACAACCTGCATGAACTGCTTGCCGACATTTATGGTGATGGCCAGCTCTTCCGCGCACTCCCGGGCCAGGGCCTGCTCCATGGTCTCACCGGGCTCGACCTTTCCTCCCACAAATTCCCACAGCAGTCCACGGGATTTGCCTGCGGGGCGCTGGCAGATCAGATATTTATCCTTTTCCCAAATCAGCGCTGCCACTACGTCCACCGGCTTTTTCCGGGTCAGCACCAGGGCGCTGATGGGGGGCACGGCAACAGTCCCGCTGGCGGTTTGTAAGGATGCGGTGCCCGCCTGACAATCCCGGATGTTGACATTCCAGGGACCCTCGGGCAGTGTGTGGGAAACCTCCCCGGTGTCCGCGTTGAAAATGACGTACAGTTCGTCTCCGTCCTCGTCAATTTGAAAGGCAACTACCCGGCCATGGGAACAGGACACCGGATGCACCTTCCGGGAGACCTGCTCCCGGGTTGTGAGCCGCAGGGCGGGGTGCGCTTTGCGGAAGGCGATCAGCCCCCGATAGTAGTCCACGGTCCGGGCCACCTCTTCCTTTTCCAAATCATCCCATTTGATGGCATTGACCCGGTCAGGGGAGCGGTAGCTGTTTTCGTCGAACAGCCCCTTTTTCCCGGGCTTGGTGCGGAGCATTTCCTCACCCGCCTGGAAGAATGGGACCCCCTGGGACAGCATATAGAACGCCGCGGCCAGGCGGCTCATTCTGGCTCGCGTCTCCAGAGGCGCCTCCGGTGCGGACAGGGTCAGGCGGTCAAGAAGGGTGTTGTTATCGTGGCAGGAGGCATAGTTGACGCACTGAGACGGCTGGGCAGCCCAGGCGGGAACGCCCATGAAGCTGGCCTCCAGCTGGTTTTTGGCACAATATCCTCCCGAAACGTAGCCAAGGGCGCTGTGATAGAATACGGAGCCCCGGAGTAGGTCCCGGATGGTATCGCTGAAAAAGGCGAAGCCGGGCAGCTTCCCGGAGTTTGCCTGAACGGCCAGGGGTACGTTTGGCTTGGTGGTCTGCGTGGCCATATTCCAGCCCTCGCCGTAAAAAATGACATTGGGATGGGACTGGCGGACCGTGCTCATAATCTCCCGGACCGTGAAAATATCCAGAAGACCTACCAGATCAAAGCGGAATCCGTCGATGTGATATTCATCTGCCCAGTAATTCACGGAGTCCACAATATACTTACGAACCATTGAGCGTTCGGAGGCGGTATCGTTGCCGCAGGCGGAACCATTGGAATAGGTTCCATCAGGGCTGATCCGGCTGAAATATCCCGGGACAATCCGGTTGAAGCAGAAATCCTCCTCGTTGTACACGTGGTTATAAACCACATCCATGACCACACTGAGTCCGGCATCGTGCAGGCTTTTTACCAGACGCTTCAGTTCCCGCACCCGGATGGCTCCGATTCTGGGATTGGTGGAGTAAGAGCCCTCCGGCACGTTGAAATTCACCGGGTCATAGCCCCAGTTGTACTGAGGGCGGCGCTGGGTTTCGTCTGTGTAGCCGAAATCAAACACCGGCAGCAGATGCACATGGGTTACGCCCAGACTCTGAATATATTCCAGACCAATGGGGATTCCGCCTCTGGTTTTGAGTTTCGTTTCCGCAAAGGCCAGATATTTTCCCTTGTGACGGAAGGGGCTGCCCCGATTCATGGAAAAATCCCGGACATGAAGCTCATAAATCACCGCATCGGTGATCTGGGAACCGGCATGGGGGTCCCGGTCTTTCTCCCATCCCCGGGGATTGGTGCTCTGCAAATCCAGGATCATAGCCCGCTCCCCATTGATTCCTGTGGTTCGGGCATAGGGATCGCAGGCCTCGTTGATTTGCCCGTCCACCATCACAAGATAGGTGTAGTACAGGCCGTTCAGGTTTCCGGTTTCCTGGGCAACCCAGGTGCCGCACACGTCCCGCTGCATGGGAATCTGGCGTAATATGGCTTGTGAATTGGAATCGCCATTGGGGTAAAGATTTATGGTAACCTCCTGCGCGGTGGGCGCCCACAGGCGGAAGCAGGTTTTTTCTGCTGTCCAGACAGCGCCCAGATCATCGCCGGTATAGGTGTTGTCCGCTTCAAACTGCGGTGTGGAATAGACTTCATACTTCAATACAATCGGCTCCTTGCTTTTCGGAAATCAGGACCTCAGAAAAATTATATCACAGGGCAATGGGAGTGTAAAGAAATAACCGGGGAATCCATACGAATTTTTTGAATAATTTTACAGGAATTTGATAGAAATTTTTCCCAGAATGGGGTATGCTGAACGAGTATGAATAGAATCTGAAAAAGGAGCCGGAATTCATGACCTACGAAGAAGTCCGCCGGGATGCGGCGGTTAAAGTGTACATTGCACAGGCAGATGTCTCCATGGAGGCACTGGGATTCACAGAGCACAGCTTTGCCCATGTCACCCGGGTGGCAGAGATTGCGGGAAATATTTTGAAAACCCTGGGTTACCCGGACAGAATGGTGGATCTGGCCAAAATCGCCGGATATCTGCATGACATCGGCAACATCGTCAACCGTGTGGACCACAGCCAGAGCGGTGCGGTGATGGCCTTCCGGATTTTGGATCGGATGAATTTTCCGCCGGAGGAGATTGCCACCATCGTCACCGCCATTGGAAACCACGACGAGGGAAACGGCGTTCCGGTAAACGCAGTGGCGGCGGCGCTGTTTATTGCGGACAAATCGGATGTTCGGCGCAGCCGGGTGCGGAGCAAGGACAGCGTGGCCCGGGATATCCATGACCGGGTGAACTACTCCGTGACCGACTCCCAGCTGCTGATGGATGTGCAGCGCCAAACCATTGAGCTGAAGCTGACGGTGGATACCCAAGTCAGTTCTGTGATGGAGTACTTTGAGATTTTCATGAAGCGGATGCTGCTGTGTATCCAGGCGGCCAAGCGCCTGGGCCAGACTTTCCACCTGACCATCAACGGACAATCCCTGCTGTAAGAACTGGAGCCTGAGGTAAACACCTCAGGCTCCTTTGCGGTTTTGATCAGTTCAGCCGGGACAGGGCTGCCCGGATGCGGGCGACGGTCCGATCTTTTCCCAGAATCTGCATGACGGTGTACAGGTCGGGAGAATTGGTTTTTCCGGTGACTGCCAGCCGGATAAAGGTGGATACATCCGCTACCGTTCCGGGGAAGGCTGCGGGGTCTGCTTTAAAAGCTTTCATATCCGTGGTGAAGCCGATGTCCGTGGTAATGGCCTTCACTTTATCGAACCAGGTGTTGGCGTCATCGGAAATATCGAAGGAATCCAGGAACCGGTTCAGTACATCCGCCACCACGGAAGGGGAGAAGGCCGGGTCGAACTGAGGCTCCTCCAGGTATTCGTCATAGAAAAATCCCATGTAGGGCTTGGCGTCCTTCCACACTGCCAAATCCTTCCTGGGCTTCTTACCGCCCCGGCCGATGGCCAGAATCCGGGATGCATAGTCCGGATTGTCTGCCAGCAGCTTGCCGAACGCCGGGTCAAATTCCTGAGCCCACTGGGTCAGCAGAGTGTATACCTGACCGGCATCCATCCGGGAGATGACGTTTTTCGACACATCCACCAGTTTGGCGTAGTCGAACAGGGAACCGGCGGGATTTAGCTTTTTTGCGCTGAATTTGAAGCTGTCCACAGGCGCATCCGGGTTGGCTCTGCGCCAATCTTCAAAGTTGGAGTTCAGCATGGTCATGATGTATTCATACACCGCCGCCACAGGGAAGCCCTCCGCCTTGTAGTAGGTCAGGGCCAGCTCCGGATCTTTGCGCTTGCTGAGCTTGCGCTTGGAGGTACCGTCCATCTTCATCAGCGGTCCAATGTGGACATACTTGGGCAGCTTGAAGCCCAGGGCCTGGAACAGCTGAATGTGGAAGGGCAGGGTGGACAGCCACTCATCGCCCCGGACCACATGGGTGGTGCGCATGAGATGGTCGTCTACCGCATGGGCAAAGTGATAGGTGGGAATGCCGTCGGATTTTAGCAGAACGTGGTCCACATCGTTTTCCGTGATGGTGAGCTTCCCCTTCACCAGGTCGTCAAACTTGAACTGGTTCTCAATGCTGCCGGTGGAACGGAACCGGAGCACCCAGGGGTTCCCGGCATCCAGCTGGGCCTGGATTTCTTCCAGGGAGCGGTCCCGCCAGATGGCGTACTTTCCGTAGTAGCCGGTATTTTCCTTATTTGCCTCCTGCTGCTCCCGCATGGCGGCAAGCTCCTCCTCCGTGCAGAAGCAAGGGTAGGCTTTTCCCTCCGATACCAGTTTCTTGGCATAGACATGGTAGATGTCCGCCCGCTGCCGCTGGCGGTAGGGGCCGTAGATGCCATTGTCCCCATCCATGGTAGCGCCCTCGTCAAAGGAAATGCCGTAATGCTTCAGCGTCTCGATGAGCACCTCCACGGCGCCGGGAACTTCCCGCTTAGCATCGGTATCCTCCACCCGCAGGAACAGCACGCCGCCGGACTGATGGGCCATCCGCTCGGAAGTCAGACCCTGCACCAGGTTGCCCAGGTGGACAAAGCCGGTGGGGGAAGGCGCCATCCGGGTGACCACGGCGCCTTCGGGAAGCTGACGGGCAGGGAAGCGCGCTTCCAGCTCCTCCGGCGTCATGGTGACATCCGGGAAAAGGAGCTGGGCCAAAGCCTGATAATCCATAAAAAAACCTCTCTTGGTCTAAAATTTCTGCCATAGAGTATAGCATACCGGAGGAAAGAAATCAATTCGCAATTGCGGGGGAAGTCCGGATTCCGGAGAAAATCTCCTTGCACTATTGGCGGGGCTGTGGTAGAATATCCGAAACCATGATACAGAAAGCGGGATAGAATATGAGTGAAGTTGTAGCGGAAACGCCCAAGAAGCGAATGCTCTCCGGCATCAAGCCCTCCGGTGATCTGACCCTGGGTTCCTACCTGGGCGCCATCAAGAACTGGGCGGAGCGGGCCGACTCCTTTGACTGTTATTATTTCATGGCGGATCTGCACGCCATTACCGTCCGGCAGAACCCGGCGGATCTGCGCCGCCGCACCCTGGAGCAGCTGGCCCAGTACATTGCCTGCGGCCTGGACCCGGAGAAGAATACCCTGTTCATCCAGAGCCACGTCCACCAGCACGCGGAGCTGGGCTGGGTGCTGGACTGCTATGCCATGTTCGGCGAGCTGTCCCGGATGACCCAGTTCAAGGACAAGTCTGCCAAGAACGCCGACAATATCAACGGCGGCCTGTTTACCTACCCGGCCCTGATGGCGGCGGACATTCTGCTGTATCAGCCGGACTATGTCCCCGTGGGTGAGGACCAGAAGCAGCATGTGGAGCTGTGCCACACCATTGCCCGCCGGTTCAACGGAATTTACGGCGACGTATTCAAGCTGCCGGAGCCTTTCGTACCCAAGGTTGGCGCTCGGATCATGAGCCTGACCAATCCCACGGCCAAGATGTCCAAGTCGGAAAACGAGGACACCGGCCGGATTCTGGTGATGGATACTCCGGAGACCATCATGCGCCAGTTCAAGCGGGCCATTACCGACTCCGACACGGAGAACTGCGTCCGCTTTGACCGGGAGAATAAGCCCGGCGTGTCCAACCTGATGGCCATTTATTCTGCCTGCACCGGGAAAACCTATGAGCAGATCGAACAGGAGTTTGCCGGCTGCGGCTACGGCAAGTTCAAGCCCGCCGTTGGCGAAGCGGTGGTGGAAACTTTGCGCCCCATCCGGGAGGAGACCAACCGTCTGCTGAAGGACAAGGCTTATCTGGAGAACGTCTACCGTCAGGGTGCGGAGAAGGCCTCCTATGTGGCGGAGAAGACCCTGCGCAAGGTCTACAAGAAAGTTGGGTTTATCCCCAGATGAGCAGCGCATCGGAAGATCAGAACATCCCCCAGGAACCGGAGCTGGATTTGTACCAGCGGGAGGAGCGCTGCTCCCGGGCCATCAAGAACATTGCCCGGGCCTGCACTATGCGGCTGGTGGTGACGGGGCTGCTGCTCTATGTGCTGCTGCGTCAGCAATGGGAGCTGTGGCTGTGGGGCCTGCTGGGATTTGTGATGGTTCTGAATCTAGCGGGGATGCTGCCGCTGGTGAAGGAACTGAAAAAACAGCTGTCGGAGCAGAAACGACTGCGGGCGCTGGAAGACGCCTGATGATGATATTTCCCGGAAACCTGGCCCAAGGGCTGTGGTTTCCGGGAAATTTTTGAGAAAACAGAAAGATCCTGTAAGCATTTCCAGAGGAAAACCGTATTTGGGGTGAAGGCGCCTGGAAGGAGGAAATCAACATGAATCAAAACCAGCAGGCGGAGCGCTTGGCCCAGCTGTATGCCGACGCCATTCTCCGCCTGAGTTACACCTACTTAAAAAACACCGACGACGCCCAGGACATCTGCCAGACGGTTTTCGTAAAGCTTCTGAGTCATCCCCGGACATTCGATACCCCGGAGCATGAGAAAGCCTACATTCTGCGCATGGCGGCCAACGCCTGCAAGGATGTGCTGCGCAGTCCCTGGCGAAAGCGCAATTGCAGTCTGGATTCCTGCCTGGAAGTTCCGGCACCGGAAAC
>CALXFW010000158.1 GCA_944387685.1 uncultured Oscillospiraceae bacterium
GCGGATATGCCGCCACCTTCCTGAACATCGGCCTGGTGGGCCTGATCAGCCTGGGGCTGTTTCAGGTATTCCGGGGGACCCCCAACAACGTGTCCACCCTGGCGGTGATTCTGACCCTGGGCTTCTCCGCCTGGGGCATCAACATCCTGAATCTGTGGCCCACGGTGCTGGGTGTGCTGCTGTACTGCCTGGTGAAGAGGGTAAAGCCCGGCACCATGGTCAACGCCATGCTCTTCTCCACCGGCATCGCCCCGCTGCTGACGGACCTGATGATCCGCTATCCTTACGCCGAGGCGGTGGGCTTCAACCTGGGGGGCATTGTGGTCGCCCTGGTGGTGGGCCTGTTCATCGGCTTCTTCCTGCCTGCGGGCATGGCCTTTGCCCCTCAGGTACATAAGGGCTTCGACCTGTACTCCGCTGCACTGCCCATCGGCATGACGGCCTTCTTCCTCAACGCGGTGCTGTTCAAGACCCTGGGGGTGACCCTGCCCGACGGAGCGGACGCCGCCCAGCTGGAGGTGGCCTCCAAGCTGACGGTGAACCTGTTCTGCATCGCCCTGTTCGGCGTATGCGTGGTGCTGGCCCTGGCTATGGGCTGCACCCCCCGGGACTACGGCAAGCTGCTGATGAGCCCCACCTATGTCACCAGCTTCACCGGCACCTACGGCAACGCTGTGGCCTTGATGAATGTGGGCGTGTTCGGCCTGTTTATCCTGGCCTACTACAACCTGGTGGGCGTGAACTTCAACGCCGTGACCATGGGCATCATTTTCTGTATGCTGGCCACCTGCAATTCCGGCTCCCATCCCGGAAATGTCTGGCCCATCATTGCGGGGTACATCCTGACCTCCCTGGTCTGCGGCTGGATTTCCGGCCTGGCGGGGGGCAGCTTCTCCCAGCCCATCAGCGCCCAGGCCATCTGCGTGGGCCTGTGCTACGCCAACGGCCTGAGCCCGGTGTCCGGGAAGTACGGCTGGCCCTACGGCATGGTGGCGGGAGGAATGCACTACCTGCTGGTCACCTCGGTTCCCACCCTCCATGGCGGATTCTGCCTGTACAACGGCGGATTCACAGCGGCGCTCATCTGCATCCTGCTGGTGCCTCAGCTGGAGTGCTTCGCCAAGACCAAGGAGCAGCGCCTGAAGAGCAAGGTGTAAGGGCTTTTTCGGTAGACAAACGCCCGGTTCCGTGCTATGATACCCAGGCAGTCCTGACACTAAGCGCCCGGCGCGCTGCGTGAAAGGTGCGGCTTAAGAATAATCTGCGCCCCGGGGCTTCCCGGGGCGGACGGATGCTGCCGCACCCATCAGGGTGCGGCAGATTTTTTTGGGAAGGGAGGAAGAGGTATGCAGACACGGGTCGCCGTTATGAGCATCATTGTGGAGGAGCCGGAGTCGGTGGAGAAGCTGAACGCTCTGCTTCACGCCTACGGGGAGTGGATCATCGGCCGGATGGGGATTCCCTACCGCAGGCGGGGCATCAACGTCATCGCCATTGCCCTGGACGCCCCCCAGGACACCATTTCAACCTTGGCGGGAAAAATCGGAGGACTGCCGGGAATCAGCGTGAAAACCGCCTATTCCAGTGTGATTTCCCCGGAAGAATAAGAAGAAAAGAGGAATGAATATGAGCAAGAAAATTCGTTGGATTACGGAAACCGCCCTGCTGCTGGCCATGCTGATTGTCCTGCAGACGGCGACCAAGAGCTTCGGTCAGATCGTCACCGGCTCCTGCGTCAATGCGGTGCTGGCCATTGCTGCCCTGGTGGCGGGACTGGGCAGCGGCGTGGTCATCGCCCTGGTTTCCCCGGTGCTGGCCTATCTGCTGGGCATTGCCCCCCAGGCGGTGACGGTCCCTGCCATTATGGTGGGCAATACCGTGTTTGTGGTGCTGCTGCGGCTGATTGCCGGTACCGACAGCAAGGTGCTGGGCAGACAGCTCGCCGCCTGGATTGTGGCGGCCCTGGCCAAGTTCGCCGTGCTGTATGTGCTGGTGGTGAAGATCATCTGCGGCATCGCCTCCGCCTCGCTGCTGGCCTCCGGCACCCTGAAAGAGCCCATGCTCAATGTGCTGCCCGCCATGTTTGCCTGGCCCCAGCTGATTACCGCCCTCATCGGCGGCGCCGTTGCCCTGGCCATTGTGCCGGCGCTGCGCAAGGCTCTGCGGCGGTAACGCCGATTCCATGGACGCAGAAACAGCCTGCCGTGGGTGTTGGACCCGCGGCAGGCTGTTTTGCGGCAAAGGATTATTTCTGCATGATGTGAATGGCGAAGCCGCCGAATTCACCGTCCAGATAGACGTTCTTCAGCTTTCCATCGTCAAAGTAGGCGGCGGTGGACATATTGAAGGTGAAGCCCTTCTCCTTCAGCTCCGCCACAGCGGCCTCCAGGTCGGGGGTGCGCATGGCGATGTGGCCGTTGGCGCCCAGGTAGGGGGTTTTCATGCACTCGAAGTAGTTGCCGGCAAACTCGGACTTGTTGCCGTGGCGGGGAGCCAGGTTGAACATCATGCTCAGCAGCTCCGCCAGCTTGGCGGCCTCTTCCGGAGCGGCGCAGTTGACGCCGATGTGCTCCAATTCAAACGGACAGTTCATAGAATCCTCCTTTTGGACCGGGGGAGCGCCGGGTCGGGCAGAACCGGCGC
>CALXFW010000159.1 GCA_944387685.1 uncultured Oscillospiraceae bacterium
GTGACCGGCGGCGTGGTGTCCGGCCTGGGCAAAGGCATCACAGCGGCGTCTCTGGGCCGTCTGCTGAAGGCCCGGGGGCTGAAGGTGGCGGCCCAGAAGCTGGATCCCTATATCAACGTGGACCCGGGAACCATGAGCCCCTACCAGCACGGAGAGGTGTATGTGACCGAGGACGGGGCGGAAACGGACCTGGACCTGGGACATTATGAACGGTTCATCGACGAGGACCTGAACAAATATTCCAACCTGACCACCGGAAAGGTTTACTGGAATGTGCTGAACAAGGAGCGCCGGGGTGAATACCTGGGTTCTACGGTGCAGGTGATTCCCCATATCACCAACGAAATCAAGGAATTTGTCTACCGGGTTGGGAAGCAGACCGACGCGGATGTGGTGATTACGGAAATCGGCGGCACCATCGGGGATATTGAGTCCCAGCCCTTCCTGGAGGCGGTGCGCCAGATTTCCCTGGAGGTTGGACATGAAAACAGCCTGTTCATCCATGTGACCCTGGTGCCCTTCCTCCGGGGCTCCGACGAGCACAAGTCCAAGCCCACCCAGCACTCCGTGAAGGAGCTGCGGGGCATGGGCATCAATCCGGATATCATTGTTCTGCGGTGCGACGAGCCGCTGGAACCTGGAATCTTCCAGAAAATCAGCCTGTTCTGCAATGTCAAGCCCGACTGCGTTTTTGAAAATATCACCCTGCCGGTGCTGTATGAAGCGCCGCTGATGCTGGAAAAGGCCAATTTCTCCGGTATTGTCTGCCGGGAGCTGGGATTTGCAACCCCGGAGCCGGACCTGGAGGACTGGAAGCGGATGGTGGAACACATTCACCGCCGGACAAAGAAAGCTGCCATTGGTCTGGTGGGGAAGTACGTTCAGCTTCACGATGCCTATCTGTCTGTGGCGGAGGCCCTGCGCCACGCGGGCTATGGCCTGGATGCGGATGTGGATATCCGCTGGATTGACTCGGAAACCCTCACTCCGGAGAACTATGTGCAGCAGCTGGAGGGCCTGGACGGCATTCTGGTGCCCGGTGGCTTTGGCGGGCGGGGCATTGAGGGAATGATTCTGGCTGCCAAGTATGCCCGGGAGCGGCAGGTGCCCTATTTTGGCATCTGTCTGGGAATGCAGATTGTCGTGATCGAATTTGCCCGGAATGCAGCGGGGCTGCCCCAGGCGAACTCCGGGGAATTTGACCCGGAGGGAAGCTGCAAGGTGATTGACTTCATGCCCGGACAGAGCGAGACCGTAGACAAGGGCGGCACCCTGCGCCTGGGGGCCTACCCCTGCGTGATTGTCCCGGGAACCACCATGGCCCGGTGCTACGGGCAGGAGGTTGTCCGGGAGCGCCACCGTCATCGCTACGAATTCAACAACGATTATCGGCAGCGGCTGACGGAGGCCGGACTGGTGCTCAGCGGTACCTCCCCTGACGGGCGGCTGGTGGAGACGGTGGAGCTGCCGGGGAGGGCATTCCATGTGGGAGTCCAGTTCCACCCGGAGTTCAAGAGCCGGCCCAACAAGCCCCACCCGCTGTTCCTGGGGTTTGTAAAAGCCAGCCTGGAAAGACGGAAATAGACCCATTGTGAAGAAAAAGGGAGGGGCTGACTGCCCCACAGGAAAAATGCCCCGGACAGGAAACCCTGTCCGGGGCATTGGCAGTTCTGGGATTATTCCACAACCATGGTGGTGATGCCGTCAGAGCCCATGTAGACGGCCTGATACACGCCGCCCTGGGAGAAGGTGAATTCCACCTTCCACAGATCGGCTGCAGGGTCATAGAAGGCCTCAATCATGTTGTAGCTGCCCTCCACATAGGTGGTTTCGTCCCAGTAGGGAAGGGTGCATTCCTTCTTGGCCCGGTCAATGGCCTGACGCACCGTCTGCACCGGAGAAGCGGTGGTATTCACGAAACCGGTGGTGGTGATGGTCCGGGCAGCCAGGGAGGCTTCTTCCTCCGCATAGGAGAAAGCCGGGGGGCTGTCCACATCGATGCTGTTGATCAGCTGGTCAATTTCCGCCTTGGCGGTGTCATAAACGGTCACTTCTTTGTCGGTTCTCCGGCTTCCGTCGGAACCTACAATGGAAATCACAATGGATTCCAGGGAGCCGTCATCCCGGAAGGTATAGGTGGATTCCTTGAAGGTGTTGTCTGCCGTATCTCCCCAGGTTTCCAGGACCTGAATGGAATTGCCTTCCTGGGTGATGTCGTACAGCAGGGAGTCATAGATGTCCATTGTGTAAGTCCAGATCTGGAAGGTGGAGGGATCGGCGTATCCATTTTCCGTCACACCGCTCAGGGGACTGGTCACGGAGTCTGCGGACCATTCCAGGCTGTAGGCGCTGCCATTGCGAAGCAGGATCCCCTGGTGCCCCATCAGGGAACCGTCCCCATAATAAATGTAGTATTTTTCATCCAGATAGTTGTCGCCGGATTTCCAAATTTCCGTGGTATAGTAGTGGGCATCCGAATCAATTTCACCGTCACCATCTCGGTCATATATATCCGTAAGCCAGTCGGTAACGAACAGGTGGTAGCTGTCCTGATTCAGAAGGTCCGTTATGGCGTTCCGGCACTGGCTCAGCAGCTCCATGGCGTTCTCGGCATAGACACGGAACTTGGTATAGACCGTTTTGGTCAGTTCCTCCCCGCCGCTGCTCAGGACCACCGTCTGGGCCAGCCGATAGAACCCCGGTTCCAGGGAACCATAGCTGTCCGTCCAGTCGAAGTCCAGGCTGACGGCGGCCATTCCGCCGGGATTGGAGAACAGAACCTTGGAATCCGCCTCCGGGTCTGCCAGAGCGGGGACAGAAATCCACTGGCCTTCCACCATCTGCTCCAGCCAGTAAGAACCCTGGGTGGTCAGGCTGCCGGAACTGCCGGCGCCGGCATCACTGTAGGTTACCCGCATCCCGGTGCTGGTGGCGTTTTCTCCGCTGGTACGGAAGTACCAGTCAGACATCCGCCACAGGAAGCTGCCTGCACCCAGGGAGAAGTCCTGGTGGAATTGCTCTTCCCGGTACATCTGATCGATTTCCTCAAACGTCATTTCGCTGCTCTGAGCGGCTTCCGCGGCGATGGCTGCGTCAATGGTCTGGGCGTCGGTATCCAGGATGTCCACATCACCGGTTGCCCAGGTGAGGTTCTGGGTGGGATAACCACTGTAGAAGAAACGGTCAAGGTGAATTTGGGTCAGTTTTCCCGCCTCGTCCAGGGAGAAGGTGATGTACTGCCGGTATCCGCTGCTGTCAACCTGACAGGAGAAGGACCGGTCCGTGGCGGCGGGCAGGGTGTCCGGCAGGGAGACACGGACAGTTCCTTCCGTGTAGGTATAAGCCCAGTCGTCCGGCTGCTCCAGGTGGGTATTGTTAGATGATTCAATCCAGTAATCTCCGTAGAGGGTATAGTCGGTGCCGTTATAGGACATTCCGCTGAACTGCGTACCCGAATACTCACTTATTGCCAGGAAATCGTCGCCGTTTTTCATGGCCTCAACGGTGCTTTCCGTTTCTCCGGCGGTGTCGGTGACCACCTGGAGAACATGGAAGGTTTCCCGGCTGGTTACCTCTCCCACAACCTCGGCAATCCGCTGCCGGAGGGCCAGCTCTTCCGCTTCCGTCTCCGGGTCATTTTCATAGACAAAGAACTGGGAGGAATAGGTGTATTCCTGCCCGGCAACGGTTACGGTTTTGCACAGCCGGAAGGGACCGCCGTACAGGGGACCGTAGCGCTCCGACCAGTCCACCGTCTGTTCCCGGAAGCCATCCCAGCCCAGATTATAAGTTGCAGCAGACCAGTCCGGGGCCTGCAGTTCCGGAAGTGCTTCCCAGCCGGATTCTGTTTTTTCCTCAATCCAGTAGGAGTCGTCCGTCAGATAATTGGCGCCTTGGTCACGGTCACTGGGACTCAGATAGACTGTGGCGCTGGTGGCCGTTTTGGAGTAGGCGGCCAGCTGGATGCCGAAGCCGTTGGGGTCCTCGCTGCTTTCGTCGGGCAGGAAGTCGCTGAGATCATAGGGGATTTCCTGGGAGACGGCGCCTTGGGTTTCCAATGCGGTATCTTCGGAAGACGCCGTTTCAGCCGTGGAGGTGGTTCCCTCCGGCAGGGGCGTTTCCTCCGGCGGAGAGGTCAGGAAACAGACCCCCACAAAAATCAGGGCGATGATTGCCAGCAGGGAAATCCAGAAGCTGGGCTTGCGGTATTTCAGCACCCGCAGAATCCGCTGTTTCACGCTGACTTCTCCAAAGGCCACCGGGAAAGCGGTGAGATGGGCCCGCCCGGCGCTGCAGGCCAGCAGGGCGGCGGAATAGTGCTTCCGATCCTCCAGACTCATGGACTGCACCACCCGCTCGTCACAGGCCATTTCCATGTCCTTGCACAGCAGAATATAGGCAGCCCACACCAGCGGGTTGAACCAGTGAATGGCCAGGGCAATGAAGGCCAGCAGCTTGAACCAGTGGTCTCCTGTTTTCAGGTGGGTCCGTTCATGGGCCAGGATGTAGTGCCGATTGCCGGAGGAAAGCCGGGTAGGCAGGTAAATCCGGGGAGAGAGGTAGCCGAGAATAAAGGGCGTCCGGACCCGGCTGCTTTCCCAGATTCCCCGCCCGACCCGTACGGCCTCCCGCAGCCGGAACCGAAGCAGGAAATAAGCAATTATGCTATAGACGCCAAATCCCAACGCTACTACAGCCCAGAGATAAGCGGCAGCTTCCATTAAGTCTACAGAGGGGGAAACCTCCGGAGCCGGAGAATCCGCCGATGCAGCCGGAGTCCCAGGCTGCTCCGAGACACGATTTGTCTGAGAAACCGAGGAGGCCTGCTCTGGGAAGAGAAAACCCGGTTCCTCCCCGATGAATGGACTCTGGGCAGGGGAATTGCGGTCCTGGGTGGTTTGGGGCTGTGCCACTTGGAGGGTGACAGCCTGCCGGGGAACATCGGGCTGCAGGCTGAAGCCGCTGGAAATATCCAGGGGTATCAGCAGCCGGATGACCGCCATCAGCCACAGCAGGCATACATATTTTCTCGGGGCGCTGCGCAGCAGGAGCCGCAGCAGCAGTATGACAGCAATCAGAATACCGCCCTGCCAGCTGGCGCTGAGCACATAACCAAACAGCGTTTCCATAATTATTCCTCCTGGAAGGTGTCAATCAGCTTCTGCAGCTGGTCCACCTCATCGGGTTTCAGCTTCTTGCTCCGGGAGAAGGCGGCCAGAAAAGCGGGAAGGGAACCTTCAAAGGTATCCTCCATCAGTTCCTCCAGCCGGCTTTCCTGGGCCTGCTCCTTGGAAATCAGGGAGCGGACGATGGTATTCTCGTTGACCAGGACGCCCCGCTCCGAGAGCCGACGGATGACGGTATAGGTGGTGGCCTTGCTCCAGCCCAGCTCCGCCTTGCAGATTTCCACCAGTTTGGTGGAGTTGATAGGCTCATGCCGCCACAGAATCAGGCAGAACCGGTATTCACTTTCAAAAATCTTGGGTATTTCCATAGGGCATCCTCCTGGTGCATAAAAAATGATTTACTGCAATAAACCTTCTGGGAGCAGTTTAACACAGTAAATCATTTTTGTCAACAGAATTTGAAAAAATGGGAAAAAGAACGGGCTCTGACAGGAGAGCCCGTTCTCTCAAAGGATTACGCCATATTCTTCCGCAAAGCTTCCGGCGGGAAAAATGTATCCGCAGCTGCATACCTCCTGGGAAACCAGTGTACCGGCATCCCCCGGAGCGCCGTTCATCCGCACATAGAGCTCCACCGTTTCTCCGCACCGGGGGCAGGATACCTCCACAATTTTTGGCGTGTGTTTCCCTTCCTGACAGCCGTCCAGAACCATAGACAATTCCTCCTTTTTCAGAAATTCAGACAAAGAGTAGGCACCAGGCCGGGGCTGTGACCATGGACAAAATGGTGGACAGCGCCACAATTCTTGCCGCGAAGGGGGCGTCCTGGTGGTATTTGGCCGCCATGACTGCGGTGACGCTGGCGGCGGGCATGGCGGTGAGCAGAACACAGATGCCGGTTACAATGTCCTCCAGCCCCGCCAGGCGGCAGCCCAGATAGACGATTCCCGGAATCAAAACCAGCCGTACAAAAACATAGTACAGGGTGTGTCGGTCGACCATGTGCTTCAGGTCCACTGCAGCCAGGATGGCGCCGATGAGCAGCATGGACACGGCGGTATTGGCGGAGCCCAGGGATTGAATGGTAGCGCTGATAACCCCTGGCAGCTGGAACTGCCCGATCAGCAGCACCAGACCAACCTCCACGGCGATGATGCAGGGATGGGTGAGGATTTTCTTCAGCAGTTCCCGGCGGCTGGGGCTGATGGTGAAATAGGTCAGCCCGAAGGACCACATGAAGCTGCGCTGGGGAATCAGGTAGATGGAGGCGTACATCAGCCCCAGGGCGCCGAAGGCGCCTTCCGCAATGGGATTTCCCAGGATTCCGGCGTTGGAGCAGATGGTGGCGTATTGCAGCACCCGTTTCCGCGGGCCGTCATACCCCGGATAGAGTACATGGCTCAGGGCCATTCCCAGAAACTGAATCACAATGGCGGCAAGAAATATGGAAATGCAGCTCTGCAGGATGCCCACGTCAAATTCAACCAGAAAAGATTTCACGATGCTGCAGGGAAGGGTCACATTGATGACCAGGTCGGTGAGCAGTTTCCTTCCTTCTGGGTTGATGGTGCCCTGTTTTCCTAGAATCAGGCCGAGCACCATGATGAGAATCAGTACTCCCTGCATTTGGAGCAGATTGGATAGGTTCATATTCCGCCTCCTTCCCGGTTGGTACGATTCCTTTTCATAATACCCAGCCCGGCGGTGCTTGTCAATATCCGCCGGAGGATTGCCTGGCGGAACAGAATGTGATATACTGTCAGAAAACCTTTGAAGGAGGGAAGCAAATGATTTCCCAGGAGCAAATGCAGCATATGACGGAGGCGGTGTCCCAAATTCGGGAAACCATGGCCCAGGCGGCCCGCCAGGCGGGACGCCGGCCGGAGGATATTCAGCTGTGCGCAGCCTGCAAGACCCGCACGGTGGAGGAGGTACGCTTCAGTGCGGAGCTGGCCATCGACCTGTTCGGGGAAAACCATGTGCAGGAGCTGGTGGAGAAAACCGATGCCGGAGCTTATCTGGGCAAACCCGGGCACTTTATCGGTCACCTGCAAACCAACAAAATCAACAAGGTGGTAGGCCGGGCGGCGCTGATTCACAGCGTGGACAGCCTGCGGCTGCTGGAGAAGATTGACGCCGCCGCAGAGCGGCTTGGCCTGGTTCAGGACATCCTCCTGGAGGTCAACATCGGCCGGGAGCGGAGCAAAGGCGGTGTCATGCCGGAGGAGCTGTGGCCTCTGCTGGAGCAGGCAGGGCAGAAAAACCATATCCGGGTTCGGGGGCTGATGGCCATTCCCCCTGCGGATGCGGAGCAGGCCCAGACTGTCCGCTACTTTGCCGCCATGCGGGAGCTGCTGGAAAAAGGCCGGGAACGGTATGCTGGATTGGACATCCTCTCCATGGGAATGAGCCAGGACTATGCCGCAGCCATTGCCCAGGGGGCGACCATCGTCCGGATTGGGACTGCTATTTATGGTCCCAGAGACTACGGTACGAAGTAATTTGCTCATAATTTCCAATCCCGGAGGCTGTTCCTCCGGGATTTTTGTGCATTTTCTTGACAGCCGGAAGCAAACGCGGTATAATATTGTCAATATCGCACACAGGCGATACCGTCCCACCAAAATTTCGGAAAAGGAGGGCACACAGATATGGCCAGTAATGAGAAACGATACGTACACGCATCAGAAGTCAGCGGATATCTTGGGTTGTCAGCGGAAGAAGAAATGATGTTGGAAAACATCATAAAATCCTTTCCCATGGCCGTGCCCTCCTACTATCTGTCCCTGATTGATCCCAAGGACCCGGAGGACCCCATTCGGAAAATGGCTATTCCCAGCGTTCGGGAAGGAGACTGGGAAGGGGACTGGGATACCAGCGGCGAGGCAGACAACACGGTGGAGGTGGGTCTGCAGCACAAATACCGGGAAACCGCTCTGATTCTTTCCACCAACCACTGCGCCATGTACTGCCGCCATTGCTTCCGCAAGCGGCTGGTAGGCATGAGCGATGAGGAAATCAGCAAGAATTTCGACAGCGCCGTGGGTTACATCTCCCAGCATACGGAGATTTCCAACGTTCTGGTGTCCGGCGGAGATTCCTTCATGCTCTCCGATACCATGATTGAAAAGTACCTGGCAGCCTTTACCGCCATGGACCATCTGGACCTGATCCGCTTCGGCACCCGGATTCCGGTGGTGCTGCCGGACCGGATATTGCAGGACCAGCGGCTCCAGGAAATCCTGCGGACCTATGCGCCGAAGAAACAGATTTACATTGTTACCCATTTCAACCATCCCCGGGAGCTCACCGACAAGTCCCGGGCGGTGATTCGGCTGTTCAATGGGATGGGGATTATTGTGAAGAATCAGACGGTGCTCCTTAAGGGCGTCAACGACGATCCGGAGGTATTGGGTACCCTGCTGCGGGAACTGACTGCCGCAGGAGTTGTGCCTTATTATGTGTTCCAATGCCGCCCGGTGCGGGGCGTGAAAAATCAATTCCAGGTGCCTCTGCGCCGGGGGTCCCAGATTGTGGACGGTGCGAAGAATATGCAGAACGGGCAAGGGAAGTGCATCCGCTACATCATGTCCACCCCCAGAGGCAAGATAGAGATTCTGGGCGCCCTGTCTGAGGAAGAAATGCTCTTTAAGTTCCACCAGGCCAAGGACCCCCGGGATGCCTCCAAGCTCTTTGCCCATCCAGTAACGGCAGATCAGAGCTGGCTGGATCTGTAGCAGCAATGTCACAGCCGGGCGGAGAAAGAGGCGGAATCGCCCCAGCTGTAACTCCAGCCTGGGCTGTTTACTGGTGAACAGGACAGCCGTGGGAAAGGCAGAGGAATTTTGCTGCAATGAAATCGAGAATCAGGACGGCAGACTGCCGCCCTGATTTTGCTTTTTGCGGAAAAAACGCTGTTTGCCGGGGAAGAGGGGGACATTGCCATCGGCGGGGGTAAAGATTTTTTTGATATTATAATGATATGCTATTGAAATTTATGGAAAGATGTGGTATAAAAGAATGGAAGGAAATGGTGTTCATTGGCGGGGGCAGCGGAATGCCCTGTGCAGAAAGTCCAATGGTATTAAGTCAAGAGGGTGATGCAAGAAAAAATTGAGTAAAACAGTGCACAAAGCAGGATGTCAGAAGCAAAAAGGCAACAACAATCTAAGCCCTGCCCCTGAGAAAATTTGAAACAGGGCATGAACACCAGAGCGGCAAACGGTTCGCTCAGCCCTCCGGCGGGATATACAGGCGGTTGTCTTTCAGCAGTCGAAAGACCAACCG
>CALXFW010000160.1 GCA_944387685.1 uncultured Oscillospiraceae bacterium
GCGGCAAACACAATGGCAAACAGCACCTTGCCCCAGGGCCTGTCCAAGTAAGTATGGTTCTTCATGGATTCGTTTCCTCCGTCAATTCCGCAACGGCCCGGCGCAAATGCTCCGCCCCTCTGGGGACGGCAATTCCCCCAAACTGGCGGACAATTTCCTCGCAGGCTGTCCCCTGGTACACCACCGCCTCGGTGCCGCAGCACCGGGCCTCCATGGTGGTCATGCCGAAGGTCTCCTCCGTACTGGGGTTGACAAACACATCCGCTGCGCTGTAGATTGCCACCAGTTCTCCCAGGGAGTCGGTTCTGGGCAGGCCCAGCACGTTCTCCGGCAGATGCCGGCGCTGACTTTCCCGGAGCCCCACCAGAACAATAACATAGCGCTTATCCAGAAGCTTCGCCAGCGCCAGGAAGTCCGCCAGTCCTTTCCGGGCATCCCACACACTGGCCACCCCCAGCACAATCCGCTTTCCCTCCAGGCCATACCGGGAGCGGAAGTCACTGGGAGCGGGATGAAACACACTCCGGTCAATGGTGTGATAGACCACCTGAACCGGATAATCCTTCAGGAAGCTCTCTTTCACCCGGCTTTCCAGCCAGTGGGAGGGCACAATCAACGTCAGATTGGGAATTCCGGTGAACAAATCCCGCTTTCTGCGGTAATTGCTGCGGCTGTTGTCTGCAAACAGGCTCTGGGGATAGCTCCCCCGCTGGGGGCAGTCCCCACAGCCTGTTTGCCATCGGTCACACCGGGCAAAATCAAAGTAAGCACAATGGCCGGTAAAGCTCCAGCAGTCGTGGAGGGTCCAGCGAATTTCCTTCCCGCAGCCGCGCAGATAGGAGAACAGTTCCCCGATGTGCAGGTAATAGCCATGAAGGTTGTGCAGCCAGATCACATCCGGGTCATAGGCCCGGACCCATGCCAAAAACCGTCGGGTAGCCTGCCGGGAGCCGAATCCATGGTCGTCCAGCAGCCTGCTGCGCAGGCCGTGGAACCGGCAGTCCCAGGGGCTGCCAATGCGCACCGTGGGCACGTCCGGGCATGCCGCCTCCATACGGCCGAAGGCGAGTACACACTGGTGTCCCTGACCCATCAGCTCCCGGCAGGTTTCCGCCGCAATCCGTCCGGTGCTGCCAAAGCCCGCAACGGAGTTGATGAACAGGTACTTCATGGTACTCGCCTCCCAAATCTCAGTATTTTCTCCACACCATCTTGTCCACCACACCGGTGTAGGACTGAATCAGCTTCACCACCTTGGTGGACACATTTTCCTCCACATAATCAGGGACGGGAATCCCATAGTCCCCCTCCAGGTTCATCCGCACAGCGGTATCCACCGCCTGGAGCAGATGCTCCCGGTCAATGCCCGCCAGCACAAAGCAGGCCTTGTCCAGAGCCTCCGGCCGCTCGGTGGAGGTGCGGATGCACACCGCCGGGAAGGGATGCCCCACGCTGGTGAAGAAGCTGCTCTCCTCCGGAAGGGTGCCGGAGTCGGAAACCACCGCAAAGGCATACATCTGCAGGCAGTTATAGTCGTGGAAGCCCAGAGGCTCGTGCTGAATCACCCTGGAGTCCAGCCGGAAGCCGCTTTCCTCCAGCCGCTTCTTGGAGCGGGGATGGCAGGAATACAAAATGGGCATATCGTATTTTTCCGCCATGGCGTTCACTGCGGTGAACAGGGAGCGGAAGTTCTTTTCCGTGTCGATGTTCTCCTCCCGATGGGCCGAAAGCAGAATGTACTTCCCCTTGGTCAGGCCCAGCCGCTGATGGATATCGGAGGCCTCCATGGCCGCCAGGTTGGCCCGAAGCACCTCCGCCATGGGCGAGCCGGTGACATACACCCGCTCTTTGGGCAGACCGCATTCATGGAGATATTTCCGGGCGTGCTCCGAGTAAGCCAGATTCACATCGGAGATGATGTCCACAATCCGGCGGTTGGTCTCCTCCGGCAGGCATTCATCCTTGCAGCGGTTGCCCGCCTCCATGTGGAAAATGGGAATGTGCAGCCGCTTGGCGGAAATGGCGGACAGGCAGGAGTTGGTATCCCCCAGAATCAGCACCGCATCGGGCTTGACAGCGCACATCAGCTTATAGGAGCCGTTGATGATGTTGCCCACTGTGGCACCCAGGTCGTCCCCCACTGCATTCAGGTACACATCCGGGTCTGCAAGCCCCAGATCCCGGAAGAAAATTCCGTTCAGGTTGTAGTCATAGTTCTGTCCGGTGTGGGCCAGCAGGCAGTCGAAGTATTTCCGGCATTTGGTAATCACCGCCGCCAGACGGATAATCTCCGGCCGGGTTCCCACCAGAATCAGCAGCTTCAGCCTGCCATCGTTGCGGAAGGAAACGTCGGAATAGTCCACTTTCAGATTCATGGTTCCACCGCCTCATAGAAGGTATCGGGATGCTGGGGGTCAAAGCATTCATTGGCCCACATCACCGTCACCAGATTTTCCGTGTCGGAGAGGTTGATAATGTTGTGGGTGTACCCCGGCAGCATATGCACCGCCTGGATGTTCTCCCCGGAGACTTCAAAATTCAGCACTTCCTCCGTGCCGATTTTCCGCTGCTGGATCAGCCCCCGGCCGGATACCACAATAAAGAACTCCCACTTGGTGTTGTGCCAGTGCTGCCCCTTGGTAATGCCGGGCCCCGAAATATTCACACTGAACTGTCCGGCATTCCGGGTCCGCAGCAGCTCGGTGAAGCTGCCCCGGGCGTCCACATTGGATTTCAGGGAAAAAGCCGCCTTTTCCTTGGGCAGGTAGGACAGGTAGGTGGAATAGAGCTTCTTGGCCAGGCTTCCCGCCGGGATTTCCGGCATCCGGAGCGTCTGGGGCTGGGCCTTGAACGCATCCAGCATGGCCACAATCTCCCCCAGGGTGGCCCGGTGGGTCACTGGAGCGGCGCAGTACCGGCCCTCCGGCGTCAGGACGGTATTCAGGCCGTCAAACGTGCAGCGGTGCTCCTTCCCCTCCAGGGCGTCCAGCATCTCCTCCACCAGGTCGTCAATATACAGCAGCTCCAACTCCACGGAGGGGTCGTTGACCGTGATGGGCAGGTCGTGGGCGTAATTGTGGCAGAAGGTGGCCACGGCGCTGTTATAGTTGGGACGGCACCACTTGCCGAACAGATTGGGGAAGCGGTACACCAGCACCTTTGCTCCGGTTTCGGCGCCGTAGGCAAAGAACAGCTCCTCCCCCTCCTTCTTGCTTCTGCCGTACTCCCCGTTGGCAAAGCGGCCCAGCAGGGTAGCCTGGATGGAGGAGGACAGCATCACCGGGCAGGTATTGCCGTAGCGCTTCAGAGTATCCAGCAGTGTGGAGGCAAAGCCGAAGTTGCCCTTGTGGAAATCCTCCGGGTTCTCCGGACGGTTTACACCCGCCAGGTTAAAGACGAAGTCCGCCTCCCGGCAGCCTTCTTCCAAAAGTGTCTGAGGGGACTGCAGATCATACAGGTACAGCCTATCCACGGTAAGCTCCGGGCGGGTTCTGTCCTTCCCGTCCCGGATGGCCTTCAGCCGCTCGGTCAGGTTTTTCCCCACAAAACCGGCGGCGCCGGTAATCAGAATGTTCATCCGGACCTCCCGCTTACGCTTTCTTCTTCCAGGCGTCCAGTTCCTCCTGAATATACGGCAGCTGGAGCAGCTTGCGCTGTACCTGCTCCACATTCAGAAGGTCCGTGTTGTTGCTGTTGAATTCGGTAAGCACATTGCGCTGGGTATCGCCCACCTTGAAATACTTGTCATAGTTCAGGTCCCGCTTGTCACAGGGCACCCGGTAGAAGTTCCCCAGGTCAATGGCGTGGGCGCACTCCTCGTTGGTCAGCAGGGTTTCGTACATCTTCTCACCATGGCGGATGCCGATGACCTTGATCTCGTGATCGGGCGCGAACAGCCCCGTCACCGCCTTGGCCAGAGTCTCAATGGTGCAGGCCGGGGCCTTCTGCACCAGGATGTCGCCGCTGACGCCGTTTTCAAAGGCAAACAGCACCAGGTCCACCGCCTCATCCAGAGACATAACGAACCGGGTCATGGCGGGCTCCGTGATGGTAATGGGGTTGCCCGCCTTGATCTGGTCAATCCACAAAGGTACCACGCTGCCCCGGGAGCAGAGCACATTACCATAGCGGGTGCAGCAGATTTTGGTCTTCTCCGGGTCCACTGTCCGGGACTTGGCCACAATCACCTTTTCCATCATGGCCTTGGAGGTGCCCATGGCGTTCACAGGATAGGCGGCCTTGTCGGTGGACAGGCAGATCACCGCCTTCACCCCCGCCTCAATAGCGGCGGTGAGCACGTTGTCCGTGCCGATAACGTTGGTCTTTACCGCCTCCAGGGGGAAAAATTCACACGATGGCACCTGCTTCAACGCCGCCGCGTGGAAGATGTAGTCCACGCCGTTCATGGCATTTTTCACCGAGGAAATATCCCGGACGTCGCCGATGAAAAACTTGATTTTCCCCGACACCTCCGGATATTTCGCCTGGAATTCATGGCGCATATCGTCCTGCTTCTTCTCATCCCGGGATAAAATCCGGATTTCCCGCACATCCGTATCCAAAAACCGATTCAGCACCGCGTTCCCGAAGGAGCCGGTGCCGCCGGTAATCATCAGGGTTTTGTTGGCAAAAATGCTCATATTGTATCTCCTTCCTGCCTCCGGGTATCCAGCAGATCCCGGAACAGCGCTACATACTTTCCTGTTCCCTTCTCCAGAGCGTATTTCTCACGGTAGAATTCCCGGCACACCCGGCTCATCTCCTCCAGCCGCCGAGGGTTCTGCTTCAAATCCAGAATTGCCTGGGCCAGCCAGTGGGATTCGCCGTTGCGGACCCAGATGCCAGCGCCCTGCTCTATGTCCCGGACAATGTCACACTTGTCCATAACCGCCAGCAGCGGAATGCCCCGGCGCATGTAGCAGTAGGTTTTGCTGGGAACGCACAGGCCGGTGGCTCCCTCCTCCAGGGACACCAGGGCGCAGTGACTGGCCGCCAGAGCATCCTGAAAATCACTGCCGTGGAGAAAATCATATACCGCCACATTGGGAATGCTTTCCTGCGCAACGATATTCTTCAGCTTTTCCAGCTTGTTCCCATGCCCGGCAAAGAGGAAGAGGATATCCTTCTCCCCCCGCAGCTCCCGGATGGCATCGAGGATGGTGCGCATATCCTGCATGGTGCCCATATTGCCGAAATAAGACACCACAAACCGTCCCCCAGCCAAGGTCCGGAACCGGTTCTCCCCTGGGGATGGGGCCTGGTTCTCGTCGGGATACCAGTTGGGAATCACCGTAACCTTGTCCGGTGCAACGTCCCGGTTGGCCAGAATGTATGCCCGCTGCTCCGAGGCCAGGGACACAATCCGGTCCCCCCGGCGGAATACACAGCGGTTGATGTGGTTCATCAGCCGGCAGATCATGCTTCCCTGACGCAGGGTATCGGTAACCGTGGCCACCTCCGGATACAGGTCATAGGAAACAAACACCAGCCTGGTGCCAAACAGCGCCTTGGCCCAGGAGGCAATCCAGGGCAGAATCGGCGGATTGGAATACACCACCACCGACCGGTATCTTCCGATCTCCGGCAGGTGGAGCAGTACCATAAAGGTAAAGGAAAAATAATTCACCAGCCGGCCCAGAAAGCCCGACCGGTCCAGCTGCAGATACTTCAGCCGATGGATGGTCACTCCCTCCACCGTTTCCCGGCGGGGAATTTCCGACCCCTGGAGGTACTCTCTGGGATAGCCGCACAACACGCCCACAGAAAATCCCTCTTTTGTCAGCGCCCGGGCCGTGTCAAAGGGGAGCTGAGCAGAGGAGATATACTCCGGGTAAAAAAATTGGCACAAAAAAACAACGTCTTTCTTCGGTCTCATCAGGTTCTCTCCCACACTGTCTCAGCTTTCCGTCTCCTGAATGGATTGGGCCAGGGACTTTATGCAGTAATCCCGGCTGTAGCGGCTCAGTTCCCAGTCATAGCAAAGGCTGCCGAAGGCCTTGTCCACCATGGGGGTCATGTGCCGCAGCAGCTTCAGCGCCCAGGTTGTTCCACCCACCAGAATCAGATTCCGCCCGTTGGCGTGGGCAATCCGGCTGACCACGTCGCTGGTATTGGCATACTCCCCGTTCTGGGGGCAGAAGATTCCGGAGGCCAGATCGTCAATCAGCAGGCGGATCAGCTCCGCCAGATTCTCCATGTACAGCATGGAGCGCCGGTTGTCCACCTTGGGAAACAACGGCATCGTCTTTGCCAGCCTGGCCATGGTCACATAGTTCCCCCGGCATCCCTTCCCGTAGACAATGGGCGGGCGGAGGACAGCCAGGTGAAAATCCGGCCCGGCCAGCTGCTCCAGCTGGGCTTCCGCCTGGGCCTTGCTGATGCCGTAATTGTCCACCGGGTTCAGCGGTGTGTCCTTGGTGATGATCACCTGCCTGCCCAGGGGGGCGGACAAGCCGTACACGCTTTCCGAGCTCATAAAAAGGAACTGGGAAACGCCCTCCGCCTTGGCCTTTTTCGCCGTGTCCACCGCCAGGTCCACGTTCACCCGCCGATACAGGTCCCGGTAGGCCGGGTCATCCTTGGTATCCTTCTGGTGGACCAGCCCCGCCACATGGAGCACCGCGTCATAGCCCTGGAAGGAGGCGGATTTCCACCCCTCCCCCCGCATATCCAGGGTGTCCACCTGATACCGCTCCGGCCATTTTGCCAGATACGCCTCTACCGAGCCGCCGATATAGCTGCCTGCGCCGGTAATCAGAATCCGTTTCATGGTCTGTTCTTCTCCTTCTCCAGCTGTCCCGTTCCGCCTTCCACAACGCCCTCATGCTTCAAAACCGAGGCAATGGTACCGAAAAAGCACTTGCAGTCAAAGGAAAAGCTCAGCCTCTGCACATATTCTCCATCAAATCGGGCTTTCACATCAATGGGCAGCTCGTCCCGTCCGTTGATCTGGGCCCAGCCGGTAAGTCCCGGGCGGACGTCGTTGGCGCCGTACTTGTCCCGCTGGGCAATCAGGTCAAACTGATTCCACAGGGCGGGTCGGGGGCCGATCACCGACATTTTCCCGGTAAAAATCTGAAAAATCTGAGGCAGTTCATCCAGGGAGGTCTTGCGCAGAATCCCTCCCACCCGGGTGATGTACTGCTGGGGATTGTCCAGCAGATGGGTGGGCACGTCCTTGGGGGTGCTGCTCTTCATGGTGCGGAATTTGAGAATCTCGAAATGAGTCTTATGGATTCCCACCCGCTTCTGCCGGAAAAACACCGGGCCCGGGTCATCCAGCTTGATGGCCGCCGCCAGAATCAGAAACACCGGCCACAGCACCACAATGCCGCAGCCTGAAAGCAGGATATCCAGAAGCCGTTTCCCAAATCTGCGATACATTCTCCTCCATCCTTCCCCTTAAACCTTGGTCAGCCGCTTATAGGTTGGGCAGATTTCCGCCACAATATCCTTGATATCCGGCGATTCCTCCTTGCAGGCCTGCTCCAGCCGGACCAACTGGCGGCGGAACTTCTCGTCGTCCATCTCAATGGGCTCCCCAATGTAGATGAGCTTATTGGCCGTCTCCTGCATCCCCTCTTCCTTCATCAGCAGCTCTTCATAGAGCTTCTCACCAGGACGCAGACCGGTATACACGATTTTGATATCCACATCCGGCTCATAACCGCTGAGGCGGATCATATTCCGGGCCATGGTGTCGATTTTTACCGGCTCTCCCATGTCCAGCACAAAGATTTCGCCGCCCTTGGCGTAATATCCCGCCTGGAGCACCAGGCTCACCGCTTCGGGAATGGTCATAAAATAGCGGATGATATCCGGGTGGGTCACCGTCACCGGGCCGCCCTGGGCAATCTGCCGCTTGAACAGAGGAATCACGCTGCCGTTGCTGCCCAGCACGTTGCCGAAGCGCACCGCCACAAACTCCGTATCCGACTCCCGGTTCATCATCTGCACCACCATTTCGCAAAGCCGCTTGGAGGCGCCCATGATGTTGGTGGGATTCACTGCCTTATCCGTGGAAATCAGCACAAAGCGCTTGACCCCATACTTAGCCGCAGCCTTGGCCATTTTATATGTGCCGAACACGTTGTTCTTGATGGCCTCGTTGGGGCTGTCCTCCATCAGCGGAACGTGTTTGTGGGCGGCGGCATGGAACACCAGCTCCGGACGGTAGGTCCGCATCAGGTAGTCCACCCGGTTGGTGTTGCGCACCGAGCCGATAAGCACCTCCAGATCCAGCTCCGGGAAATCGCGCAGGAGCTCCATCTGGATATCGTAGGCATTATTCTCGTAGATATCGAAAATGACCAGCTTTTGGGGTTTGGCTGCGGCAATCTGACGGCACAGCTCACTGCCGATGCTGCCGCCGCCTCCGGTGACCAGCACCACCTTGCCGCTGATGTAGCCGGTAATCTCCTCCAGATTGACCTGGATGGGATCCCGGCCCAGCAGGTCCTGGGGGTCCACATTACGCAGCTTGCTGACGCTGACCTCCCCGTTGACCATCTGGAATATGCCGGGGAGCATCTGCACCTCACAGCCGGTGGTGGCGCAGATATCCAGAATTTTCTTCCGGAATTTGGCCGGGCAGCTGGGAATGGCAAAGATAATCTTGCTGATTTTGTACTGCCGGACCATCTCCGGAATCTGGTTGCGGTTACCCACAATGGGCACCCCGCACAGCCGCTTGTTGAGCTTGGCGGGATTGTCGTCAATGACGCAGGCGAGGCGGTCCTTGACATAATCGCTGTTCACGAACTCCAGAGCCAGGGCACGTCCGGCGTCTCCGGCACCGATGAGCATCACATTCTTCACGCCGGAGGCATGGGCCGCGTGGCTGATTTTCCGCAGGGCAGTCCGCCAAAGCCGGTAGGAAAAGCGGATGGCAACGCAGCTGACATAGCTGAACAGGAAGCCCACCACCATGCTGGACCGGGGCATCACTGTACCGTCAAAGCCGAACAGCACCACGCCGATCACAGCCAGCACCACATAGGCTCCCGTAATCCGGAATACCTCCGAGGTGCTGACAAAGGCCCAGATGCTGCTGTACAGCCGAAAGCAGATGTACACCAGAATGGTAATGGCACACCAGGGGCCGATTGCCGACAGATAGCCGTCCAGGTGGACGTCCCGGATATTTTCAAAGGCAAAATCCGCCCGGAACCAAAGTCCCAGGAAGAACGAAATCATGGTGGCCACAATGTCCAGCAGCATAATGCCTGCGATTCTGCCCGTGACGGAGAATCCCATGTTCCGCGGTATTTTGAAGGTCATCTTTTCACATCCTACAGTATTCTTTCCGCCCCATCCAGGGCGGCGGGCTCCGCTCTGCATTTCAGAGTCCGCACATTCTGGTCCATTATAACACAATCTGTCGTAAACAGCAAGGGCAAAAGTATCTTTTACCGGTCATTCCCTCCTGTTTTCCAAACTTGACAACTATGGTATGCTAGAAAGTGGAATCCACAAACGATATGGGATGGAACGATATGAAACCACGCATTTTTCTGATTGCTCTGCTGCTTCTGGCAGCCGCCCTGCTCTGCGGCTGCGGCAGCGACACACCCCCGGCCCAGGTGGCCGCCACCACCTTGCCGGTTTATGAGTTTACTTCCAGAATCTGCCAAGACACCCCTGTCACCGTCACCCGGCTGGTTACGGAGCAGGTTTCCTGTCTGCACGACTACTCCCTGAACGTGGGCCAGGTCCGGGCGGCGGAGGCGGCGGAGTGCATTGTGGTCTCCGGCGCCGGGCTGGAGGATTTTCTGGGCGACCTGCTGGAGGGAGAAAATCTGGTGGACGCCTCCGCCGGCATCCCCCTGCTGTGCCCGGAGGCGGACCACAACCACGAAGAGGAGGGGCACCACCACGAGGAGGACCCCCACATCTGGCTGGACCCGGAGAACGCAAAGCAGATGGCCCGCAACATCTGCACAGGTCTTTCGGAGCAGTACCCCCAGTACGCCGAAACCATGGAGGAAAATCTGACGGAACTGCTTGCGGACCTGGATGCTCTGGATGCCTATGGCCGGGAGCAGCTGGAGAATCTGTCCTGCCGGGAGCTGATTACCTTCCACGACGGGTTTTCCTATTTTGCCCGGGCTTTTGACCTGACCATTCTGGAGGCCATGGAGGAAGAATCCGGCAGCGAAGCCTCCGCCAAGGAGCTGATTCATCTGGTTTCCCAGGTGGAGTCCCATTCCCTTCCGGCGGTGTTCACCGAAAAGACCGGCAGTGTCTCCGCCGCAGGCATCCTCTCCCGGGAAACGGGCTGCGCCGTGTACGCTCTGGACATGGCCATGTCCGGCGACAGCTATTTTGACGCCATGTACCACAACATCGATACCATTAAGGAGGCGCTGAAATGAATCTGCACCACCACGACGGCTCCTGCGGCCATTCCTGCTGCCTGCGGGTGGAGAATCTGTCGGTGACGCTGGGAGCCGACACCATCCTCTCCCACATCAACCTTCATGTCCACTGCGGGCAGATGGTTGCCCTGATCGGCCCCAACGGCGCAGGGAAGTCCACCTTTCTGAAGGCCGTTCTGGGCCAGCGGGAATACAGCGGCGTCATCGCCTTCTCTGAGGCGGGGCAGCGGAGCAAGAAGCCCCGAATCGGCTATGTACCCCAGAGCCCGGCCTTCGACCCCAGCGACCCGGTGTCCGTATCCGACCTGTTCGCCTGCTGCATGAGCAAGCGCCCCGCCTTCCTGGGCCTGGGCAGCGCCATGCGCCGCACCGTTCTGGATTGTTTGGAGCGGGTCCACGGCCAGGACCTGATCGACAAGCGGGTGGGCACCCTCTCCGGCGGAGAGCTGCAGCGGGTGCTGCTGGCCCTGGCTCTGGAACCCCTTCCCAACATTCTGATTCTGGACGAGCCCCTGTCCGGGGTGGATGTGGAGGGCATGGAAACCCTGATGGATATGCTGGATGAAATCCGCAGGGAGTACGACCTGTCCATCCTGATGACCACCCACGACTTCTCCCTGCTGCCCCGGTACGCCGACCAGGTGGTGCTCATCGACCGCACCGTCCGCCGCCAGGGCAAGCCCGCCGAAGTGCTGGACTCTCCGGAATTTCATCAGGTCTTTCACATGAGAGGAGGCAGCGTATGAGTCTTTGGTACGCCCTTTGTGATCTGCTGCCGGTGGAGATGCTTCACTGGGACTTTATGAAAAATGCTTTTCTGGCCCTGCTGCTGATGGCCCCTCTGTTCGGTCTGCTGTCTACCATGGTGGTGACGGGCAAGATGAGCTTCTTCTCCGATGCGCTGGGCCATTCCGCCTTCACCGGCATTGCCATCGGCGCCATTTTCGGTCTGGCCGCCCCCACCTGGGCGGCGGTGGGCTTCAGCGTGGCCTTTGCCCTGCTGTTCTGCTATGTGAAAAGCCGGAGCAATCAGGCGGCGGAAACGTTGATCGGGGTATTCTCCAGCAGCGCCGTGGCCCTGGGCATCTTTGTTGCCACTCTGGGCGGCGGCAGCTTTACCAAATACAATACCTACCTTATCGGCGACATTCTCTCCGTCACCCCGGAGGAAATCGGCCTGCTGGTGCTGGTGCTGGCGGGCGTGCTGGTATTCTGGATCCTCTGTGCCAACCGGCTGACCCTCACTGCCATCCACCCCCAGCTGGCTTCCTCCCGGGGCATTCCCGTAGGGCTGTCCCAGACCCTGTTCCTGGTGGCCATTGCGGTGGTGGTCACGCTGTGCATCTCCAGCGTTGGCCTGCTGATTCTCAATTCCCTGCTGGTGCTCCCCGGAGCTGCCGCCCGGAATGTGGCCCGGAATTTGAAGCAGTATCACGGCTTCTCCGTGCTGTTCGCCCTGCTGGCGGGCATCGGCGGCCTGGTGGCGTCCTACTATACCGAGTGCTCCGCCGGCGCGGCCATCAGCCTGCTTCTGGCCCTGGTATTCGCCGTCACCTTCTGCCTGCGCAAGCGGAGGCTGTGATATGGAAGCCACCATTCAGGCCATCGCCCGGATTCACAGCGACTTTCCCACCAAGTTCGGCATTCCCCGGCAGAGCGGATTGGTGGAGGAGCTGCGTGCCGTCATTGTCTTTGAGCCGGAGTTCCGCAGTCCCGACGCTCTGCGGGGCATCGAGGACTTCTCCCACCTGTGGCTGATCTGGCAGTTTTCCCAGGCTGTGCGCCAGGGCTGGTCCCCCACGGTCCGTCCCCCCCGGCTGGGGGGCAACACCCGGATGGGGGTGTTTGCCACCCGTTCTCCCTTCCGGCCCAACAACCTGGGCCTATCCAGCGTTCGCCTGCTGGGTGTGGAGTCCACCCGGGAGTATGGTACGGTGCTCCATGTGGGAGGCGCCGACCTGATGGACGGCACCCCGATTTTCGATATCAAGCCCTACATTCCCTACGGCGACTGTCATCCGGAGGCCAGCGGCGGCTTCACCGACACCGCCGGAGATTTCCTGCTGGAAGTGGATTTCCCGGAGGCCCTGCTCGCCCGTCTGCCGGAGGAGAAGCGCCAGGCGGCAATGGGCGTCCTGTCCCACGACCCCCGCCCCCCCTACCAGCGCAGCCCGGAGCGGGTCTACGGTCTGCCCTTCGCCGGGTTCGATATCCGGTTTACCGTGGAGGGCAGCCGGCTCACCGTCCGGGATGTGGCGCCGTTGGGAGAATAACGGCATATTTATGCGCATTTTCCACAATTAATCCCTTGCTTTCCTTTGGCCTATATGGTATACTGACCCCATACAGGAAAAAGGGAGGAGATTACCTATGCGAAAACACGGATCCATTCTGATACTGTTTATCCTTATTCTGTCCTTTGTGCTGGCGGGCTGCGGCGGGGAGGAACCTGCCGCCGGTCAGATTACCCCCAACACCACCGGTGCGGCCGTTTTGGAAACCACTGCACCGTTGGAGGAGGCGCCCGCCTCTCTGGGCCGTCTGGAGGGCGGTACATACACCAACACCTATGCCGGGTACGGCTGTGAGCTGGATTCCAGCTGGGTCTATTACGGCGCGGAGGAATTGCAGGAGCTGCCGGAAAACATTCAGGAGCAGCTTGCCGGCAGCGAGCTGGGCGATTCCATGGAGGGTATCAGTCAGATTACGGATATGAAGGCGGAGAACGCCACCGACCTGACCACCATCAACGTGCTGTACACCAAGCTGGGACTGGAGGAGCGGCTGGCCTATGCCGTTCTCAGTGAGGAGGACATCGCCGACACCATTCTGTCCCAGCAGGAGGCTTTGACTGAGGCCTATTCCCAGATGGGAATTGAAGTTCTTTCCATGGAGAAGCGGGAGGTCACCTTCCTGGGGCAGCCCCGGATTGCCGTCTGGACCGAAACCAATGCCCAGGGGATTCCCTACTACATTCTGCAGCTGGCGGATTACTCCCGGGGTCAGTATGGTGTCACTCTGACTCTGGCCAGCTATGTAGAGGATAACACCGAAAGTCTGTTGGACCTGTTCTACGCTGTCAGCTGACCATCTGCCATCAAAAAACCTGCTTCCCGGGTTAGGGAGGCAGGTTTTTTTGACGGGCCGCCTGATTTCGACCTCTTTTTTGCCGCTTCCGGCATATACTGTCCGGTAGTCACTTTTGAGGGAGGAACCAGATATGTCAAGTATTGATCCCAGGATGGATCTGGACGACCTGATCTTCGACGAAGATTCCGGCGGTCCCAGCGAACGGTAACGGGCAGCGGCCGTGTGCCGCTGCCCGTTCTGCTTTGTATCAGATGTTTTCCGTAAGCCATTGCAGCATCTCCTGCCTGCCCGCCTCCGTCATGGGAAAGGTTTTTTCCCCCTCCATCTGGCTTTTCTCATAGCAGTACAGGCCGTGCCAGTATTGCACAAATATGCTGCTCTGGTCAAAATCCACCTCTTTCGCCGTGGCCATCACCACATGGGGCTCCGCCCGGAAGCGGAACAGGCCCATGGAGCCGGTAAAAATGTTGTTCATGGCGAAGGTGTGCAGGGTGGGCAGAAACAGCTCTTCCATGGCTCAGTCTCCGCAGAGCTGCTCCATCTCCTCCAGCAGCTCGCCGAACAGAGACAGCGCCTGGTCCACCGGCTCCGGGCTGGTCATGTCCACACCGGCACCCTTTAGCAGCTCGATGGGGCTCTTGGAGCAGCCGCCGGAGAGGAAATTCAGGTAGTCCCTCACCGCCGGGGCCCCCTCCTTCAGAATCCGCCGGGACAGGGCAATGGCGGCACAGTAGCCCGTGGCGTACTGGAACACATAGTAATTGTAATAGAAATGGGGAATCCGAGCCCACTCCATGGCAATCTGGTCATCCACCACCATGTCCGGTCCGAAATATTCCTCGTTCAGCCGCTTGTACTCCCCGCAGAGCACCTCAGCGGTCAGGGTCTTGCCCTGGGCGGTCATCCGGCCAATCTCCCGCTCAAATTCGGCAAACATGGTCTGGCGGTACAGGGTGCTCTTGAACTGCTCCAGGAAGTGGTTGATGAGGTAGGCCCGCTCTTTCTTATCCTGGGTCTTTTTCAGCAGGTGCTCCATGAGCAGAGCCTCGTTGCAGGTAGAGGCCACCTCCGCCACGAAAATCACATAGCCCGCATCAATGGGGTTCTGGGTCTTGTTGGACAGGTAGGAATGGAGGGCGTGTCCCATCTCATGGGCCAGGGTGAACTGGCTGTCCAGGGTGCCGGTATAGTTCAGCAGCACGTAGGGGTGGACCGCCGCTCCGGCGGAGTAAGCGCCGCTGCGCTTGCCCTGGTTCTGGTAGACGTCAATCCAGCGGTTGTCAAAGCCCTCCTTCAGGATGGCCCGATAGGCATCGCCCAGGGGCTCCAGGGCATCGTACACCGTCTGGCGGGCCTCTTCGTAGGGAATCTTCCGGTCCACATCTCTCAGCAGCGGGGTGTACACGTCATAGAAGTGCAGCTCGTCCACGCCCAGCAGCTTCTTGCGCAGCCGGACATAGCGGTGCATCTTGTCCATATTCCGGTGAACAGCGTCGATCAAGCTGTGGTACACATCCACCGGCACGTTATTCTCGTCCAGGGAGGCTTCCAGGGTGGAGTCGTATTTTCTGGCGTCGGAGAAGAATTTCAGCTGCTTGTTCTGGGCGTTGAGCAGAGCGGCTGCAGTATTTTCAAAGCCCTTCAGGGTGTTGTAGAGGTTTTCGTAGGCGCTCTTGCGCAGCACCCGGTCGCCGCTCTCCTCCAGCATGACAAAGGTGCCCTGGCTCAGGGGGTGGGCATTGCCCTGGGCATCCACCGCATCGGGGAATTTCATATCCGCATCCGAGAAAGCGCTGAATACCGTATCCGGTGCCTGGGCCATCTCTCCGGCAGCAGCCAGAAGCTTTTCCTCCGCCGCAGACAGAGTGTGGGCTTTCCGGCGGCGCAGGTCCGTCAGATACCGGCGGTACCGCTCCAGCTTGGGGCAGTCCCGGTAGAACTGCTCCAGGGTTTCCTCGGACAACTCCATGATTTCGGGGGTGTCAAAGCTGCACGCTGCGCTCAGGGCCACGGCGGTGGACATGAACTTGCCGGTCATGGCCAGGTAGAAGGCGTTGCGGGTGTCCTCGTCGCTGCGGCGCATACAATAGTTGCCCAGTCGGTCGGCCTTCACATTGGTTGCTTCCGCCAGGGACAGATAGTCAAACAGGGTCTGGGCGCTCTCCCCCAGCCGTCCGGCATAAGACGCCAGGGCCTGCTGATCCTGAGCCAGGGTCGCCAGTTCTGCCTCCCACGCCTCGTCAGTGGCGTACAGGTCCTCGATGGCCCATTTGTCCGCCTGGGCAATTTCCGACCGTTCCGGAATTTTCTTCCTTTGTTCCATGGTAATCCCTCCAAAGCAATGCCCCGAGCCGGAAAGCGGTTCGGCGGCATCTCATTTTTTCTTATTATACCACGCCAGGCAGAAAAAGCAACGCATCTTGCATTTTCCTCCAAAATATGCTACAGTATCCGGCGGTGATGAAAGATGAAACAGAAAGTACAGGGCAGCCTGAGTCTGCTCCTGGCAACCGTAATCTGGGGCTTTGCCTTTATTGCCCAGAGTGTGGGCATGGACCTGATCGGCCCCTTTACCTTCCAGACTGTGCGCTGCCTGCTGGCTGTGATTTTTCTGGTGGTATGCAGCTTTTTCTTGGATAGGGGCCGGTGCAGTTTTTCCCAGTCCTTGGAAAAATGGAAAAATCCGGCATTGTGGAAAACCGGTCTGATCTGCGGCGTTGCTTTATTCGTAGCGGCCAGCTTACAGCAGGTGGGGCTGGTATACACCGACGCAGGCAAGGCGGGCTTTATTACCGCCATGTATATTGTTTTGGTGCCCATCCTCGGGCTGTTTCTGGGGCAGAAAGTGCCGAAAATCGCCTTCTTCAGCGTGGCGCTGGCGGTTGTTGGACTGTATCTGCTCAGCTGCATGGGCGTGGGAGAAATCAACCGGGGGGACCTGCTTCTCATGGGCTGCGCCCTGGCCTTCGCGGTGCAGATTACCTGCATTGACCGCTTTGCGGTAGGGCTGGACGGACTGCGGCTGAACTGTGTCCAGAGTCTGGTGGTGGCGGTGCTGTCCGCCCCCTTTGTGGCGGTCACGGAAACCGTTGACCTGGGGAATCTGCTCAACTGCTGGATGCCGCTGCTGTTTGCCGGCGTGCTGTCCATGGGTGTTGCCTACTCCCTGCAGATTGTAGGCCAGAAATCCCTGGAGCCCACCACCGCATCCCTGATTATGAGCCTGGAGTCGGTGTTTGCCGCTCTGGGCGGCTGGTGGCTGCTGAAGGAAACCATGACCGGCTGGGAGCTGCTGGGCTGCGGCCTGGTGTTCCTGGCGGTGCTGATTTCCCAGATGCCGGTGGGCTTTCTGAGCAGGCTCCGGAGCCCCCGGAAATCCGCCCCCAGGGCACAGCCCTCCAAATAAGGAAAACGCTCCCGGCCGGTTTGTTCGGCTGGGAGCCCTTTTTTACTGTTATCGGGCAAAATGCCCCTCTTTTTTCAGCAGTTCCAGGACTTTTGCCTCCCGTTCCAGCATATTCTGATTTTTGGGGCCGTGTTCCCGCTTCCGGTTGACCGCAATCGCCGTCTCCGGCTCCACCCAGGTCAGAATGAAGCCCTCCTCTGCTTCGTAATCATCCAGGTTCTGCCGTCCGGACTGGGGTTCCGTCCGGCACAGATAGTAGAAATTATCCTGGATGAAATAAGCTTCCCCCGGCTGATCGCTTTTCTCCGCCCGGTGGACATAGCCGTAGGGCTGAATGGAGTCCGGAAGAACCTCCAGTCCCGCTTCCTCCGCCGTCTCCCGGATCAGAGCCTGCTTCCGGGTTTCCCCGGCCTCCATGCCGCCCCCGGGGAACTTGTAATAGTCATACTTCCGGCTGTAGACCATGGCGATCCGTCCCTCCCGGATGGCAATGCACCGGGCCGACGGGCGGACAAAAGCCTTCCCCTCCGGATCATAGTCCTTGGTGTCGATGGTAAAAAGCAGCCGCATGGATTTTCCCTCCTTTCCTTCAAAGCAATGCCCTCGAGCAATTCGGGGGCATTGGGAATGTGTCAAAAAAGTCTCACAGAGTTTGCCGCCTATGGCGGCAAATAAAGTCAAAATCGTTTTCTGCCGGGGCGTGTACCTGGCAGAAAACACTTCTCAGGCTGCAAGTGTGGAATTTGTCCCCTACGGGGGACAAATTATGCGCGCAGCAGACTGCAAAAACTTGTCGGAAAGCCCCGAAGGGGGTTTTCGACAGTCTGGAAAGGCCCCCGGAGCATCCGGGGGCCTTCGCATTTTTTACATTTCCTGTCTGCCCTCCAGAGCCCTGGAGAGAGTTACCTCGTCGGCATATTCCAGCTGGCTGCCCACCGGCACGCCATAGGCCAGGCGGGTTACCTTCACTTCCATGGGCCGGAGCAGCCGGGAGATATACATGGCGGTGGCCTCCCCCTCCGTATCCGGATTGGTGGCCATAATCACCTCCCGGACATTGCCCTGCCCCACCCGCTGGAGCAGTTCCTTGATCCGGATATCGTCCTGGGTCACATGGTTCAGGGGGGAAATCACCCCGTGGAGCACATGGTACACCCCCCGGAACTCCCGGGAGCGCTCCATGGCGATTACATCCCGTGGCTCCGCCACCACGCAGATCACGCTCTGGTCCCGGGTGTCGTCGTCACAGATGGGGCACAGCTCCCGGTCCGTCAGATTCTGGCACCGGGGGCAGGTATGCACCTCCTGCTTGGCCTGGACAATGGCCTGGGCAAATTCCTGGGCCTCCTCCATGGGCAGGCTCAGCACATGGAAGGCCAGACGCTGGGCGGTTTTTCCGCCGATTCCCGGCAGTCGGGCAAACTGGTCCGCCAGGTTTTGCAGCGATGCGGGAAAAAACTGCATACGTCCTCCTTAGAACAGGCCGCCCAGGTTCAGACCGCCGGTGAGCCGGGACATATTGTTGGCCGCCTCGGCGTCCGCCGTACGCATGGCCTCGTTCACCGCCGCAATCACCATATCCTGGAGCATTTCCACATCCTCCGGGTCCACTGCCTCGGGCTTGATTTCCAGGCTCACCAGCTCATGCTTGCCGTTGACCGTAGCGGACACCATCCCGCCGCCGGCGGCTGCGGTGAAGGTTTTGCTCTCCTGCTCCTGCTGCATCCGCAGCATTTCCTGCTGCATCTTCTGGGCCTGCTTCAGCATAGCCGCCTGATTCATTCCTCCGGGCATTCCCCGGAATCCACCTTTTGCCATGGTACATTCTCCTATTCTCAACGATTGTTGGTTATTCCTTGATTGTCACAATATCAGGGTGATTTCTGCCAAAATTCATCAGCTGCTCCAGCCGGGGATTTCCCGCAGGGCGGGCAGACAGATCCACCACCACCGCCCGCAGATTCCGGGAGAGCATGGCGCTGGCCTTCCGGGAAACCACCGCCAGAGTCTCAGGCTTATCCAGCATCTGGGCGGTAAACCCATTGCCGCAGCGAAGCTCCAGCGTATCTCCCGCCAGTGCCCCCTGCACCGGAGCATCGGGCGTGGCGGCGAAGAAACCGCTGAGGGGCGGCCCCAGCTCCTTCCGCACGGCGGCGCACAGCTCGGACCAGAAGCCCATAGGCATCTCCTCCGCCGGCGGCTGTTTGAGCGGCTCCTCTTCCGCCGGTGCCGGGTCGGTTTTCTCCGGCTCCGGTTTTGGCTGGGCCTGGGCAGGCGCCGGGGCTGTTTGGGCCGGGACGAAGCTGCCGGTTTTCACCTGCTCCTCCAGTCGGGTGAGCCGGGCGTTCAGTGCCTCGGCGTCCAGGTCCAGCTCCGGGCGGCACATCTGCACCAGGCACAGCTCCGCGTCCATCCGACGGCTGCTGCTTCTGGTAAAGCCTGCCATGGTGGTCTGCAGCAGGTTCAGCATCCGTACCAGTTCCCCGCTGGACAGCACCTTGGTCAGCGCCAGGGCCTCCTGGTCCGAGGCAACCCCGGAGAGCATGGCAATGCCTCCCTTCCCGGCGGTCTGGAGAACCAGCAGGTCCCGGGCCATGCAGGCCAGCTCGTCCAGCATGGCCCCCAGGTCCTTTCCCTCGGCGTACAGCCGGTTAAACAGCTCCAGGGCCCTGGCGGTGTCGTGGGCAGCAATATATCCCATCAGTTCCCCGCAGACCCGCTCCCCGGCAATGCCCAGGCAGGCATACACCCGCTCCGCCGTCAGCTCTCCCGCCGTGGCGGAGGCACACTGGTCCAGCAGGCTCAGGCCGTCCCGCATGCCGCCGTCTGCCAGCCGGGCCAGCACCCGGGCGGCGCTGTCGTCCAGGTCGATGCCCTCCTGATAGGCTACATACTGCAGCCTTGCGGCAATGTCCTCCTGGCTGATGCGCCGGAAGGAAAACCGCTGGCACCGGGACAGTATGGTGGCCGGAACCTTATGCAGCTCCGTGGTGGCCAGGATAAACAGCAGGTGCTCCGGGGGCTCCTCAATGATTTTCAGCAGGGCATTGAAGGCCGACAGAGACAGCATATGCACCTCGTCGATGATATACACCCGCATTTTCACCTGGGAGGGGGTGTAAATGGCATCGTCCCGCAGGTCCCGGACGTTGTCCACACCGTTGTTGGAGGCGGCGTCGATTTCCAGCACATCCATACAGGAGCCGGAATCAATGGCCCGGCAGGCCTCGCAGCAATTGCAGGGATTGCCGTTGTCGGGATGGAGGCAGTTCACCGCCTTGGCCAGAATCTTGGCACAGCTGGTTTTGCCGGTGCCCCGGGAACCGGTGAACAGGTAGGCGTGGCTCATTTTCCCGGTTATCAGCTGATTTTTCAGGGTCTGGGTCACCGCCTGCTGACCGGATACGTCGTCAAAGGTCTGAGGACGGTATTTCCGGTATAGGGCCTGGTAGGTAGACAAATCCTCCTCATCCTTTCTCAAACTGGGTTTGCAAAAAAGCCCCCGGCTTATAACAAGATCGCACACCCACATTTGAACAAGCTGCATATCCGTAACCAGCGCAGTTGGCTCAAGAACGGCAACCCCGCGGCACACGGGAAGATCCGCTTAATGCTGCTTGGTTCCCCACCTGACATGGTTCACGGGATCCCGTTGCGCAAGACCGGTCTCTCAACACCACTTACGCAGGTCAGACGATATACAAAACTTGCCCGGGTGTGGGAATTCACCCCTGCTATAGCGGATTGCAGGTACAGGGCACCGCTATCTCCCCGATTAGTGCGACCTTGTTATAAGCCGGGCAGGCTGATACAAGGCTGATATTTACTTAGGCCAGCTTGGACTCGATGAAATCCGCCAGCTCCTGGAAGGTCTCGATCTTCTGATCTTCCATCTCCAGTTCCACGCCCAGCTCCGTCTCCAGATCCATAATCATTTCCACCACATCCAGAGAGTCGATGCCCAGGCTTTCAAAGGTGGAGTCCGGTGTGATCTCGGAAGCATCCAGTTCCAGCTGCTTGGCAGCGTAGGCCACGAGTTTCTCGTACATAGACAGTTCCCCCTTATACGTGTATCTGTAACGCTTTCTTCTGGCTATTTTAGTACAGGATTACGGTTTTGTCAATGACTGTTTTCAGGGCGCGGTCACGCCCTCTGCGGCAGCATAAGCCGTAGCCCAGGCAATCTGCAGATTGAATACGCCGGTGTAAGCGTCGCAGTCGATGATCTCACCGGCAAAGTACAGTCCCTGTACCCGCTTGGACTCCATGGTTTTCGGGTCGATTTCCGACACCTTCACGCCGCCGCTGGTAATGATGGCCTCCGCCACCGGACGCTTGCCCGTGATTTCCAGGGAAAAGCCCTTCAGCAGCTCCACCATGGCCCGCCGTTTCTGCCGGGTCAGCGCATTCGCCTGAAGATTGGGGTCAATTTCCAGCCGCCGCAGCACCACGGGAATCAGGCTCCGGGGCAGCAGCTCCGTCAAGGCGTTCTCCATGGATCGGTTCTGGAATTTCTCCAGATCCCGCAGAATCCGGTCATCCAGCTTTCCCTCGTCCAGGGCGGGCTTCAGGTCGAGAATCAGCCGGCAGCCTTCTCCCTTCAGGTGGCAGCTGGCGGACAGCACCGTGGGCCCGGAAACGCCGAAGTGGGTAAACAGCAGCTCACCAAAGTCCCGGTAGAGCACCTTTCCCTTGGCGCTGACCAGCTTCACGCCCACGTTGCGCAGGGACAGGCCCTGCATCTGCGGGCAGTCCTCTCCGGCTGCTTCCAGAGGCACCAGGCTCCCCTCCGGCGGGACAATGGTGTGCCCCAGCGCCGCCGCCATGGCGTAGCCGTCCCCGGTGGAGCCGGTGGTGGGATAGGATACGCCTCCCGTGGCCAGAATCACCCACCCGGCGGACAATACACCCTGCTGGGTCTTCACTCCGCAGGCTCTCCCGTCCCTGGTCAGGATTTCCGTAACCCGGGCAGTTTTCACCGTGACGTCCAGCCTCTTCAGTTCCTTCTGAAGGCACTCCAGAACGGACGCCGCCTTATCAGACACCGGGAACACCCGATTCCCCCGCTCGGTTTTCAGCGGGCATCCCCTTTCCTCAAAGAAGGCCTTCACCCGCTCCGGGGGAAAGGCGGTCATGGCGCTGTAGAGAAAGCGGCCGTTGCGGGGAATGTTCTCCAGCACCTCCCGGGCGGAGCAGTCATTGGTCACGTTGCACCGGCCCTTGCCGGTAATCAGCAGTTTCTTTCCCAGCCGGTCATTCCGCTCCAGCAGCAGAACCCGGCAGCCCTGCCGGGCGGCGGTTATGGCGGCAAACATCCCCGCCGGGCCGCCGCCGATGACAATTCCATCAAACTGCTTCATTGCTCCGCCTGCTTCTCATACACGTCGTATTCATCCCAGATGCGCTCCAGGTTGGCAAAGGTCTGTGCCAGTTCCTTCTCCCGCTTGGAAGCCACCGCCACAATCAGGGCGTTCACCAGACTCAGAGGCGCCACCAGGGAGTCCACCAGAGAAACCATGTCGCTTTTGGCCACCAGCACATGGTCGCTGCACTGGCCCAGCGGGGACAATTTGCTGTCGGTGATGCCGATTACCGTGGCCCCCGCAGACCGGCAGTACCGGGCGCCCTTGGTGGTGGGTGCGGAATACCGGGGGAAGGAGAACGCAATGATCACATCGTCGGCGTTCACCCCCACGATTTTCTCAAACATCTCCCCGGCGCTGAAGCCGGAAATCACATGGACATTGTTGAACATATAGTTCAGGTAATAGCCCAGGAAATTGGCCAGAGGGGCCACGCTGCGCACCCCCAGGATGTACAGCCGCTTTGCCTTCAAAATGGCGGCCACCGCTTCCCGGAACTCCGTCCGGTCCACCACCTCTTCGGTCTGGCGCAGTTTCTCCATATCGGAGTGGAGCACCATGGACACCACATCCTGGTCGCCAATGCGGTCATTGGCCACCTCCAGCCGCTGCACCGAGGTCAGCCGGTTGAGCACCATTTCCTGCATGGCCTTCTGCATACTGGGATAGCCGTCAAACCCCAGGTCCACGGCAAAGCGGACCACGGTAGATTCCGACACCCCCACGGTCTTCCCCAGCCGGTTGGCGGTCATAAATGCGGCCTTGTCGTAGGAATCCATGATATAGCTGGCAATCCGCTTCTGTCCCTTGGAAAAGCTGGATTCCTTTTCCTGTAATATCGATAAAATGTCGTAGCTCATAGCTGCCTCCTGTGCCCCGGGCCACTGCCCCGAATCTACACCCATAGTAACAAAGAAACCAGATTTTTGCAAGTAGAAAAGTCCGCTCTTGCAAAAATATCTGGTTTCCTTCGGTTCATGGGGCGTCCTGCTTCAGCCTCCGGACCTCCTCTTCGGTCAGGCGGCGCCAGGCTCCCACCGGCAGCCTGCCCAGGCTGAGGCTGCCCTCCCGGATGCGGCGCAGCCGGGTGACCTCCATTCCCGCCGCCTGGCACATCCGGCGAATCTGGCGGTTGCGGCCCTCATGGATGGTCACCTGAAACCGGGCCCGGTTCCCCTCCGCTTTCACCAGCTTCACCTGGGGTCTGCGGATGCGGTATCCGTCCAGCTCAATAGGCCGGGACAGCCGCACCTCCGCCCCGGGGACATACCCCGTCACCCAGACATCATAGGTCTTTTTCACTTCCCGCTTCGGGTGGGTCAGCGCGTTGGCAAAGGCGCCGTCATTGGTGAACAGCAGCAGTCCCTCCGAGTCCATGTCCAGCCGTCCCACAGGATAGACCCGCACCCCGCAGTCCGCCACCAGCTGGGCGGCGTTGGGCCGCCCCTGCTCGTCGGACAGGGTGGTGACATAGCCCCGGGGCTTATTCAGAAGGATGTACACCGGGCTCTGCTCCTGGGGGATGGGCTTGCCATCCACCAGAATCCGGTCCTGCTCCGGGTCTGCCGTATCTCCCAGGCGGGCGGGGGTACCGTTTACCGTAACCCGCCCCTCCTGAATCCAGGCTTCCGCCGTCCGCCGGGAGGCAAGCCCCCGGGCGGAGAGAATTTTCTGCAATCGCTCTGCCATGGTGTCTCTCCTTTCCCGGGCAGCCAGTCCCCGCTATCCAAACAGGGTTTCCCACAACGATTTTTTCTGAGGTGTGGTTTGTTCGATGGTTTCGCCAAATACCGTGGGCACCTTCCCCACAGCGGTGCCGTTGATGGTCACATAGACCCATCCGGCCTCCGCGCCCTCCACTGCCGGGGCGTACACAAATCCCGGGCCGGGAAGCACCAGCTGAGGCCGCTCCTCCTGGGACAGGGCATAGACAAAATCCTCCGCTGCCAGCACCTGCACCCGCTGATTTTCGCCCCCCGCCACCTCCAGGGTACCCACCGGGTCCCCGGCGGAGAGGATTTTCTGCGGCGTGTAGCGGGAGAAGCCCTCCTCCAGCAGCGCACTGTGATCCTTCCAGTCCTCCGGGTCATGGATGGTGACGCAGATCAACCGCCGTCCGTCCCGGGTGGCGCTGGACACCAGAATCCGTCCCGCCGCCTTGGTAAAGCCGGTTTTCACCCCGTCGGCCCCATCCACCTGCCAAAGCAGTTTGTTGTGGTTGGTCAGGCACCGCTCCCCGATTTTCACGCTCTTGGCGGAGACGGTTTTGTAGAAAATGGGATTTTCCATGGCGTAGGCCGCCAGCACCGCCAGGTCCCGGGCTGTGGAATAATGCCCCGGAGCATCCAGGCCGTTGGGATTTTCAAAGTGGGTGCCCGTCAGTCCCAGTACCCGGGCCTTGTCGTTCATCATCCCCACAAATCCCTCCACCGTACCGCCGCAATAGATGGCCAGGGCCACTGCCGCGTCGTTTCCGGAAGAGAGCATCAGCCCGTAGAGCAGCTCCTGAATGGTCAGCACCTCTCCCTCCTTCAGGTACATGGAGGAACCTTCAATGCCCACCGCTTCCTTGGGAATCCGCATCCGGTCCAGCACGTTGCACTGCTCGCAGACCACCAGCGCCGTCATAATCTTGGTAGTGCTGGCAATCAGGCTCTGGTCGGCAGAATCCTTTTCGTAGAGCACCCGGCCGCTGACCGCATCCAGCACATAGGCCTTTTTCGCGGAGACGCCTCGGCAGGGCACCGGTAAAAACAGAACGGCGGCCAGCAACGCAGCCGCCGTTCCGGCGATAATTCGTCTCATCTTTCTCACCCGAAGCTAGTTTGCCCCAGGCAAGACAGGTTATTCCGTTTTATCCGGCTTCCCGGAATTTTGCTCCCGATTGTACCGGATCAGCGTGACAATGCCCTTTCCAATGCCATAGGCGGCCCCTGCCAGAACACCATAGGCCGCCAGCGTGGAAAGCACGGTGTCGAACCGGCCCCCGCTGAGCAGCCATCCCGCCGCAAACAGGCCGCAGGACACGGCAATCCAGAAAATCGCCGTCAGCAAATCCCAGATGTGCTTCACGCTTCCTTCTCCTTCCGGGAGTCCAGGAATGCCGTGAGCCGCTCCAGGGTATCGGGAAGCATCTCCACAATCCGGTCCGCCGTGGAGTTGGCAGGCTCCGGCACGGACATCATCCGCACATTGCCGTCCTTGATAATCAGAAAGCACAGGGGCGTGACTTTCACGCCGCCCCCGGCGCCGCCGCCGACAGGCTCCTGTGCGCCGGGTCCTTTCTTGGACAGGTCCGAGCCTGCCCCGGCAAAGCCCACGCTCACCTTGGAGACGGGGATGATGGTCACCCCGTCCGGGGTGGTAATCGGACTGCCGATGACGGAATTCACATCCACCATCTCACGGATTTTCTGAATGGCTGTCTCCAGCATACTAGGTATTTTCTGACTCATGTTCCGCACCGCCTTTGGGTTTCTTTTTCCAGTTCCAGTATTCTTTCAGCCCACGCACACCGTAGACCAGCGCCAGGGCCAGTGCCCTGCCCAGGGTAATGGTTATTTCCACCCGGGCCGTTGCCCGGGTCTGGGATGCTTCAAAATTGCAGGCAATGGCAATGTCCTGCTTCCGGATCGCCAGCCACCGCTCCAGCTGGGGCATCAGGCTCTCCTTCACCGCCAGGACTCTGCCATAGTTCACCGCCAGGTCACAGGGGTCGTCTCCCCCCAGTGTCAGGTTCAGCTCCAGGCGGTTCACCACCAGCTTCCGCCGCAGTTCCCCCAGGAACCGCCAGCCCAGCTTCACAAAGGGCATCAGCCCCCTCAGGCTGCCCCCCTGCTCCGGCTCCGGGTCCTTCTGCGCAGGTGCCTGGGACTCGGACTTCTTCGGCTGCTCCTGGGCTTTTTTCTCCTGTTTCTCCTCCTGCTTCTCCTCCTGTGCGGAAGATTCAGGTTTTTTCTCCTCCGGCTTTTCCTCCTTTGCCCTTCGGGGGTAGCGAAAAACCGGCACCGGGCCGACCCGCACCGCCCCCCGCAGGCCCCTGACATCATAGGTCAGAGAAATCCCCAGCGGAATGCAGCCGATTCCCGCCAGAACAGCCAGGACAACCAGCCAGGTCATTGTCCCTCCTCCGCCGGCTCCTCCTGGGGCAGCTCAATGGGCTCGCCAAAGGCAATCTTGTCAATGGGCGGCAGTTCCTCCAGAGAGGAGATGCCGAAAGTCCGCAGGAAGTCCGGGGTTGTCCGGTACTGAATGGGCCGTCCCGGCACATTCAGCCGCCCCGCTTCGGCAATGAGCTTCTTGTTCAGCAGGGCCGACACGGAGTAGGCGCTGTCCACCCCCCGAATCTGCTCCACCATGGCTTTGGTGGCCGGCTGGTAATAGGCAATGATGGTCAGTGTCTCCAGCTGGGAAGCGGAGAGCTTGGGCGGTTTCCGGGTTTCCAGCGCCTTGGTCACATAGTCTGCCATCTCTCCGGAGGATACCATCTGGTACCCCTTGTCCAGTTTCAGAATCCGGATGCCCCGGCGCTGGAAGGCATAGACATCCGCCAGGGCGTCCCCGGCCTGCTCAATCTCCGCCGGGTCTGTTTCCAGAGCGAAGGCCAGCCGCTGAATGGGCACCACTTCCCCTGCGGCAAACAGGATGGCCTCCATGGCACGCTGCAGCTCTTCCGTTTCCATCAGGTCATCTCCTTCTTCTCATCCTCGTCCAGCAGCCGGACATTGGGATTGTCCCCATTGATGTCATCCTCCAGGGTGACAGAGTTGGTTTTGCACAAATCCAGCACCGCCAGGAAAGTCGCCACGATTTCCGACCGGCTTTTGTTTCCCCGGAACAGATTTTTCAGCCGCTCCACCCCCCGCAGCAGGAGCTGGCGGAGCACCTCGCCGGTTTTCCGGCCGATGGGATAGGGCTCCTTGCCCACGATGCCCTGGAAATTGGCGGTGGGCGGGGGCAGTTGTCTGGCGCTGCGCTCGGCAATCAGGTCCAGAGCCCGGAGAAGGTCCCCCAGGTCGTGCTGGTAGCGGTAGCCCTGGGCCCGGCGCAGAGGCTCCGGCTCCTTGGGAAACAGGCAGCGCCCAATTTCATTGCGCTCCTCCAGCACCACCATGGCCAGCCGAATCTGCTCCATGGCCTCCTTGCGTTTGCGCTCCACCAGAGACTGGCGCAGCAGGTCCAGCTCACTCTCCGCCTCCGCCTGCTCCGCAGCGGAGAGCAGCATCTTGGTCTTAATCAGCATCAGATGGGAGGCCATGGTGATAAACTCGCTGGCGATCTCCATATCCATGCGCTTCATTTCATCCAGGTAGGCCAGGTACTGCTCCAGAATGGCGGTGATGGACACGTCCTGAATCTCAATTTTGTTCTTGCTCAGCAGCTCAAAAATCACATCCAGGGGGCCTTCAAAATCCTCCATCTGGGCACTTTTGGAGTGGACAATGCCCTCCAGGCGGTATTGCGGTTCTCCCATAACAGTTTCAAGCCTTCCTGTTTGACAAGCATATTTGTGGGTTATTATATCATTGATTTTGGCTTGGTGCAAGTAGCTGGGAAAAATTTGGGGTTTCCCTCAGAAAATATTGCAATTTTCGATTTCGTGTGATATGATAGCGCCAAGAGAAAAATCCTGGAGGGATGAGAAGTGGCAAAGCGTACCCGTAACCGATATCGGGAGATGGAAAGCCTGATGACCAAGATCATTCTGGGCGATGCGTTGGTGTTTGTGCTGTATCTGGTAAGCGCCAATCAGGGCTGGAGCGTAGCGAAGGTCGTTACCGCCATTATCGCCACATTTGGTTCCCTTTTATGCGTAGGCTGGCTGTATCTTACCGGTGAATTTACCCGCAGGCGGAGTTTGTGGATGGTCACGGCGTTCATCTGCATCGTGATCTGCATTGCGGTTTCCCTGTTGCTGAACTACCCCGCTCCGGCGGACGCTGTGGCTGCCGCTGTTGGCAGCACTGCTTCCACCACCAGTGCCGTGATGACCACCGGCGCTGTGGGCTGACCCATACCAAACGAGAAGGTGACGGCTTTCGCCGTCACCTTTTTTCTGTCCGACCCCATGCAGGGATTATCTCAGGTTTTCCGATAGAAGGTGTTTCCGCCGATGAACTCCCGCACCAGACTGGTGGGGGGAATTTCGTCGTCTACATCCGCCTCTTTGACATAGTTGAGAACCTTGACAATGTTGCGCACCTCGTCGTAGCAGGCCTCCTCCGGCTCCACTGCGGTAAGCAGCGGGAAAATATGCTTCTTCAGCACCGCCAGTTCGTACAGGGTGGAGGAATTGAAGATCACGTCGGCGTTCTCCTGATAGGGGAAAATCCACCGTTTTTCTCCCTGACGGACGCTGTCCCACATTCCCAGGGTGTGCTGCACCGAGGCCCCCCGGGTCTCGTAGTCCCGGACGATCCGCCGCAGCAGCCGCAGATAGCTGGTGGGAATCCGGTTGTGATCATCCAGATTCAGGGGGAGCAGAGGGCTGACATACATCCGGAAAATCAGGCTGGGGTCTACGTGCTCCGGCAGCATGGCGGGGTTCAGTCCGTGCAGTCCCTCCACAATAATCACCGAATCCGGGTGCAGCTCCAGAACGTGTCCCCGCCACTCCCGTCTGCCGGTAAGGAAGTTAAACGTAGGCAGGCTCACCGCTTCCCCCGCCAGAAGCCGGCGCATATCCTGGCGGAACAAATCCGTATCCAGGGTATTGATATGTTCCAGGTCCAGCTTTCCGTCGGGGCCGGGAGCGATCTTGTCCCGGTCGATGTAATAGTCGTCCAGGCTCATCAGGATGGGCTTCTTCCCGTGGACCCGCAGCTGCGTGGCCAGGCGATTGGCGGAGGTGGTTTTTCCCGAGGAGCTGGGTCCTGCCAGCATCACGGCCTTCGCCCCCCGCTGGCACACCTGATCGGCTATCTGGGAGTAGCCCTTTTCGTGGAGGGCCTCGTTCACCCGGATCAGCTCCCGGATTCGCCCGGAGGTGGTCAGGTCGTTCAGGTCCGCCACCGTCTCGCACTCCATCAGGCTGCCCCACCGCTCCCCCTCGTTGTACACGCTGAAGAAGTTGGGCATGGAGGGAACCTTGGCGCACAGATCCGGGTCGGCATCGTCCGGATACACGAATACAAAGCCACCGTCTGCCGGCAGAATATCCCAAACCGTCAGGCAGGCCGTATTGGGCATCATCTCTCCGTAGTAGTAATCCGCGAAATCTCCATAGACATATTCGTCAAACCAGGGTTCCGTCTGCCAGGACAGCAGCCGGGCCTTTTCCGTCTGTCCCGTCCGGGCGAAACGCTCCACAGCGGTTTCCAGAGGCACCCGGCGGCGGACCAGGGGGATTGCCTGGGCTACCAGCTCCTGCACCCGGATCTTCAGAGCAGCCACGGAAAAATCCGGGCAGTTGTCCACCTGGATGAATACGCTGGAACCCAGGGTGCAGTTCATCTTCGCCTTGGCATCCTTCCACAGCTGGCCCAGGGCGAGGAAAATCACAAACTGCGCTGTGCGGATGTAACATTCCTTCCCCGCTTCGTCTCTATAGTATAGAAGCCTGACTTCTCCGTTGGATGCGGCCATCGCCCGCCGGATGGAGGCTCCCTCCGACGCATCCGACTGGGGCCGGACCGGGACATAGTTCAGGGTAAATACCTCTCCGGCAATCTTCGCCGCCAGGGGCCGGTCCGACAGGGTACCCCCCTGCAGGCCCAGACGGAAGACCAGGTCCAGCAGGCTTTCTCCCGCCTGCGCCTGTATACTGCGCCCGTTGATCCTTAATTCCATAAAATCACCGCCTCGTAAATATATACAAAAAGTATGTATCATTATAGCATATTCTCCGTTTTTTTCAACACTTGTTTTTTGAAGAAATGTAAATATTATGTAACCCTTCTGTTATTTTCTCCACCTTCTATCCATGGATTTTCCAGGTGAAATTTATGAAATATTTCTTTCAAATTACTTTTTTCGTCAAAAAATGTTCCCGAGATTCTTAAGTTTTCTTAAAGTTACAAAAAATTAACCAATTTTGTATTGACAAAAGGTATAAAAATACTGTATACTTTGACCACGACAATCCCTTACTCTACGCAGACCCTGCTGCCTGGCCGGGCGGTTTTCCACGGATGGTCCTTCCGGATAACCCGGACGATGCACCCCACGGCAGCATACAAACTACGGAGATTACAGCTATGAAAAACAACCATGTGACTGCAAAGAAAAACCGGATTCCGGGCAGAGCGCTGGTTTGTGCCTTAGTGCTGTGTCTGCTGGCCTTTACCCTGGGCGGCTGCCAGGCAGCTGACCTTTCGGACGTGCCGGCCTCTTCCAATGATACTGTGCCCACCTTCCCGGTGGAAACCACAGTCCCGGAAACCACCTCTGCGGCGGAAGAGACCACCGCGCCCAGCAACGCCAGCGCCACCCAGCCTGCGGAACCGGATCACACACCGGAAACCACCGCCGCTACGGAGCACGTCCACACCTACTCCAGCACCGTGACGTCCCCGACCTGCACTGCTGATGGCTTTACCACCTACACCTGTTCCTGCGGGTACAGCTACAACAGCAATCCCACCCCCGCCCTGGGCCACACCTGGGGAGAGTGGGTTGTGGACAAGGAACCAACCACCACAGAAACCGGCTCCCGGAGCCGCAAGTGTACTGTCTGCGGCGAGGCAGAAACAGAAGAGCTGGACATTCTGCCCCCCGCTACAGAACATATCCACAACTACCGGGCAGAGGTACATCAGCCCTCCTGTACGGAAGCGGGCTACACCGTCTACACCTGTGACTGCGGCAATTCCTACACAGCCGACCAGGTGGACCCCCTGGGCCACACCTGGGGAGAATGGATTGTGGATGTCCAGCCTACGCAGACAGAGCCGGGCTCTCGGCACCGGGTTTGCTCCGTGTGCAGGGAGACGGAAACCGAGTCCATCGCCCCAACCCCTCCGGAGTCCTCCACCCATACCCATCACTTTGAAACCACGGTAGTCCCCGCCACCTGTACGGAGTCAGGCTATACCCTTCACAAGTGCAGCGAGTGCGGGGATTCCTTTCAGACAGATGCAACCAAACCCTTGGGGCATAGTTGGGTAGCGGATGCCGGCGGCAGTACCCACACCTGCTCCGTCTGCAACAAATGCGAGACCATTCCTCAGTCCGGAGCCTCCTCCGGAAGCGGTACCAGCCAGGGTCCCGCCACGATTTCGGATTCTGCATCCTCTTCTTCCACAGAAGACGCCGTCGCCGCACCCTAGAAAGCCATACTGCGATGGAATCCCCCAGCTTCCCATCCGGAAGCTGGGGGATATTTTATGCTGTCATGGGGCTCCAGGGTTCCTGGTCCAGGTCCCGGTAGGGGTACAGCCGCTTCCACCCCTCCTCCGTCTTCGCCAGACTGGAGGTATGGGACGCCAGCAGTCGGACAATCTGGTAAACGTCAATCCAGATTTCCGAGTTGCACTCCTTCTGGCTCTCATCGAAAATCAGCTCCATGCCGAAGTGCAGATGCACTGTCTCTATATTATTCACGTTCTCCTTGTCCGAGTACCCGGTTCTGCCCATGAAGCCGATTAAGTCTCCCGCCTGAACCAAGTCTCCCTCCGCCAGTCCCGGAGCAAAGGGCTGATCCTTTTGCAGATGGGCATAATAGTAGTAGCGCTTTCCGTCAAAGGAGCGGATGCCCACCCGCCAGCCGCCGTACCGGTTCCAGCCCATGGCCTCCACCACGCCCCCTTCCACCGCCACAATGGGGGTGCCCAGAGAGCCCATCATGTCGTGCCCCAGGTGCTTTCGCTGGAAACCAAAGGACCGGCTGACACCGAAATCATCACAGTGCCGGTAGCCATAGCCTGCGGCGATGGGGGAAAAGGCTTTCAGCCCGTAAGTGGGCATCCATACGCCGTCCTTTTCTATGGCGTAGCTGCCCACCAGTCCCCCCAGGGCCGCCGTATAGGCCTGGTGATAATAACTGTAGTACTGGTACAGCGATCCCAGCAGCTCCTCCGGAGAAGCATCCCCGCTCAGGTCCTGGGCCGCCTTGCGCACCGAGGCAAGGCCGCATTTCCCTCCCGTCCGGCAGGCCGCCACAGCCAGAATGTCAATCCAGGACAGGTGCTTTTCCTGCTCCGATGTTTCGATGTCCCGCTCCAGTGCGTATTTCAGCGACTCATAGGGCACCTGAAAATCCACCCAGGAAATGGGCTTGGCCTGGGCAGGCAGCGCCAGCATGGGCAGGCACACCGCCAGCAAACAAAGAAACCGTTTCATACCCTCACCTCCCGGTTAGGGTATGAAACGGCAGGAAACTTATCCGTGACAAATTGTGACAGGCGGCAGCGGGTTACTGCAAATCCCGCACCACATCCTTGGCCACCCGGTAGATGTCCTCCATGGTGGTCAGGCTGGTAATCTGATTTTTATAGTACCCGCTGTGGGCGACGCCCCGCAGGTACCAGGCAAAGTGCTTCCGGGCCTCCAGGCAGGCAATATGTTCCCCATGGTCCTCCTGGGCCAGCCGGAACTGCTCCACCGCCACCGCCACCCGGTCCTTCAGGCAGGGCCGGCCGGGGTATTCCTCCCCCTTCAGGGCGGCGGACACCTCCTGGAATATCCAGGGGTCCCCGAATACGCTCCGGCCAATCATCAGGCCGTCTGCGCCGGTGCGTCTGGCGCAGCTTACCGCCGCCGCACCGCCGGTGATGTCGCCGTTGGCAACCACCGGAATGGTCAGGCACTGCTTGACCTTGCCGATGGTGTCCCAGTCCGCCACACCGCTGTAGAGCATACTCCGGGTCCGTCCATGGACGGTAATCATGGCTGCGCCGCTGTCCTCCATGCGTTTGGCAAAGTCCAGCACATTGATGCTGCCCTTATCCCAGCCCAGGCGGCACTTCACCGTCACCGGCACGTTCACCGCCTTCCCCACGGCGGAGACAATTTCTCCTGCCAGCTCCGGGGTGCGCATCAGACCGCAGCCATCCCCGGAGTTGGCAATTTTCGGCATGGGGCATCCCATATTGATGTCCAGAAAATCACAGCCGGAAATCTCCAGGGCCAGTTGGGCGGCCCGGGCCATGATGTCCGGGTCATTGCCGAAAATCTGGGCGCCGCAGATGCTGCCGGCATTTTTCCGCAGGAGCTTGGCGCTCTTCTGGTCCTGGTATACCAGGGCCCGGGAGGATACCATTTCCGTAACGGTAACCCCCGCCCCCAGCCGGGCGCAGATGGTGCGGAACGCCCAGTCCGTCACTCCGGCCATAGGGGCCAAAAACAGGGGGTTCTCCACTTCAATTGTTCCGATTCGCATGGTTGTTCTCTCTTTCTGTCTGTAAGGCCGGGCAGGGGGTCTACAGCAGCGCCGTCCCCAGCCAGATCAGCCCGGTAATCAAAGCGCCGCCGGCAGCCCAAACAGCCCCGTACAAGTAAAGATGCCGCTTCTTCCCGGGCTTTTCCCCCTCCTGAATGGCCCTCTGGGCTTCCTTCAACAGGGCATCATCGCTGATTCCCTCCCCAACCGCGTTTTCCTTGAGAATGAAAATCGCCTGTTCAAACAGCTTGGGTTCCGGGGCGTGGACCACGATGACCTGACGGGAAATTCCTTTTACCATATTCTCCCTCCTTTTTCGGAAAGCTTTCCCAAAAAGCTAGAAGAATATACCAAAACAGCGGCAAAAGGCCTTTCGGCCAGCCAATATCTGCTTAGGTTTTACCACACATCCCGGGGATGCACAATGCTTTTTCCCTGGGCGTTCCGGGAATTCTCCAATTCGTTCAAAATTTCAAGTCTCTGTTTTCCCGCTTTTGGCCATTTTTGCGCAAGGCCCCGCCCCGTGCGTCTCCGGAACGGGGGCTCATCTGCAGGTTACTCGGCAGGCTGCTTCAGCTGGACAATTACCGCCTCGGCAGCGCCGGTGATAATGGCAGAAACATCCACCCCTGCGGCGCTGAGAATTTTGGCGGAGGGATTGGACAGCTTCGCCATGGACATGGAAATCAGGCTGCTTCTCAGGCCGGCGATTTCCTCCCCGGTGAGTTTGCCGTCTGCGGCGGCAGCCTTCAGGTCATTCACCACTGTCTGCTGAAGTTCCAGGGCCGTGGTAATGGCCGCGTTCTTCGCCTCATCCACAGCAATCTGCACCGTCTGGAGCTGCTTGACCTTGCCGATCTGGGCGGTGAGCCAGGTGCCTGCCACGCCAATCAGGGCAACCACCAGAGCAACCGCTACCTGCACGGCGCTGTCAATCAGGGCATTTCCGATTTCTTGCATTGGATTTCCTCCTTGTCAGGTAATGATTTTCCATGAGGTTACTTCCTCGTGAATCTCGTCAATGAAGCTGTTCCCGTGCATGGCCTTGTAGGCCTGGTATATTTGCAGGAAATTCTCCATCTCGTACTGCCGAATCTCCTTCTGCTCCAGGTGCCGGTAATAGGTATGGAGCATGGCAGCTCGGAGCTGGCACTTCTGTCCGGCGATCATCTTCTTATAACCCTCCAGGAATTTCAGGCTGCTGCCCAGAAAGGCGGCGATGGATGCCAGATATCCCAGGGTCAGGGCGATTGTCTT
>CALXFW010000161.1 GCA_944387685.1 uncultured Oscillospiraceae bacterium
GTGCTGCTCCATGACATGACTACCAGCTCCGTTCAGGCGGCGCTGGACATCGTGGACGCCCTGCTGGAGCAGGAGTATGAGCCGGTGACGGTTTGGGAACTGGCCCGGCTCCGGGGCGCCTCCATCCGGGCGGGCAGGACCTACACCAAATTCCCGCCGGCTTAGCCTCCGGCCCAGCTACGGGCGCAGGATACCCCCGTAGGCTGTCCCGGCGGGGTGTGATGGAGGAGTTTTGAAGAGAAATGCCGGGGAAGCGCATCGCTTCCCCGGCATTTATGAGATAGGGTTATTTTTTCTCCGGACGCAGAGGCATGGCCCAGGCTTCATGGTCTGTGTGCAGCAGCTCGTGAGCCCGGTGAGACATGGGCTTGGTCAGGTAATCCCGGTACAGGGCCTGTACCGCCGGGTTCTCGTGGGAGAAGCGCAGGTCGCTGACCTGGTCCAGACCGTAGAGCACCTGCCCCCGGACGCCTGCCAGCTCCTGGGCCTCGTGGATGGGCTGGCCGCCGCCGCCGGCACAGCCGCCGGGACAGGCCATGATTTCCACGAAATCATACTGCACCTTGCCGGCGCGCAGCGCCTTGATGAGGTTTCGGGTATTCTTCAGGCCGCTGGCCACCGCCACCCGTACGGGGGTGCCCTGGATGTGGAAGGTGGCTTCCTTCCAGCCCTCCAGACCCCGGACGTCCTGGAAGGCGTCCGCCGGGGGATTTTCTCCGGTGACCAGATAGTAGGCCGACCGCAGAGCCGCCTCCATCACGCCGCCGGTGGCGCCGAAGATCACGCCGGCACCGGAGCCCACGCCCAGAGGCGAGTCGAATTCTTCTTCCGCCAGGGCGTTGACGTCGATGTGCTCCGAACGGATCATCCGGTCAATTTCCCGGGTGGTGAGCACCAGGTCCACATCCGGGTCGCCGCAGGCATCCTGCATCACCGGCAGATCCGCCTCCTGCTTCTTGGCCAGGCAGGGCATCACGGAGATGCAGCGGATGCGGTGGGGATCGGCGTCAATGAGCTTGGCAAAATAGCTCTTGGTTACGGCGCCGAACATCTGCTGGGGGCTCTTGGCGGTGGAGAGATTCTTCACCATGTCCGGGTACTGGCTCTTCAGGAACCGGACCCAGCCCGGGCAGCAGGAGGTGAACATGGGCCAGGCGTACTTGTCCGGCTCCGCCAGGTGCTCCAGGAATTCGCTGCCTTCCTCCATGATGGTCAGGTCGGCGGAGAAGTCCGTGTCGAAAATGTAGTGGAAGCCCATCCGGCGCAGAGCGGCCACCAGACGCTTGACCGTAGCCTGCTCCCGGGGCAGGCCCAGGCTCTCGCCCCAGGCGGCCCGGACGGCAGGGGCAATCTGGACCACGGTAATCAGGTCCTTGTCATTGAGCATCTCAAAAGCCCGCTGGGTGTCGTCCCGCTCCCGCAGGGCGCCCACGGGACAGTGGGTGATGCACTGGCCGCACAGGGCGCAGTCTGCCTCCCGGATGGTCCGCCCGCCGGAGACGTCCACGGTGGTCCGGGAACCGGTGTTGGTCAGGTCCCAGATATTCAGGCTCTGAACCTTGTCACAGACCTGGATGCAGCGCATACACTTGATGCACTTGCTGGCGTCCCGGATCAGGGGGAAGGTGCTGTCCCACCGGGAGGCGGGAATCTCCTTGTGGTAGTTCATGTGAGTCAGGCCCAGGTCATTGGCCAGCTTCTGCAGCTCGCAATTGCCGCTGCGGACGCAGTAGGGGCAGTCGCAGTTGTGCTGGCTCAGCAGCAGCTCCACATTCACCCGCCGGGCCTCCCGGACCCGGGGGGAGTTGGTGTAGACCTCCATGCCCTCCCAGACGTGGTTGTTGCAGGACGCCACCAGCTTCTGGATGCCCGCAATTTCCACCACGCACACCCGGCAGGCGGCGATTTCGTTCAGATCCTTCAGGTAGCACAGGCTGGGCACGTTGATGCCCACGCTCCGGGCCGCGTCCAGGATGGTGGTATTCCGGGGGACGGTGACGGGAATGCCGTCGATTGTCAGGTGAACCATCTTTACCATTTTTTCTTCCTCCCTCCCTTGAACACGCCGTAGCCGAAGTGGTCGCAGCGCAGGCAGCGCTGGGCCTCCTGCTTGGCAACCTCCTCGGTGAAGCCGCACTCGATGCACTGGAAGTTGCCCTTGCGCTCATAGGCTTTCTCCATGGGCAGCTCGCTGCGCCCGCAGCTGGGACGCTCGCCCAGGTAGGCCTTGGGAATCTTCACATCCACGGTGATGGTGTGGGAATATCCCAGATATTCGTCGATGTTTGCCGCAGCCACCTTGCCGGCGGCAATGGCCTTGATCACCGTGGCGGGGCCGGTGACGCAGTCGCCGCCGGCGAAGATGCCCTGGTTGTTCTCAATGCCGCCGCTGGACAGGGCGGCGATGGTGCCCCGGTGAATGGGCACGCCGTATTCCTGGAATGCTTTGAGCTCAATGCTCTGGCCGATGGCGACAATAATCACATCCGCCTCCACCCGCACCGGGGGCTGGTCGGCATTCTCCGGGCGGGGACGGCCGGCCTTGTCAATGGCACCCACCCGCTGGGGCTGAACCCACAGGGCAACGGCATTGTCCTCACTGTCGGCCTCGATGCGCAGGGGCGCCATCATGGTCAGCAGCTCCGCGCCCTCTGCCAGGGCGCCTTCCACTTCCTCGGCCAGGGCGGTCATGTCCTGCTGCCGGCGGCGGTAGACCACGCTGACGGTCTCCGCCCCCAGACGAATGGCGGAGCGGGTGCAGTCCATGGCCACATTGCCGCCGCCGATGACAGCCACCCGCTTGCCGGTGAAGTCCGGCATGGTGCCGTCGCCGATGGCCCGGAGCATCTCCACTGCGGAGACCACGCCCCGGGAGTCCTCGCCCTCAATGCCCACCTTCTTGTCGGTGTGGGCGCCGATGGAGATGTAGATGGCGTCGTATTTCCGGTGGAGCTCCGCCAGGGAGATGTCCTTGCCGATGGTGACGCCCAGCTCCACCTTCACCCCGGTGGCCAAGATGGCGTCAATGTCCTTCTGCAGTTCCTGCCGGGGCAGCCGGTAGCTGGGGATGCCGTAGCGGAGCATACCGCCCAGCTGCTTCCGGGATTCATACACGGTGACCTGGTGGCCCATCAGGGACAGGTAGAAGGCGGCGGACAGACCGCTGGGGCCGCCGCCCACCACCGCCACGGTCTTGCCGGTGGCCTCCGCGCAGGGAGGCGGGGGCACGATGCCCGCATGGTCCACGGCGTAGCGCTTCAGGCCCCGGATGTTCACCGCGCCCTCGATCATATTCCGGCGGCAGCGGGATTCGCAGGGATGCTCGCACACCAGGCCGCAGGCCCCGGGGAAGGGATTGTCCTTGCGGATGAGGCGGACGGCGTCGGCGTACTTCCCCGCCCCCACCAGGGCAATGTAGCCGGGGATGTCCACCCCGGCGGGACACTGGGCCACGCAGGGCACCGGCTGGTCCAGGTTGCACAGGCAGCGGCCGGTTTTTACATGGGACTCATAGTCGTCCCGGAAGCCCCGGATGCCCTTGAGAACCATGCTGGCGGCTTCGTAGCCGATGGCGCAGTCGGCGCTGTCGGAGATCACCTGGGCGGTGCGCTCAATTTCCGTCAGGGTTTCCATGGTGGCGTTTCCGTTCAGTACATCGTTCATCATCAGCTCCAGCTGACGCAGACCCACCCGGCAGGGCACGCACTTGCCGCAGGTCTGGGCGTGGCACAGCTTCAGGAAGGAAGCGGCCAGATCTACGGGACACAGCCCTGGGGGGCTGGCCACGATCCGGTGCTCCAGATCCCGGTACAGGGATTCCACCACCGCCTGAGAGCCGCTGGTGGAATAAAACTCCAATCTGCTCATAAACGACCTCCTATGTGCCGAATTTTCCCGCTTTCACGGGAGAGGCTTTTTCTCATTGTACCATTGACCGGGATTTCTCTGCAATAGCCCGAGGAGAGAATCCGGAAAAACAGCATATTATACAGAAGAAGAGATGAAAATTTGTACAAAAAACCGGGGATCCCAAACGGGACTCCCCGGAGAAACCCTCATCGAATCAGGTAGGCGATGCCGCTGACCAGGCCGTATACCGTCAGCGTGGTAATCAGTCCGGAAACCAGGGTGCCCAGGAAAATGGCCCCGGCGGCCCGGCGGCGGTTCAGGCCGGTGAGGTTGGCCAGAATGGCGCTGAGCCAGCAGCCCACCCCGGTGAAGGGCAGGGACACCACCAGGAAAATCCCCCAGTGCCCATACCGTCCCAGCGCCCGGCGGCACCGCCCCAGGGCGTTGGTCAGGGACTGCCAGCGCAGGTGGGACAGCCGGGACAGGCGGCTGCGCAGAGCCTGGGTTCTGGCCCGGAGCAGGAAGGGAACGGGTAAGTAGGCCCCCAGGGTGGAGGTAAAAAAGGCGATGTACCACTTGAGTTTCAGGGATGCGGCCAACACAATGGCGCCCTTGTTCTCCACCATGGGAAGAACGGACGCCACAAACACCTGGACGGACCGGGATATGGCCAACCCGCTGTACCATTGCACCAAGGCCATCATAACCAGCCCTCCTTTGCCCTTTTTCGCAATGGTATTATACCGGATTGCAAACAAATTGTAAAGGGAAACCGGGGAAATTTAAGAAAAAGTTTACGGTTTTCCCTGGAATAAAGTCAATATCTGCCCCTGTCTACGACTCTACGACGGACGGCGGCCCCGGGGCACCCGGCACTCCTCCGGCTTGGTATCCACCAGCACGATATCCGGGCCGATTTTGCAGATGCTGTTCCAGGGAATGATGAAGTCCTCCCGGCGGCCCAGAAGGCCGGGAAACCGGCAGGGGCCGGGGACCACGATGGCGCACACATTCCCCTCCGGCAGGGTGATCTGCACGTCGGATACGAACCCCAGCCGCTGGCCGTTGCTGACGCAGATCACTTCCTTGCACTGCAGGCTGGTAAACTTTACGGACACAGGCATCCCTCCTTGGACTTTGCTTCAGGATATGCGCCGCCGGGGCAGAATAACACCCGGCGGGAGATTTCTCCCGCCGGGTCAATTCAGGAAATACTTACGGATTTGCGCATGGCGCCGATGGCGCCCTTCTCCAGCCGGGAGACCTGGGCCTGGGAGATGCCCAGAGCGTTGGCCACCTCCATCTGGGTTTTCCCATCGTAGAACCGCAGGGAGAGAATCTGCTTCTCCCGGGGCTGGAGGGCCCGGAAGGCGTTGCGCAGGGTGATGTGCTCCATCCAGCTGGCTTCGGTGTTCCGGGTGTCCCGGACCTGGTCCATCACCGTCAGGGGGTCGCCTCCATCGGCATACACCGGGTCATACAGGCTCACCGGGGCGCATACCGCATCCAGGGCCTGACTGACTTCTTCCAGGGTGATGTCCAGCTCCCGGGAAATCTCCTCCAGGGTGGGCTCCCGGCCCAGCCGGGTGGTCATGGCCTCCTTGCACTGCAGCACCCGGTAGGCCACGTCCCGGATGGAACGGCTGACCCGGATGGCGCTGTTGTCCCGGAGATACCGCCGGACCTCTCCGGCAATCATGGGCG
>CALXFW010000162.1 GCA_944387685.1 uncultured Oscillospiraceae bacterium
GGCGCCCAGCTCCACGGCAAAGAACATGGAGGGCTTGCCGTAGTACCAGAAGAAGTCCATGAAGGACATATTCAGAGCGGAGCCCAGCATAATGGCGGTGGTGTCGCCCACCAGGGTGGCAGCGCCCTGGAGGTTGGAGGACACAGCAATGGCAATCAGCACGGGAATGGGGTTGGTCTTCAGCTTCTTGCAGATTTCCAGCGCCACGGGAGCCACCATCAGCACAGTGGCCACGTTGTCCACAAAGGCGGAGATCACACCGGCAAACAGGGACAGGCACACGGCGGCCCACTGCACGGTGGGAACCTTGGCCATGATCATGTCCGCCAGACGCTCGGGCATATGGCTGTCAATGAACAGCTGCACCAGACCCATGGTACCGCCGATCATCAGCAGCACATTGAAGTCCAGAGAGGGGATAATGTCCCCCAGGGGCAGCATTCCGGTGATGATGAAAATCACACCGGAGGTCAGGGCAATGTAGGGGCGGTACCGGCTGAAGGTCAGCATCAGCACGTATGTCGCGGCGAACAGTAGAATGGCAGGCAGCATTTGGGGTTTTCCTTTCCTAATTTTGAATTACCGGTCTATTATAGTTGTTCACAATCCGTTCGTAAATAGATGGAGCAGTTAAGAAACGGTAAAAGTTTCGGGAGCGCCCGGAAGCGCTCCCGAACACCCGGGGTTTATTCCCCCGATGTGATTTTGTTCAGCAGGGTCACCACGCCGATGATAACGCCGGTGACGATGAAAATGCCCAGCATCCCGTTGCCCATGATGGGCAGGGACTGCATCAAAAGATCCATATGCAGCATGATTTTAACCTCCTACCAGGGCCAGAATCAGACCGCCGGCAATGACGGAGGCAATCTGGCCGGATACGTTGACGCCGATGGAGTGCATCAGCAGGAAATTCTGATTGTCCTCCTCCAGGCCCAGCTTGTGGACCACCCGGGCGGACATGGGGAAGGCGGAGATGCCCGCCGCGCCGATCATGGGGTTGATCTTCTCCTTCAGGAACAGGTTCATGATCTTGGCGATCATCACGCCGCCGAAGGTATCCACAATGAAGGCCACCAGGCCCAGGCCCATAATCAGCAGGGTTTCAAACTTCAGGAACTCCTCTGCGCTCATCCGGGAGGCGATGGTGATGCCCAGCAGCAGGGTAATCAGGTTAGCCAGCACATTCTGGGCGGTTTCCGACAGGGAGTTCAGCACGCCGCACTCCCGGATCAGGTTGCCGAACATCAAAAAGCCAATCAGCACCACCGCGTCCGGGGCCACCAGGCCCACAATCATCGTGACCACAATGGGGAAGAGAATCTTGGTCCGCTTGGAGACGGGCTTGCCCTTGTACTGCATCCGGATTTTCCGCTCGGCCTTGGTGGTGCACAGCTTGATAATGGGCGGCTGGACCATGGGCACCAGGGCCATGTAGGAATAGGCGGCCACCATAATGGCGGCGGTATAGTTGGATTTCAGCATCTGGGAGACGAAAATGGAGGTGGGGCCGTCGGCGGCGCCGATGATGGCAATGGAGGCCGCGTCGTTGAGCTGGAAGCCGAACAGAGAGGCCATGCACAATGTGAAGAAGATGCCGAACTGGGCCGCCGCGCCGAAGATCATCAGCTTGGGATTGGTGAGCAGGGGCTGGAAATCGATCATGGCCCCGATGCCGATGAACAGAATCAGGGGGAACAGCTCGTGCTGATTGATGCCGATTTCAAACAGGTGGTCGATCACCGCCGCCGCGCCGGAATTGGGCAGGTTCACCAAAATGGCGCCGAAGCCCATGGGCAGCAGCAGGGTGGGCTCCATGTCCTTGGCGATGGCCAGGTAGATCAACACGCCGCCGATGATCCACATGATCACCTGCTGCAGCGTGATGTCCGTGAAGTTTTGAATCAATACTTCCATAGGTTCCTCCGTTGTATGTATTTGTGACGCCGCTATTATAGGGCACCGCCGGTAAAGATTGAGCAAAGATTTTTGGTTTTTCGGCAAAGACCCGGTATAAAACCCGGCGCCGTTTCCCACGTTTTCCGGCCATGCTCCTTGCGCGGACATTTATCCCCAATTTGCGGACACTTTTGGGACAATGCCGGATTTTTCCGGGGAAATTCTATCCATTCTTTCTGAAAATACCTTGACCATATACCGGGGCTGTGATAGAATTACATATTAAGAACCCCGGGTCCCGACGCCGGATTCTATTTTTTTCACTGCTATAGGAGCGAGGCATATGCACACTGCGAGAAAGGCTTTGACCTACCTGGTCATCGTGTTTGTGGCCGTGGTTTCTGCCATGAATTACCAACTGTTCATCTTCCCCAACCAGTTTGCACCGGCAGGACTCAACGGTATCTGCACCATGATTCAGCACATCACCGGAATCAGCGTGGGCTACCTGAGCCTGGTAATCAACTTCCCCCTGGCCCTGTGGTGCTACATTGAGGTGAGCAAGCCTCTGGCCCTGCGGAGCATGGTGTATGTGGTGATGTTCTCCCTGGCCCTGCTGGTTCTGGACCACATCGATCTGTCCGCCCTGGCCTACATCACGGAAAACGGCACCAGCAAGATTCTGGGCCCCCTGGCGGCGGGCGTCATCCAGGGCTTTGTCTACTCCATTCTGGTGAAGTCCAGCGCCTACACCGGCGGAACGGACTTTATCTCCGCCATTGTCCACAAGCGCAGCCCGGAGAAGTCCTTCTTCAGCCTGAGCTTCGCCATCAACGCCTTCATTGCGGTGTGCAGTTACTTTGTCTACGACTTCCAGATGGAGCCGGTGATTCTGTGCATTCTGTACACCTTCATGTCCACCAGCGTCGCCGAGCGGCAGATGAAGTCCGGCCGGGAAGCTATCTCTTTTGAAATCATCACCGATTATCCGGAGGAGATTTCCAACGAACTGATTCACTCCCTGCACCACTCCGCCACCCTGATTCCCGCCAAGGGGATGTACTCCGGCCGGGAGACCAGCGTGCTGCTGTGCGTGGTGAACAAAACCCAGGCCCCTGCGGTGAGCCGGATTGTCCGCCGGTATCCCCACACCTTCGCCATTGTGGACCCGGTGAGCCAGATTCTGGGCAACTTCAAGCACCTGGGCAGCGACGGAAAGGAAGTCAAGGAGGTCCTGGACGCCGGCGACGGCGAGACCCTGAATTCCTGAGCCACTCCCGTCAATCCATATATCTATATATTTTATACAGGAGGAACAACCATGGCCTACTACTACCCGGAACCCAGCCATACCTTCAGCGAGTATCTGCTCATCCCCGGCTATACCTCAGAAGACTGCATCCCTGACCGTGTCAGCCTGAGAACGCCCCTGGTGAAGTACCGCAAAGGTGTGGAAGAACCCGCCATCAGCCTGAACGTACCTCTGACCTCTGCCGTGATGCAGTCCGTTTCCAATGACACCCTGGCCATTGCCCTGGCCAAGGAGGGCGGCATCAGCTTCATCTACGGCTCCCAGACCATTGAGAACCAGGCGGCCATGGTGGCCAAGGTCAAGGCCTACAAGGCCGGCTTTGTCACCTCCGCCTCCAACCTGACCCCTGATGCCACCCTGGCGGACGTGCTGGCCCTGAAGCAGAAGAACGGCTTCTCCACCATGGCCATCACCGAGGACGGCACCGCCACCGGCAAGCTCCTGGGCCTGGTCACCAGCCGGGACTACCGGGTTTCCCGGATGCGTCCGGAGGAGAAGGTCCGGGACTTCATGACCCCCCGGGAAAAGCTGATTACCGCACCTGCCAAGACCACCCTGAAGGAAGCCAACGACATCATCTGGGCCCACAAGCTCAACAGCCTGCCGGTGGTGGACGACAACGACCATCTGATGTACTTTGTATTCCGCAAGGACTACGCCTCCCACAAGGAGAACCCCCTGGAACTGCTGGACGACAAGAAGCGCTACCTGGTGGGCGCGGGCATCAATACCCGGGACTATGCCCAGCGGGTACCCGCCCTGCTGGAAGCCGGCGCGGATGTGCTGGTGATTGACTCCTCCGAGGGCTACACCTGCTGGCAGAAGAAGACCATCGCCTGGGTGCGGGAGCACTACGGCGACAAGGTGAAAATCGGCGCCGGCAACGTGGTGGACAAGGACGGATTCCGGTTCCTGGCGGAGGCCGGGGCGGACTTCGTAAAGGTGGGCATCGGCGGCGGCTCCATCTGCATCACCCGGGAGACCAAGGGCATCGGCCGTGGTCAGGCCACCGCTCTGATTGAGGTTGCCGCAGCCCGGGACCAGTACCTGCGGGAGACGGGCATCTATGTGCCCATCTGCTCCGACGGCGGCATTGTCCACGACTATCACATGACCCTAGCTCTGGCCATGGGTGCAGATTTCCTGATGCTGGGCCGGTACTTCGCCCGCTTCGACGAAAGCCCCACCAACAAGGTGATGATCAACGGCGCCTACATGAAGGAATACTGGGGCGAGGGCTCCAACCGGGCCCGGAACTGGCAGCGCTACGACCTGGGCGGCTCCGCCCGGCTGAGCTTTGAGGAGGGCGTGGATTCCTACGTCACCTACGCCGGTTCTCTCCACGACAATGTGGAGGCCTCCCTGTACAAGGTCAAGTCCACCATGTGCAACGTGGGCGTGACCAACATCCCGGATCTCCAGCGGGAGGCCAAGCTGACCCTGGTTTCCTCGGTGTCCATTGTGGAAGGCGGCGCCCACGACGTGACCCTGCGCTCCAACTCCTCTGTTAAATAAGGATTTCAGCAACAGCCCCCAGCGGAAATTCCGCTGGGAGTTTTTACCCAAAATAATCCACAGCAACTCAAAAAACTGCGGAGATATTGCATATCCGCTGATATTTGGTTTCTTCCTGTTATGATCTTGACAACCTATTTTTAATATGATATTTTCTTTCCATACACTGGAAAGGAGAGGTTATTCCCATGAAACGAAATCCCATTGTTTTTTCTCTGATCGCTCTCGCTTTACTTCTTTCAGGATGCGGCGGTGAGAGCACGGAAACTACCCCCGTTACCACCACTGTTCAGGCTTCTGTCTCGGAAAGCACGGAAACTCCCACTGTGTCCGCTGCTGCTGAAATATCTGCCGCGGAAACCCAGGAGGCTGCCACGGAGACGGTGCTTCTCGAGCCCAGAAGTCAGGATCTGTTCGGCATCTGGGAATGTCCCTATATCCCGGATGATTCCAGCGGTTCTCAGTTCAACAAGGATGAGCAGTACACTGCACGGCTGGTTCTGGACGAGGATTATGGCTGGGATTCGCGGATTCTCGACAGTGCGGGAAATACCGTAGACTACAGCTCTGATATTGGCACGTTCTCTGCTGATAACGGCACCATTACCGTTGTTTGTTCCTATCGTTCTGAGCCCCTGTCTTTTTCCTATGAGCAGGTTGGCAGAGAAATCCTGATTTTAAGCGGAAACGGTACCACGCTGGAGCTTACCCGCAATCCCGCAGATGACTATTACATGATCGGCGAATGGGAATCTGTTGCAAGTGCCGCTGATTATGGTCTGGAAAATCTGGACAGCAATGCCGAAGTAAAGGTTCATCTCTCACTGATGGAGGACGGCAGCTGTCAAGTCTACCTCATTCTGCTGGATGGTACAATTGATTCTGAACAGGTTGGTACTTATAGCTGTTCCTCTGGCTACCTTGAATATGAACTCCCCAGCACCCTTACTGACGGCAATACCTTTTACATGTATAAATACACCCTGAACAAGGACAGCCTGACCTTATTTGACAGTGCATCCTCTACCGAAGTAATCTTCACCCGTGTAAATTCCTGATTCCGGCTTTTTCCGAACATAAAAACTCCACAGCCCTTTGACAGGCTGTGGAGTTTTCTATGTATCAACTACTTGTTTTCCTGAAGGAACTTGTCAATGGAGGCAGCGCCCTTCTTGCCCGCGCCCATGGCCAGGATGACGGTAGCTGCGCCGGTAACGGCGTCGCCGCCGGCGAACACGCCCTGGCGGGTGGTCATCTCGTTCTCATCCACAATCAGGCAGCCCTTCCGGTTGGTGTCCAGGCCGGGGGTGGTGGAGCGGATCAGGGGGTTGGGGCTGGTGC
>CALXFW010000163.1 GCA_944387685.1 uncultured Oscillospiraceae bacterium
CACTGTCTACCCGGAAGGCCAGATGCCGCAGCCCGGCGGCCTCCGGGTGGGTGACCCGTTTCGGCGGATTCCGGACGCCGAAAATCTCCAGCTCGGTGCTGTCATTGATCTGCAGATCCAGCTTCCAGTCCCCCTTTTCCGGGCGGAAATTCTCCCGGATGACAGAAAAGCCCAGTTTGTTTACATAGAAATCCCGGGAACGGACGTAGTCCGACACAATGATGGCAATGTGGTGCACACAGGACAAATTCATGGTGTTTCTTCTCCTTCCAGAAAAAATATGGTTTCCACCGGCTGCCCCAGAAGCCGGGCCAGCCTCATCGCCAGCTCCAGGGTGGGATTATACTTGTTGTTCTCCATGGCGATGATGGTCTGGCGGCTGACATCCAGAGCTTTGGCCAGGTCTTCCTGCCGGAGCCCGGCTTGTTTTCTGAGCTGCCTGACAATGTTCTGCATAGGCCCTTACCTTGTCAGAGTCAGGCAGACGCCCAGCCAAAGAAGCAGAGCTGTGAGGATAACCGTCATCAATACGGCGCGCAGAAAACGGTTTGGTTCCCGGTATTCTGCATCTCCGGAGACCATCTTCTGCCGGACCGCCAGCTGATAATAGCTCTGTACGCTGACGCTCAGGCATAGAATCAGGCCGGGAAGCGGCTGATATTCTGCCCCCAGCGCCAAGGTCCGCCAGCAGTTGTACAGGGTCCAGGCGGACAGCAGCAGCACTGCCGTCCGGTAACCCCACACCATGGCGTGCAGATAAATGGCCTTTTCCATTTCATCCATTTTTTTCATAGCATTTCCCTCCTGTTTGACGTATTTTGCGGCGGCATAATGTTAAACGTTCTTTACATTTCAATCCTACACCATACCTGCCAAAATGTCAAGAACTTTTAACATATTTCTTTTGGCAAAAAGAAGGCTCCCAAAAAGTATCCGAAACCATCTGAATAGCGGTGCAAAAATCAAGAAACTATGAACAAACATCGGATGGTTTGTAAACTTTAGCACTCTCGCCTTGACAGTGCTAAAAAATGGTGCTACAATACAGGTGTTCCTTGAGAGAGGAACCCAATACCAACCGGTAACATAAATTCGACTACGTCCGACATTCTGCCAGACGCCCACGATAAATTGAATGGAGGAATGACATATGTTGCCCAGCATTTTTGGAGAAAACCTGTTTGATGATTTCTTTACCGATCCCTTCGGCCTGATGCCCACCGTTCGGGGCAACGACCCGCTGTACGGAAAACACGCCCGGAACATGATGAAGACCGATGTCCGGGAGCTGGAGAACACCTATGAGCTGGACATTGACCTGCCCGGCTTCAAAAAGGACGAAATTCAGGTAGACCTGAAGGATGGCTACCTGACCATCAGTGCCTCCAAGGGCCTGGATAAGGACCAGCAGGACAAGGACGGCAATTACATCCGCAGAGAGCGTTACGCCGGTGTCTGCACCCGGAGCTTCTATGTGGGAGATACCGTTCGTCCGGAGGATATCGGCGCCAAGTACGAGGACGGTATCCTGCAGCTGTCCATTCCCAAGGCGGTGCAGCGGGAACTGCCGGAGCGCACTTCCATCACCATCCTGTAACCCCATATTGGCGAAGCGGTATCCTTCGGGATGCCGCTTCTTTTTCCCGAGCATAGTCAAACCCCATTGCCTGATACACAACAGGCAATGGGGCTTGCTTTATTTTCCGGCAGAACACAGTGTTTCCGTCAGCTGGGCGTAATGCAGATAGAGCATACCGAAACGGTACAGATAATTCGGCTTCCCGTCCCTGCAGGTCAGGAAGCTCCACCGGCACCCGCCGGTCAAACCGGCCCGGCCTGGTCAGTGCCGGGTCCAGACTCTCCGGACGGTTGGTGGCCGCCAGGATGATAACGCCGTTGTTCCCCTCAAAGCCGTCCATCTCGGTGAGCAGCTGGTTCAGTGTCTGCTCCCGCTCGTCGTTGCCTCCGTAGCCGCCGGAGTTACGCTTCTGTCCGATGGCATCGATTTCATCAATAAACACAATGCAGGGGGCCTTCTCCTTGGCCTGGCTGAACAGGTCCCGCACTTTGGAGGCGCCCATGCCCACAAACATCTCCACAAATTCCGAACCGGAGATGGAGAAGAAGGGCACATTGGCCTCGCCGGCAACGGCTTTTGCCAGCATGGTTTTGCCGGTGCCCGGAGGGCCCACCAGCAGAATGCCCTTCGGCATGGACGCGCCGGCATCGGTGTATTTTTTCGGCTCGTGGAGGTAATCCACGATTTCCTGCAGGCTTTCCTTGGCCTCATCCTCTCCCGCCACATCGGCAAAGCGGATGCCCTGGGTGGAGGGCACATAGATTTTGGCGCTGCTCTTGCCAAAGGTCATGGCGTTCTTTCCGCCCATCTGATTCATCAGCTTCCGGCTCATATACTGCCCCAGAGCCACAAAAATCAGGATGGGCACAATGGTGGTAAAGAACAGGCTGATCAGCGGAGAGGTGGGCTCCTCCACCACCCGGTCAAACTCTGCCCCGGCCTCGTGAAGCCGCTGGGTCAGGGTATAGTCCTCCATGGGACTGGTTTTGTAGACCGTGGTCTGCTCCTTGTCCGTAAAGAGGATCTGGGTGTCCTCCACCTGGACAATTCCGATCTGCTTCTGGTCAATCATGTCCATGAAGGTGCCGTAGTCCACCTCTGTCACCTGGGACTGGGTCAGCAAGGGGGTAATGAGCGGATTGAACAGGAAAATACAGAGCAGAACAATGCAATAGTAATAAATCAGTGGTTTTTTTGGGGATTTGACTTCTTTCATACAGATCTTCCTTCCTGCTGGAGCAGCTGGGCGTCCATTGCGTCCATGGACAGCAGCAGCGCCCGGTCAGCCGCCTGCTGGGCAAAATCCAGAGCGTATTCCGCCAGCAATATTTTCTCTTCCACGACAGCCTCCGCATCGGGGCTGTCCTGCGCCATGTCCTGCAGCCGTTTCCGGGACTGCTGGACGATCTGCTCCACCTGTCCGTAGCCCTGGGCCAGTACGGACACCATGGAGGACTTGGATTGCTGCAGATTCTCCCGCAGGGCTGCCTGGGTTTCCTCGCATTCTTTTTGCAGGGTTTCCATTTCCCGCCGGAGCTGGCTGTGTCCCGCTTTCTGGCTGATGTGGATGCGGCTGTGGAGCTTTCCCATCCGCTCATCCAGCTGGTTGAGCTTAATATACAGAATTCCCATAGATCTGCCTCCTTTATTCCCCATTATAGCGGTTTTTTCTTATTCCGCCATTCTCATTGTCCGGAGGCTGTATAGACAAAGCCGCCGAAGTGTAAAGCAGCTTTACACTCCGGCGGTTTTGTCTATATTGGATTCTTCCCGGCTGTGGGAGAAATTCCCTCAGTCATCAAGCGGAACACCGTATGGACAATCTGGTCCAGGTTCTGGGTGTCCGCCGGGGTCCATTCCCGCAGAAGCCCCATGATGGCCTGACTGTGGTAGCGCAGAATCAGCTTTACCTCAAAGCGGGTGCAGTCCTGGTACAGCCCCTCCTCGTCACATACCTGCTCAAACAGATTCAGAAAGTGCTGGGTCAGCAGCTGCTCCAGCTCCTGGGCATAGCTGCCCTGCATCCCCCGCTTCATATAGGGCAGTGCGTTGATGGCCATGACAAACAGATACCGCAGCCGGGCTTCTCCCTTGCCCTGGGCCTTGGATTCCTGCACAGTCCGCTCCGCTTCCCGCTCCAGCATCCAGCGAAACAGCGCCGGAATGTCCTCAAAATGATAATAAAAGGTCTGCCTGGTAATCTGGCATTCCTCCACAATGTCCTTCACCGTCAGCCTGCTGACCCCTTTCTGTGTCAGCAGGTTTTTTGCCGCCTGGGCAATGAGGCGCTTCATGTCCGCCGGCATTCCGTCTCCTCCTTTTTTCCGGGTATCTGCCTCTCATTATACCGGTTCCCCGCCGCCGGCGCAAGGGGCCTGCTCCTTTTCCGTCGGAAAATGCCCTTCTTTTTGCGCAAACCCCTTGCCCTGCGGCCTGCTATCTGCTATAATCGAGGACAGATGATTCAGATTGGAGTGAAAAAGATGCGCAATACTTCCTGCTGATGTTCCGGGCAACGCAAAAAGCGGCGCAGGCGCCGCTGGTTTTGTCGTGCCCAAACGCAGGAATATGCGCACCGGTTTCACAGACATAGGGTTGCCGCGTCCCGGGTGGAAGCGGCGGTTTGTGTTGGCTGCGGGTGCTTCCTGCGGCCAATTTTCTGTTTTGGAGGGCAAGCTATGTCTTTGATTCAGGTTTCCAATCTGACCTTTGCCTACGATGGCAGCTATGAACCTATTTTTGAACACGTCAGCTTTCAGATTGACACCAACTGGAAGCTGGGTTTTACCGGCAGAAATGGCCGGGGAAAAACCACCTTTCTGAACCTGCTGCTGGGGAAGTATGGGTATCAGGGAACCATTTCCGCCTCGGTGCAGTTTTCCTGCTTTCCCTATCCGGTACCGGATACAGGCGTTCCTGCCATTGATGCAGTGCTGACCATGTATCCGGACTATGAATATTGGCGTCTGGCCCGGGAAATGGCAAAGCTCCATCTGGATGAGGAAATTCTGTACCGGCCCTACGGCACTCTGAGCAACGGGGAGCAGACCAAATTGCAGCTGGCGGTGCTGTTTTCCAAGGAGAACCACTTCCTGCTCATCGATGAACCCACCAACCATCTGGACATTCAGGGCCGGGAGCTGGTGAGCCGGTATTTGAACGGGAAAAAGGGATTCATCCTGGTGTCCCATGACCGGGCGTTTCTGGATGGGTGTATAGACCACATTCTGTCCATCAACAAGGCAGGCATTCAGGTATGCAAGGGAAATTTCTCCACCTGGATGGAGAACAAGCAGCGGCAGGACGCCTTTGAGCGGGCGGAAAATGAAAAACTGAAAAAGGAGATTTCCCGCTTGGAGGAAACCGCCCGGCAGAAAGCGGTCTGGTCCGACCGGGTGGAGGCCACCAAAATCGGTCAGGGACCCTGTGACCGGGGATACATCGGGCACAAGGCCGCCAAGATGATGGGGCGCTCCAAGGCCATCCAGCAGCGCCAGAGCGCCGCCATTGAGGAGAAATCCCGGCTTCTGAAAAATATTGAGCACAGCGATACACTCAAAATCTATCAAGCTACCTTCCCCACCAGGCGTCTGGCGGAGCTGAAGGATGTCACCATCGCCTACGGCCCGGAGCCGGTGTGCGGTCCCGTCAGCTTCTCCATCCGCCAGGGGGACCGGATTGCCCTGCAGGGGGCCAACGGCTCCGGAAAAAGCAGCCTGCTCAAGCTTCTCTGCGGCCAGGACATTCCCCACACCGGGCAGCTCTGGCGGGGCAGCGGCCTGCGGATTTCCTATGTCCCTCAGGACACCTCCGGTCTGAAGGGCAGACTCACCGATTTTGCCCGGGACAGCGGAATCGACGAAAGCCTCTTTCTGGCCATGCTGGCAAAGCTGGATGTTCCCAAAGCCCAGATGGAGAAGGATATGGCCGCCCTGAGCGCCGGGCAGAAGAAAAAGGTGCTGCTGGCCAAGTCCATCTGCGAGCCGGCTCACCTGCATATCTGGGACGAGCCGCTGAACTACATTGACGTTATCTCCCGGATGCAGATTGAGGAACTGCTGCTTCAGTTCCAGCCCACAATTCTCTTTGTGGAGCACGACAAGGCATTCTGCCGGAATGTGGCCACAAGCCACATCTGCCTGCAGCAGAAACGCAGATTTTTCCCGCAGCCGCCTATGGGGCAAACGGGAATGGGAGCGGGATCTCAGCAGTGATCCACAAAGGCCCGGAACAGCCTGCGGCTGCTATCGTCCGTCCAGAAGCTGAACTCCGGGTGCCACTGAACCGCCCAGATAAAGCGGCTGTTTCTGCGGCGCACCGCCTCCACAACGCCGTCCTCCGCCTGGGCCAGAATTTCCAGATTCTCTCCCAACTCCCGGATTGCCTGGTGGTGGTAGCTGTTCACCCCCAGCCGCTCTGTTCCCAGCAGTTCCCGAAATGCCGGGCGGAGATTCACCCAATGAATCACCTGGTCATAGGGCGGCTTGCCATGGTGCTCCACACCGCTGGGATGCTCTGTGGGCAGGTCCTGGTACAGTGTGCCGCCCTCCAATACGTTCACCATCTGAATGCCCCGGCAAATGCCCAGGACTCCCATGTCCCGCTCCACCGCACAGCGGTACAGCGCCTGTTCCAGCTTGTCCCTGGCCTCGCAGAGAGCGCCGCAGGTCTGTTTTTTCTCCTGGCCATACAGGGCGGGAGAAATGTCATGTCCCCCGGTCATCAGCAGACCGTCACACCCGGCCAAAACCTGGGCAGCGTCCTCCGGCGGCACATGGAGCGGCAGAATCACAGGAATTCCCCCGGACTCCCGGATGGCGTCCAGATAGTTAGGCAGCATCCACAGGCTGTTCTTTTCCTCGTCCCACAGGGGGACCACACCAATCTGCTTTTTTGCCATGGGCTTTTCCTCCCCTTCTTTCAACCACTATACCTTTGTGCATCCGCACGATTTCCTGCGGTCAAACAAATATTGGAACAGCACGGGTGTTATTTCGGGATAGGTCAAATTCTGGGGAAGAATCCCGAATTGCCGCGTTTCCGCCATTTCACTCGCGGGCATCTGTCCCAGCTTGCGGATGGTTGCGTGAAACACCATGCCGTTTGCCCAGTCATCCGTGCCCTCCACACCTGCCCAGTAATCACACAACGGCTCTATTTCGAAATCAACTGCACCAGACTCTTCATACAGTTCTCTCTTTGCCGCCTCCAACGGTTCTTCCCCAGGTTCAATATGCCCTCCTTGGGTTTCCCAGGTCGTCCTCTTTTTGTGCCTGCTCAGTAAAATACTTCCGTTGTACTCCGACAAAACCACGACGTATTTGTATTGGCGCAATGAACCAATTTTATATGTCCTGCTTGTCAATTTGCCCTTTTCCTTTTCCAATGTCTCGTTACACCTTTCCTCTCCAGGAGCCGGGAATGAAACCGCTTTCCCAGACTCTTTCCGGCCTTTTCTTTTTCCACGGGAATGATACCACTGCGGGCCGAAATATGCAACCAGTTTTCGCAAGCCAATTCCTTTGAGACTGGCAACTCTAGCATCCATTCACAGCAAATGCCGGGACATAGTTTGTTCATTCGCCACGGTTTGCTTTCCCTGTGCCTGTTTCCAGGAAGCATTCTTTCGCCAGCTCTACAAACGCTTTGCGGGAGGGATGGTCAGACAGGGTCTTATAGTAAATTCCATAGGATATGGGCGCAGCATCCCGGATAGGGGCATAGGTCAGCATCGGGTTTCGCTCCTGGAAGAAATCCGGCAGTAGGGCAATACCGTATCCCGCCTGCGCCAGAGTCAGAGCCGTCTCAATGGCATCACAGAAATATAAATCCATGGGAGCATGATTCTCCAGAATGGGATGGAGAAACTCGCAGTACTCCTCAGGTGCACTCTGGGGGTTCAGCACAATCAGGGGTTCCTGCTTCAAGTCGGAAAGAGAAAGCGATTGCCCCTGCTGAAGCGCGCCGCCCTCCCGGGCAATGCCCACCACCGGAATCTGCCGCAGCTGCTGATAGTGAATCGACTTCTTCAGTCCTCCCTCCCAAAAGGCAACGACCACATCCACCGCCTCCTCCGACAGCCGCTGGTAAAGGTGCTGAAACGGGACAACCCGGAAAAAGGGATAAAGAAGCGGAAGCCGCTGCTTCATCCGCCGCAGAATCTCCGCCAGGGAAAACACATCGTTGTGGCTGTGGCAGCCGATGACAAAGGCCTCTCTGGCATCTTCGGCGGAAAAATCCGACCGTTTTATTGCGCGCCCATATATTTCCATCATGGTTTTCGCATCCCCGAAAAACACAAGCCCCTCCTGGGTCAGCTCCACGGTGCGGGTGGTTCTGCGGAACAGGCGGGTGTTCAGTTCTGTCTCCAGTGAGTGAATCTGCTGGGTAACTGCCGGCTGGGTGACATGAAGCTGCTCCGCAGCCCGGGCAAAGTTCAGCGTCTCCGCCACAGCCAGGAAACAGGCAAGCTGCATGGTATTCATTGCATCTACCCTCCTCTTACTAATAAGCATTGCTTATTTATAATAACATAGTCTGAATTCACATTCAACCCAAAACCTTTATAATGATTTGTGTGGGCGGGAGCGTTTTCCCCCGTCTGCACCCCGGCCCGGAAAAGGGGCGGATATGCCGCCGGCCCTTCCCTGGGAGCGGCAATCGGCTTGCCTCATCCGGTATCGGGCTGAACTTCCATACGGACGGTTCCGTAAGTGTCATATAAAGGAGGAAACATTGTACATATGCTGCAGCTTCTGAAATACCTGAAGGATTTCAAGCGGGATGCCATCCTGACTCCGATTCTGGTGGCATTGGAAACGGTGGGGGAACTGTGTCTGACCCTCATCATCGGCCGGTTCATTGACGAATTGTCCAGCACCGGCACAACCATGGCCACCATCTGGAGCTATGGTCTGCGGCTCCTGCTGGTAGCCCTGATCTGTCTGATTCTGGGCACCATCAGCGGTCTGACTTCCACAAAGGCAGCCGCTGGACTTTCCAAAAACCTGCGGGACGAAATGTTTTCCCGCATCCAGGATTTTTCCTTTACCAACATCGACAAATTTTCCACCAACAGCTTGGTCACCCGGATGACTACGGATGTGATGAATGTCCAGAACGCTGTGATGATGATCCTGCGCGTGGCCGCAAAAGCGCCCATTTCCATTGTCTGTGCCCTGTTTATGGCCTTCCTCACCAACTGGCAGATCGGGTTGGTCTATGTGGTGGTGATTCCGGTGCTGTTCCTGTGCCTGACGGCCATCGCCCGGGTTACCCACCCCATTTTTCACCGGGTGTTCAAAACCTATGACCGGCTCAACGGCGTCGTCCGGGAAAATCTGCACGGCATCCGGGTGGTAAAGGGATTCGTGCGGGAGGATTACGAGGCGCAGAAGTTTGAAGCCATCTCCGGCGACATTCAGAAAGACTTTACCAAGGCAGAGACCACCATCGCCTTCAACCCCTTCCTGATGCAGATGGGAATCTACTCCTGCCTGACGATGATCGCCTGGTTCTCCGCAAAAGCCATCGTGGGGTCCAAAAACGGCACCGTTGTGGCAGGTATTTCCATGACCACCGGCAACCTGCAGAACTTCATCACCTACTCCATGATGATTCTGATGTCTCTGATTAAGCGTCAAAACTAATCGTGTATAAAAACCGCCGACTCTGAGATGGAACTCGGAGTCGGCGTTACGATTCACTTCACACGGCATTCGACTGGTGCATTCCAGGGAAACAGATTTTGCACTGCCTTGGCATCGGCCAGATCGGCATGCAGCAGCCAGGTCAGATATCGGTAGGGATCCAAGCCGTTCTCAATGGCTGTCTGGATCAGGCTGAACATAATTGCGCTGCCGGTGGCACCCTTTGGGGTATTGGCGAACAGGAAGTTCTTCCGGTCAATAACGAAGGGTTTCATGCTCCGCTCTGCACGGTTGTTGGAGATTTCCAGTCTGCCGTCGTTCAGATAATTCACCAGGTACGGCCACTGCTCTCTCAGATAAGTAAGTGCCTTACCTAGGGCAGACTTGGGGGCTTTCACTGCGTATATCATCAATCTGGACAAAAGGATTCCCACCTGTTGTTTAGGCTAAGTAGGTAGAGGTAGTAAACAAGTGCATTCGCCTCATAGTTGACATTCGCTTCATGGGCATGTACTATTTACTGCACCTCAGGAACATTCCTAGATCGGTTTTTGACTTTCTGCCACGCATCATAGCTTATATTAACGTACCCCGGATGACTACCTTTTGCTTGAACAATAAATCCTGATTCTTCTAAAGTATTGAGGATAAAAGCAGCAAAGTCGTGGTCAATGCCAAATTGTTTCTGAACAAAAGAAACGCTAACGTCATTATATCGAAAAAAAACGTCCATAATGTTATTTAGTAGATCCCTGTGTTGAAAATGTTCTGTTTCAGGTGAGCTTTGACGCATTTGTAACGTACTACCGGAAATTTGAAGTTGTCTTTTTATCCAGTCTCTGTCCCATAGCAACGTCCCGGTTGCGGCGGCAAGTTCCTGCGCTCCTTTTGTGAAATACCGATTTGTCATAACAGCACCAACCTGACAATGATACTGTGGCATCATCTTACCAGAACTAACTTCCTGGACAGGCGTGTTTCCTAGGTCTTTGGAATAACACTTGCATTGAATTGCATATCGAATACCGTCTTTTACAGCAAGAATATCAACGCCCTGATCTCCGCTACCTTGTGTAACTTCAACATTGTAGAATCCAATTTTCCGCAACAAGTCAGCGCACCAGTGTTCAAAATCGTGACCTTCCATAAAATCAATTTGTGACAGCTGTAAATCTGCATCGGGATAGCAAGGATGTCTTGGTTCTAATTGATTATTCTCCCGTGATTTTGCATTGTTCGTAATTTCTACGTGAGGTTCTATTTGCTCACGAAACGAACTATTTGGGGTTTTTGCCAACATTTTTTGTAGCCGTCTTACGTCTCTTTTCTGCCTGAATTTTACACAGACATAAGTACTAAGCACCATTATCGATAGGGTTGTTATCGTTTTTGCTGCATCTGGAATAGAAGAAAAATCGCCAAAGATTAACTCTAAAATTTTTGCTATTACTACCCAAACAGGAATAAATGTTGCAAAAAACAAAAGTATCAGCAAAATCGAATCACTGATAAATTGGAGCAGTTTATTTCTCTTCATGTGTATATTCCTTCTTTATAACTACAATATTGCGGCTCCTAAAAAATGGCCTCCGTTTTCAAAAGTGCCACCTGCTTTTCCTCATATTCCCCGCAGGAAATGGTCACCATTTCCGTGGTGCTTGTTCCGGTAATTTCTTTCTTTTCAATCGGGGTATTATACCATATCTCCGGGAAAAAGTACAGGAAAATCTGAAATAATTCAAATTATTTTCAAGCCGGAAACCAGCCTGTGTGCCTTTGGCTGGTCAACGCTCAGGCCCTCCATGAGCCAGCGGTATTGTTGGGGCAGGCTTCACGTTCAGTCCGTGGCCATTGGAAAGAACCGGACTCCAACCGCTTGTACAGCAGAACAAATCCGTTTCCTTCCCAGTACAGGGCTTTGATGCGATCCCGGCGTCTTCCGCAGAACAGGAAAAGCGTATTGGTAAACGGATCCAGCGAGAATTCCTGTTGAACCATGGCTGCCAGACCGTCGACACCACGGCGAAGATCTGTGTAGCCGCAGGCGATGTACACCCGATCCGCACCGGTGAAGTCGGTCAGCATGATTTCAGCACCCGGAGTACAGCCTCAATGGCAGCTACATCTGCACCACTGTAAACATCCGCTTCCATACCGGAACAGCGAACGGTCACTGCCGGGACACCGTCTCAAACAGTTGCCGCTGCCAGTAGTAATAGCTTTTCTCCGGAACCTGATTTTCCCGGCACCAGGCCCGGATGGTCATCCCGCTGCTGCGGCATGCCATGATCCTGGAGGTC
>CALXFW010000164.1 GCA_944387685.1 uncultured Oscillospiraceae bacterium
TCAAAATGGTGGATGCTGCTCACCATTTTCCTGGTCTTGGGTGTGTGGGAGGCAGTATCCTGAAAATATTGGCTGACCCGGTTTTTCAGCTTCTTTGCTTTTCCCACATAGATCACCTGGTCGGTGCTGTCCCGCATGATATACACCCCAGGCGCATAGGGAAGCGTCAGTGCCTTGGCCTTCAGTTCATCAAAAGTCATACCCCATCACCCTGAATAAAATACCGCCTCAATGCCCGAATTCTGCATTGAGGCGGTTAAGTACAACAAGTTTCAGTAGACGTCCCGCTGGAGCAGCGCGTCCAGTGCGTTGACAGCAGCCTCCGCATCCGGGCCAACGGCGCTCAGCGTCACGGTGGTTCCCGTGATGATGCCCAGGGACATAATGCCCAGCAGGCTCTTGGCATTCATCTTCCGGCTTCCGGACTCCACCCAAATGCTGCTTTCGAACTCATTGGCCTTCTGCACAAAATAGGTGGCTTGCTTGTTATGCAGTCCGGATTCACAGCGTACAACGACTTCCCTATTGAACATAACATACACTCCTTTTCGCCGTATATTCTAAAGTACGACGGGTCTGGATATATCATAGCATTTTTACCGAAAAAGTCAACTAATTTTCAGCCCGTTTATACAACCGATGACGATTCATACGGTATTATTCATCAATTGTACACAAAATATCCATCCGATCAGCCAAATTCGGCAATGGTTACACCATCTTCGCCTTCGCCGTACACTCCCAAACGGAACTTTTTGACAAATTTATTCCGCTTCAAAGCTTGATGCACCGCAGCACGCAGAGTGCCGGTGCCCTTACCGTGAATGATTCGCACCTGAGTCAGATTGCTGCGCATAGCCTCGTCCAGATAGCGCTCCAGAACACATACCGCCTCAACCGCATCCATTCCCCGCAGGTCCACCTCCGTGGGCATGGCAGACAGCTTCATCTCCCGGCCGGAGTGCTTGGGACGGGCGCCCTTCTCCTGATAAGGATTTTCCTGCTCCAGCAAATACACTTCCTCAGGCTTGGCATTCATTTTCAGGATTCCCGCCTGAAGCTGGTAGGTGCCATCCTTGTTAATTCCGATGACACTGGCCTTGGTCCCCAACTTCAGAAGCTCCACCGTGTCTCCCACCAGGATGCCCCTGGAAGGCTTGGGACGCTCTTTCTGAGGCTGAGATGCCCGGAGCTTGTCCTCCACCTCATTCAAATTCCGGCGCAGCTCTGCCTGCCGCTGATTGATTCCAGTGGTATCTGCTCCCTCCGTCAGCTGTTTGCGCAGAGCTTTCAGCTCCTCTGAGGCAAGGTTGGCGGCGGTTCGGGCCTCTTCGATGATGTACTGTGCCTCTTTTCGGGCAGCTTCCATAGCCTTCTCCCGCTCTTTGCGCAGCTGGGCATTGTATTCTTCGCTCTGCTGCTTAATTTTGGCGGTCTCCTGCTTCAGCCGTTCCGCCTCCTGGCGGGCAGCCTCCATCTGCTGTCTCTGCTGTTCCAGCTGGGAGAGCACATCCTCAAAATCCTTGTCGCCCTTATCCACCAGGCTGTCCGCTTCCTTCAGGATTTCTTCGGGAAGTCCCAGCTTCCGGGAAATGGCAAAGGCGTTGGACTTGCCGGGAATGCCGATGAGCAGCCGGTATGTGGGCCGCAGGGTTTCCACATCGAATTCACAGGAGGCATTGATTACGCCTTTTGTGCGCATGGCGTAGAGCTTCAATTCTGCGTAGTGGGTGGTGGCAACTACCCGGCTGCCCATTTTCCGGCAAAATTCGATGATTGCCGTAGCCAGGGCCGCACCCTCTGCCGGGTCGGTGCCCGCTCCCAGTTCGTCAAAGAGAACCAGCGTACGGTCGTCGCATTGGGCAACCACATCCACGATGGTTCGCATATGGCTGGAAAAGGTGGACAGACTCTGGGCAATGGACTGCTCGTCTCCGATGTCCGCCAGAATCCGGTCAAAGGTGGACAGAATGCTGCCGTCTCCTGCAGGTATGTGCAGGCCGCACTCCGCCATCAGGGTCAGCAGGCCAATGGTTTTCAGCGTCACCGTTTTGCCACCGGTATTGGGACCGGTGATGATCATGCTGTCAAAATCCGTGCCCAACCGGACGGAAATGGGGACTACCGTCTTCGGATCGATCAGCGGATGTCTGGCCTTGCGCAGATCCACCCTGCCCTTGTCGTTCATAATCGGTTCCCAGGCCCGCATCCGGTAGCCCAGCTTGGCCTTTGCGAAAATCACATCCAGCTCCACCAGAATCCGGTAATCCTCGTCAATGGACTCCCGATAGGCAGCCGCCTCAGCCGACAGTTCTGCCAGGATTCGTTCAATTTCCTTTTTTTCCTTCAGTTCCAGCTCCCGCAGGGCATTATTTGCATTCACCGCAGACATAGGCTCCACAAAATATGTGGAACCTGTAGCGGAAACATCATGTACCAGGCCGGGAACATCGTTTTTGCATTCGCTTTTCACCGGCACCACATACCGCCCCTGGCGGATGGTGATGATGGGTTCCCGAAGATATTTTGCGTATGCCGGAGAGGAGATGACCTTTTGCAGACTGTCCCGGATTTTGGCAGACTGCACCCGCATATGCCGGCGGATTTCCGCCAGTGCAGGGGACGCATTGTCCGCAATCTCCTCCTCGGATAAGATAGCGCCGAAAATTTTATCTTCCAGATACTTATTGGGATTCAGCCCGTGAAACAGCGGGTCCAGGACCGTTTTCTCCTCATCCTCTGCAACGTATCCCTTCACGGTCCGGGCACAGCGCAAAATTCCCGCAATCCGGAGCAGCTCCTTGGGCTGGAGGCTGCCCCCCCGGTCCGCCCGCTCCAAAGAGGCGGAAACATCCGTCACATCCCCAAAAACCGGGTTTCCCTTCTTGGTGCACAGATTGGACGCGGCTGTGGTCTGACGGAGCATCTGCTCCACATCCTCCAGGTCGGAAGACGGGCGAAGACGCAGGCAGGCCTCCTTACCGCCGACGCTTCCTGCGCACTCTGCCAGAAGCTGCAAAACGCCGTCCAGTTCCAGCTTCCCCAATGATTTCTCGTATAATTCCCACATATCAAACTCCTAATGATTTGTAAAAATCCAAGGCGGAAAAACTGCGCTCCAGCTGAGCGCATAAGTAGGCTTCCGTCAGGTCGGAGAGCTGCCGGACCGTTTCCTCCCCCGCTCGGAAAGAAAACAGCCGTTTCGGCTCACACAGGCACACAAACCGCATTGCCTCCAGCATGGAGGCCGTTACCGGCATCCGAATGCCTCCGGATTCCGGGTCCCGGCAGGCCTGGCACTCCAGATGCCCGGCAGACAGGTCAAACCGCTGAGGGGTCTGGCTCCCGCACACGTGGCAGCCGAACAGGTCCGGCGTGTATCCTGCCAGACAGGCCGCCCGCAGTTCGAACACGGCCTTTACCTGATGCTGCGGCAGGTCAAGGGAGGACAGCGCATACAGGCAGTTGAGCAGCAGCGACTGCAGTTCCGGATTGGGCAGATCCTCCTGAGAGATCACCTCCGCCACCTGGGCGAAATAGGTTCCCAGGGACAGGTGTTCCAAATTCCGCCGCAGAGGTGTGAACAACTCAATGGGAGAAGCTTCATTGATGGTATAGCGTCCCCGATATTCAAACAGGGTAAACTCTCCATAGGCCAGCAGCTGGCAGGGGGCAATCAGGGGGCTGTTCTTTTTTCGCAGCCCCCTGGCTTTCACCGTCAGTTTCCCCTGGCTGGTGGTCAGCAGCGTCAGGAGCGCATCCCGGTCATTGAAGTCTGTGACCCGCAGGACGATGCCCTGAGTCGTCAAATACATAGCTTGCCTCCGATTTCATCTGCCTGCTGTAAAGCAGATATGCCTCCGGCGCTCCGGTCTCCACAAACAGCTGCCAATAATCTCCCGCGTTCATCACAATCCCTCCTGAATGCGTTCTGAAATGGATGCTCTTCAATAGGATTGCCTGGGGCGGGCCGTTTTACCACTGGAAGTTATTCGCTGTAGCCAAAGTTGCGGATCAGGAAGTCGCTGTCCCGCCAGTTTTCCTTGACCTTCACCCAGGTGGTCAAATAAACCTTGGTGCCCATAAACTTTTCACAGTCTGCCCGGGCCATGGAGGAAATCTTCTTCAGCATGGCACCGTTTTTCCCGATAATAATGCCTTTATGACTGGCTTTTTCACAATAAATGGTGGCATCGATGTCAATAATGCCGTTGTCCCGCTCGGAGAACGTGGTAATTTCCACCGCTGTGCCGTGGGGCACCTCCCGCTCCAGGCACCACAGGAGCTTTTCCCGTATAATCTCCGCCATGACCTGCCGTTCCGGCTGGTCCGTGGTCACATCGTCCGGGAAGAGGAACGGTCCTTCAACCGCGTATTTTTCACATTCGCTGAGCAGGACATCAATGCCATCCCCCGTTTTGGCGCAGATGGGTACGATGGCGTCAAAAGCGCCGGTTTGGGAATAGACGGCAATCACCTCCAGTAGCTTGTCCTTTTCCACCGTGTCGATTTTGTTGATGACCAGGATACTGGGACAGCGGGTTGCCTGAATCTTTTCAATCAAAGCCTGCTCCTGAGCGCCCACAGAGGCGATGGGCTCCACCACCAGCAAGGTGGCATCCACATCAGAGATGGATTCCCGCACTGCATTGACCATATAATCGCCCAGCTTTGTCCGGGCTCTGTGATACCCAGGGGTGTCCACAAACACATACTGCAAATTTTCCTGGGTCCGGATGCCGCAGATCCGGTTGCGGGTGGTCTGGGGCTTATTGGAGACTATGGCAATCTTCTCCCCGACCAGGTGGTTAATCAGCGTAGACTTTCCCACATTGGGCCGTCCCGCAATGGTGATAATGGCTGTTTTTGTATTCATACGTTTCTCCCAATTTCAGCAAACCGATTTGTTCAATCCCGGGACATACCCGCAATGGAGGCAGCGATGGCCTCCTCCCGCTGACGCATCTGGCGCTTCTGCTCTCCTTCATCCAGGTGGTCATAGCCCAGCAGGTGCAGCATGGAATGGATGGTCAGATACCCCACCTCCCGCCGCAGGGAATGGCCATATGCCTCCGCCTGCTCCTGAGCCCGCTCCAGGCTGATGCACATATCTCCCAGAGGAACCAGGCCGGTTTCCGGGTCCTGATACTCCGTCCAATCCTGGGGCGGATTTCCGGCGGTGAGCTGGAACATGGGGAAGCTCAGCACGTCCGTGGGCTTGTCCAGGTTTCGGCTTTCCCGGTTAATGGTCTGAATACCGGCGTCATCCGTTACCAGCACGTTGATTTCACACCGGGCTGTTACTCCCTCTGCCGCCAAAGTGCGCTGGATACACTTGCAGATATTGGCCCGGATGGCGAATCGCTGCAAGCTCAGCTGCTCAAATACCAGATTGATTCTATGTCTCATATTATGTTTTCCTCTTATAGCGTCCCTTGATTGGCCGGGACGGGAATTTATCCTGGAGCTTTTGGTTTGCCTTTTCGTACGCATTGATAATTTCCTGCACCAGGGCATGGCGCACCACATCCGCGGCGGTAAGCCGGCAGATGGCAATGTCCTTCACCCCATCCAGAACACGAATGGCGTCCTTCAGCCCGGATACTTTGTCATCCGGGAGGTCAATTTGGGTGATATCTCCGGTGATGACAATTTTCGAGCCAAATCCCAGACGGGTCAGGAACATCTTCATCTGCTCACGGGTGGTGTTCTGTGCCTCATCCAGGATAATGAAGCTGTCATCCAGGGTTCTGCCGCGCATATAGGCCAGAGGCGCCACCTCAATGGAGCCCCGCTCCTGGTATTTCTGGAAGGTTTCTGCCCCCAGCATATCATACAGCGCATCGTACAAGGGACGCAGATATGGGTCTACCTTGTTCTGTAAATCTCCCGGCAGAAATCCCAGACGCTCCCCTGCCTCCACCGCAGGTCTGGTCAAAATAATTCGGTTGACCGTCCGCTCCCGGAAGGCCGCTACCGCGGCAGCCACCGCCAGGTAGGTCTTACCGGTGCCGGCAGGCCCCACGCCGATGGTGACCGTGTTTTTTCCGATGGCCCGCATATACTGCTGCTGACCCACGGTTTTGGCTTTGATTGGCTTTCCCTTGGCTGTGATGCAGACCACATCCTTGGTCATCTGGGTAACCTGCTGGTCGTTCCCCTCATTGACCAGGGTGATTAGATACCGCACCCGCTGCTCATCTATCTGCTCCCCCTTGGAAGCCAGCAGAAGCAAGCCCTCCAGGGTCCTGGCGGCTTTGTCCACCATCTCCTCATCCCCGGAAATCCGCAAATCCGTACCCCGATTCACCACGTGGACGTCCAGAGCTTCCTCAATCCGCTTGATATTTTCATCAAAAGAGCCGAATACCGCGATCAGGTCTTCCACCCGCTCCGCGTTCACAATGCGCTCAATTTGCTTTCCCATTGGTATCTCCTATCTGTTCCTGCCTTTCCCTGGCAATCATTTCCACACAGGTATATGTCCCGGTGAGGGTATAGACCCCATCCTCCGAAACGGTTTCTCCGATTCCATCCACAATCTCACCGGCGACCATCTGGCTGGTTATATATGTCTTTGCAAAACGTTCCAGATCAGACTGTGCCATCTCTGCATCCACCGGCTGGAGCTGAGCCTGGCAAAGCGTGTAGGTGTCCACGCAGACAGTAATCGGCAGCGTAAATCCTCCCGGGAGAGTCACAGGATATTCCTCGTACATTCTACCACAAGTGGTATCGGAAATTCCACTGTCTTTCCAGATTTTTACGTATTTTTTTCCGATTCGCAGGCTTACGGCATACCGTTGCTGCTGACTCTGTTCCCTTTGCAGCCGCTGCGCAGGCGTGAGCGCTGTCAGTTTCCGCTGTGTCTGAGCATAAATTTCTCCCTGAGCCTGGCCTGCCTGGATGAAAATGCCGCAGTCCGTGTATCCGGAAACCAACGTTTGCCCCGCTGTCACGGTCTGTCCCACACGAACCAAGGGTGTTCCGTTGGTAACAGTGGCAGACAGAATATATCCGTCCCGGGCTGCTACCAGGCTGCTCACGCTTCCGGAGCGTTCCGTCTCCGGCTGCTCTGCCCGTTCGCGGACAGAGATGGTTGCGACACAGCCCGCCGTGTTGACTCCCGCCCACTGGAGCTGGGAAAGCTGGGCCAGCAGCGCGTTCTTGACCTTCTCACTGCGAACCTCCCGCCGGGATGCGCCGAATTCAATACCGCATGCCTCCGCCGCTTCCAGAATGTCCCGCTGGGAAACCGATGTATTTCCCTCCACCCGGACAAACAGCACCCGGCTGGGCAGATACAGCCCCGCGGCAAGCAGAATGGTGCTGCCAATCAGAAGCACCGGACGGCGAAGGAGACCCCGCAGCCCCCAGTACCAGCCAAGACGGCCCCGAACCTCCACCGTCCCGCCTTTTTTCTCCAAGATTTTCCGCAGTTTTCCAAAGTCTCTGCGGCGAATCCGGACCCGATAGGTCAGAGCGGATATCTGCTCGGTGCAGAAAAGCTCCATGCCCTGCTTTGTCAGGATTTCCCAGGTCTGTTCCGGTTCTGCACTGGTCACTTCTACATCCAGCATCCCACCCAAGGCACTCCATATGTCCATTCCTATCCCCTCCGCTGCAAGGTTACTCCATCGATTTGGCCACGGATAATCAGCTGGTCTTTGGTCATGCGCAGAAGCTCCAGACCACAGCCGCAGACACAGACGCAGCCGAATTTCACCTTTACCAGAATGGACTCCCGGCTGTACGCCTTGACGCCCGCGTGGTTTTCGATCAATACCTGCCGGTCACCCGCAATCTCCACAATGGGCTGACCGGGAAACGGCTCTGTCAGCAAATCCGCTTCCTCTGAAAGCCGTTCCCAAAAGCCATGGGTCTTACTCATGCGGCACCCCCTTTTTCTTCACCATATGAATTGAGCGGATGGATTTTGCATAGATTCTTCTGAGGTGAGACGCATGAACCGAAAATCCCTTTGGACGGGGGCTGGAGCAGGACTGGGGATGCTGGTACTGATTCTGGACGCCAAGACAGCATTGGAAGGCGCGCAGGATGGAATCGCCCTGTGCGTCCAGACCATTCTGCCATCTCTGTTTCCCTTTTTTGTTCTCTCCATCCTGCTGAACGGGGCCCTTGTCGGGGAGACTTTGCCGGGATTTTCCCTGTTGGGCAGGCTCCTCCGGCTGCCGAAGAATCGGGAATCCCTGCTGATTCCGGCCTTTCTGGGGGGGTATCCGGTGGGAGCCCAGGCTGTGGCCAGCCTGTATCAAAGAGGTCAGCTGACAAGGCCCACTGCCCGCCGCCTGCTGGCGTTCTGCAGCAACGCGGGCCCGGCATTCCTGTTCGGCATGACCGCCTCTCTGTTTTCCGAAGGATGGATGGTGTGGGGCCTGTGGGGTATTCACATCGCCGGTGCTGTTTTAACGGCTATGTGGATTCCGGAGTCTTCGGAGCCGGAGCGGCGGGCCATTCCAACAACTGCCGTTTCCTGGGCAGATGCTCTGGCTTCTGCGCTGAATGTGACCGCAAGAGTGTGCGGGTGGGTGGTGCTTTTTCGCGTCCTCATTGCCTTTCTGGATCGCTGGTTTCTCTGGATGCTGCCGGCAGAAATCCAGATTGGACTGATTGGCCTGCTGGAACTGTCCAACGGCTGCTACGCACTGAAGGATATCGCCGATGAATCCCTTCGGTTCGTGCTGTGTTCGCTGTTCCTGGGATTTGGCGGCCTGTGTGTCACCATGCAGACAGCCAGCGTCATCGGGAACCTGCCTCTTGGGGATTACCTCAGGGGGAAGCTGATGCAGACGCTGTTCAGCCTGCTCCTCTGCTGGGCTGCAATTCAGGGGACCGGGGTTCTGTGTCTGACGGTACTCCTTTTGCTCGTCGCAATCCGATGCACCAGGAAAAAAAGAAGTAGAAAATTGAGCACAGCCGGTGTATAATAGAGGCAACGCATCCGGGGAGGAAATGTCATGCTGTTCCGAAAAAAGATTGAGCGCAGATGTGCATATTGTGCCCACGGCACAGCGCTGGAGGAGAATCAGATTCTGTGTGCCAAGAAAGGGCTTCGCGGGGAGTCTGACAGATGCAGGAAATTTCGGTATGATCCCTGCAAACGGGTTCCTCTCAAGCCAAAAGCTTTGGATGTATCCCGGTATGAGCAGGAGGACTATTCTCTGTAGCTGACCGGAATAGCCATATATTCTTCTATACAACAATAAGCTTCGGTCGAATCCCTGCCTCAGGGACTCAGCCGAAGCTTATTGCGCTTTTTTCACAGCTTATGCCAGGAAGCATCTCCAGTTCTGGACAAAATACTCTGCCCCGGAGTACAGCGTCGTCCCCACGATGAGGCAAATCACAATCCAGTTCAGCACCGGAATACCCGGCAGCGCCATCATTGCGCAAAGGCCTACCATGGTGCTGGCGGTCTTGACCTTTCCGCTCCAACAGGCAGCAATCACCGTTCCCTTCTGTACTGCCACCAGCCGGAGGCCGGTAACCGCAAACTCCCGGGTCAGCACAATCATCAGCGCCCAGGCAGGAAATACCCCCCACTCGCAGAACATGGCCATAGCCGCAATGGTCAGCAGCTTGTCCGCCAGCGGGTCCAAAAATTTTCCAAAATCCGTGGTTTGATTGTAATGCCGGGCGATGTAGCCGTCCACATAATCCGTTAAACTTGCCGCGATAAAAATCGCCAGGGACAGATACATCCAAGGCCCGGAAACCCCTCCGGACAAATACATACAGACCAGGTACAGGGGAATCATGACAACCCGAACCAGGGTGATTTTTGTAGCTGTCGTCATGCCAATTCCTCCTCCAGAACGTAGCCGGAGAGGTCCCCGTCGATACATCCGTCAATTTTTACCGTGACAAAATCTCCCTCGTGCAAAGGCTCCTCGCTGGCAATCCAAACCCGGCCATCAATGTCCGGGGAATCGGCATAGGTTCTGCCGTAGAATTGCTCTTGCTCCTGGTCATAGCCGTCCACCAGGACCTCCATCTCTTTTCCAATCAGAGCGGCATTGTACGCATCCATGATCTCAGACTGAATCATTTCAATGGTCTGGGCGCGTTGCTGGGCGATTTCCGTGTCCACGAACTCCATCTCCGCTGCCGGGGTTCCCTCCTCCGGAGAGAACGTAAACGCACCCATGCGTTCCAGCCGCTGCTCCCGGAGGAAATCGCAAAGTTCCTGGAACTCAGCCTCTCCCTCCCCCGGCAGGCCGGTTATCAGGCTGGTCCGGATGACCAGGCCGGGAATCCGGCTGCGCAGCTTGGCAAACAGCTCCCGCAGGAAAGTACCATCCCCTCTGCGGTTCATGCGCTTCAGGATGTCACTGTTGCAATGCTGAATGGGAATGTCCAGATACTTTACAATCTTGGGCTGGGATGCCATCACATCAATCAGGGCATCGTCAATTTCATCCGGGTAGACATAGTGAACCCGAATCCAATGGAGGCCTTCAATTTCACACAGCTTGGTCAGCAGCTCCGGCAGCAGCCGGCGGTGGCCCGGCAGGTCCGTACCATACCGGCTGGTGTCCTGCGCCACCACAATCAGCTCCTTCACGCCGCTGTCTGCCAGCAGCCGCGCTTCATAGAGCACATCGTCCAGCTGGCGGCTGCGGTATTTCCCGCGAAGATAGGGAATGATACAATAGGCACAGCGGTTGTCGCAGCCCTCCGCAATTTTGATAAAAGCGTAGTGCTCCGGTGTGGTGACAATCCGCCCGGTTTCCTGCTCCGGGGTGTCGATGGAGGAAAATTCTTCCACTTCCTCCCCTTCCAGCAGTTTTTCAATTGCAGGCACAATCTCCGTGTAGCTTCCGGTTCCCAAAATGCCGTCCACCTCCGGCATTTCCTTGCGAATCTCTGTCTGATAGCGCTGAGAAAGGCACCCGGTGACCAGGATCTTCCCAACCTGCCCCTCCGCCTTCAGGGCGGCCGTTTGCAGGATGTAATCGATGGCTTCCGCCTTTGCCGAGTCGATGAATCCGCAGGTATTGATTACCACCACATCGCTGCCCACAATGTCTTCCTTGACAGTATGTCCTGCCTCCCGCACACGGTACATCATGCGCTCGCAGTCCACCTGGTTTTTCGCACACCCCAGGGAAATGAATCCGATATTTGCCATAGTACTATACTTCCTCCAGGAAATCTTCTGTATCAAAGGACAGGTCCCGAAGTACCTGCCGAATCCGGCCATAGCTGTGGCCTTTGCGCAGCAGCGCATCCACGGCGCGTTTTACCTGTTTTTCATCGGAATCCGATGTCAGGCGGGAGCGGAGAAACGCCGCTATCTTCTCGGACTGATCGGGATAATCCGTCAACGCCTCTTCCCAGAATTCTTTTGGGATTCGTTTCTCGTAAAGCGCCTGCCTGGCCCGGGCCAGCCCATAACCTTTGTTGATGCAGGAATGGACCACGGCCTCCGCCGTTTTCCTGTCGTCCACCAGCTTTAATTCCTTCATCCAGGCAACCGCCTGCTGGGCCTGATCCAGGTTCTCTCCCTTGCGAATCAGACGCTCCTGCAAATCCTTGCAGGACACGTTGGAAGCGGATACAATCCGCACTGCCCGCATTCTGGCGGACATCTCACCGGCGGCGGCGAGCAGGCGGTCCAGTTCTTCCCGGGACAGCTCCTTGCCTGGGTACAGGCCGAATTCCTCCACCGTCTGCCGGTACAGTCCCAGCTTTTTACCGTCTTCAAACCGAAGCCAGAACCGTCCCGCCCGATCCGGGGCAGTCTTCAGGGACTCAATCCTCATCGTCAAAATCGTCGGCGCTCACAGCGACGGCTTTCTCCGCAGGCTTCGCCGGCGCCTTGGGCGCACCGCCGTTGAGCTTCCACAGATTGTCCCGCACCTGCTGCTCTACCTTCTGGGCAATTTCCGGATTGTTCATCAGGTACTCCTTCACAGAGTTGGAGCCCTGGCCAATCCGCTCCTCCCCCATGGAGAACCAGCTGCCGCTTTTCTGGATGATGTCCATCTGAACTGCCAGGTCCACCAGCTCTCCCCACTTGGAGATGCCCTGACCATACATGATCTCAAACACGGCTTCCCGGAACGGAGGTGCTACCTTGTTCTTGACCACCTTCACCCGGGTCTTGTTTCCGATGACGTTGTTGCCCTCTTTAATGGACTCCACACGGCGGACATCCAGCCGGACGGAAGCATAGAACTTCAGGGCGTTGCCGCCGGTGGTAGTCTCCGGGTTGCCATACATGACGCCAATCTTCATCCGCAGCTGGTTGATGAAAATGACAACGCAGTTGGTCTTGGCAATGGTGCCTGCCAGCTTACGAAGGGCCTGGGACATAAGCCGGGCCTGCAGACCCACAAACGTGTCCCCCATCTCCCCCTCAATTTCCTGCTTGGGCACAAGGGCGGCAACGGAGTCCACAACCACCGCATCCACAGCGCCGGAACGTACCAAAGCATCGGTAATTTCCAGAGCCTGTTCGCCGGTATCCGGCTGGGAAATCAGCAGATTGTCGGTATCCACACCCAGAGCTGCGGCATATACCGGGTCCAGGGCGTGCTCTGCGTCCACAAATGCCACTTCCCCGCCCCGCTTCTGCGCCTCTGCCAGAATGTGCAGGGCCAGGGTGGTTTTACCAGAGGATTCCGGACCATAGATCTCGATGATACGCCCCTTGGGGACGCCTCCGATGCCCAATGCGGCGTCCAGAGCCAGAGAGCCCGTGGGAATGGCTTCCACATTCATCTCCGGCCGGTCACCCAAGCGCATAACCGTTCCCTTGCCAAAATTCTTGTCAATCTGGGCCAGTGCGGTCTGTAATGCCTTTTTCTTGTCAGACGCCGGCGTGGGCGCTTCATAGACGGTTTTCTTTGTTGCCATGTTTATTCTTCCTTCCTGCCGTACTGCGCAAGCACGGCTCTTTCTCTGTCATTAAAATCCTTGGCCCGTTCCAGAACGGTATAGTCATTTTCCCGGAGAAGCGCGCACACCGCATCCCCCTGACCCATTCCAAATTCCAGGCAGAGATAGCCCCCCGGTCTCAGGGCCCTGGTAAAATTCCGGAGAATGGCCCTGTAAAAGTCCAGGCCGTCCTCCCCGCCATACAGGGCCATATGGGGCTCATAATCCCGGACACTGACGGGAAGTTCCGCCATTTCCGCCTTGGTAACATAGGGAGGATTGGAAATAATCATGTCGAATTTTCCCAGGAAGGGAGATGCCGGTTCCATAGCATCCACCCGAATACTGCGCACCCGCCCTCCCAGCTTGTGCATGGCAGTATTCTCCCGGGCAATCGCCAGGGCCTTCTGACTCAGGTCCGCCAAGGTGACTTTGGCATCCTTGACACGCTTTGCCACCGCCAGGCCAATGCAGCCGCTGCCGCAGCACAGATCCAGAATTCGGGGATTCTGTTCCAGAAACAGCGCCTGACGGACCGCCAGTTCTGCCACCGCACAGGTATCGTCTCTGGGGATCAGCACATCCGGGGTAACCCGCAGCGGCAGGCCGTAGAACTCCCATTGACCCAGAATATAGGCAATGGGCTCCCCCTTCTGCAGCCGCTCCAGTCCGGCGGCGACGCCCTGAACAACTTCCTCCGGGGCGTACAAATCCCGGTCTGCCAGAAACCGCGCCTGGTCCTTCCCGGAGACGTGGCAGATAAGCATACGGGCCAGCAGCCCGGCGTCCTGAGCGGACTCCGTCTCCAGAAGTGCCCGGCGGGTATCCTGGTAAAGTGTTCCATACTGGATTACCATCGGTCTGCCCCCTTCTGTTCCGGGAGCACCGCTTCTACCGCCGCAATGCCAACCTCAATCATGGAGTCGTCCGGTTCGTTGGTGGTAAAATTCTGCATCCACATTCCCGGTGCAGTCAGAATGCGGGTAAATCCGTTGTCATGGCCGCCTGCCCAGCGGTTAATCTCATAGGTAATTCCCACAATGAGAGGAAGCAAAAGCAGCTTAAAGCCGATCATTATAACCCGGTACACAAAGCTTCCCCGAATCGCAGCCAGCCCCGGGGCCACAGAAAGCAGGGCCGAGGAGGCAATGGAAAACACCAGAATGGAAATCACCATCACCACCAGCAGGAAGCTGGTGCCGCAGCGAGGGTGCAGCCGGGTCTGCTGCCGGACGTTTTCCACCGTCAGTGGCAATCCCGCTTCATAGCAGCGAATGGTTTTGTGCTCTGCCCCATGGTAGGAAAAAACCCGCTTCATCTCCTGCATCCGGGAGATCAACAGCATATAGCCCAGGAAAATTCCCATCCGGATAATGCCCTCCACCAGATTCAGCGCCAGATTTCCGGTGATCCAATGGTCAAAGAATCCGGCGATTACCATGGGAAGAAGGAAGAACAGGCCAATGGAGAGGGCAAGTCCCAAAACTACGGCAATGCCCACTACCGCCTTCTGGAAGCCCTCGCTGCCCAGCTTTTTTTCCAGCCAGATATCCAGCTTGGACGGCTCCTCCTGCATCTCCTCGGGCGCCAAATCGGCTGAACGCATCAGCGCCTTGACGCCCACAACCTGGGCATCGAAGAAATTAAACACGCCCCGAATGAAGGGAATCCGCTTCCAGGAGCCGGGAGGTGTAATTTTTCTGGGCTTCACCTCCACCGTCAGGCCATCTTTGCCCCGGGTCACGATTGCGTCCTTTTCCGGGCCGCGCATCATGATTCCCTCAATCAGCGCCTGGCCGCCGATCATGGTCCGAAAGTTCCCGCAACAATCCGGGGCTTGCTTGTTTGCCATAGTATTTTATCTCCTTAGTGTGCCATGGGCAGCCGGATGGTGACCAGCGTACCGCCGCCTTCCGCATTTTCCAGCGTCAGAGTCCCGCCGTGCATTTCTACAATTTCATCACAGACGGCAAGGCCAATACCGGTTCCGCGTACGCTGGAACTGCCCTTATAGAATTTCTTTTTGACCAGAGGAAGCTCATCCTCCGGGATACCGGGTCCATAGTCCCGAATCTGAATTACCACATTGTCCTCTTCACAGTGGATGCTGGCATCAATCCGCTTCCCCTCTCCACCGTGTTTGCTGGCATTGTCCAGAATATTCAGGAACACCTGACGCAGACGCTTGGGGTCGCAGGGAATTTCCGGAATGTCCTCGTCGCTGTCCAGGTAGCATAGCTGAATTCCCTCCTGGGACAGCCGGCTGCCGTACATATACACGGTATCCTCAAATTCTCCCCGGATGTCCGTCTGCTCCACAGCCAAGGTCATACGTCCATCCTGCATCCGGGTGAAATCCAGCAGTTCCATTACCATTTCCGTCAGGCGCTTGGCTTCGCTGGAGATGATTTTCAGGCCCTGCCGGGTGTCCGCATCCATATTCTCGTCTGCCAGAAGGGTTTCGCTCCAGCCATTTATGACGGTAAGGGGTGTGCGCAGTTCGTGGGACAACTGAGAAATGAATTCCGCCTGCATCTTTTCGTTCTGAGCGATCTTGCTGGACATCTCATTGATTGTCTCCGCCAGTTCTCCAATCTCATCTTTGTAGTGCGTATTGATTTGAACACCATAGCTTCCGGTGGCAATGCGCTTGGCTTTTTCCGTTATTTCCGCAACGGGCGTCATAATGGAATGCAGATAATAGTTACTGCTGACCAGAACAACCGCCATAACCACCAGCAGAACCATACCGCTTGTCAGGAGCACCAGGAGAACCTGCCCGTCCACCATTCTGGTAGACGTTACAAAGCGCAGCACACCCACAATCTCCCCGCTGGAGGCCACAATGGGTGCGGAAACCGCCATAATCCGCTCTCCGGTTTCCGGGTTATTGCCTACATAGGCCTGAACCGTTCTGGTGCTCAGCGCTTGCTGAATCTCCGGTGTGGCCGGAGATTCTCCCGGCCAGGAGCCATAAGAGGACGCCATCAGATTTGCCTCACTGTCCAGGAACTGCAGCTCAATTTTGTCCTTGCCCTCGTAGGTCTGTGCATAGGTCATGCAGGTCTGATAATACCCATCATAGGTTTGGTTCAGGTTGCTGGAGAAGAACTCCATGGTAGCCGTTGCCCGATTTGTCAGATCCGTCTGCATTGTGGAATAGTAATAGGCTGCAAAGGAAGCCGTAATCGCCAGCACACACACCAGTCCCAGGGCCAAAACCACACTGGCGGTGTTCCGAAGCCACCGCCTCTGCAGACCGCCCACGTTCAGTACGGGTTTTTTGATCATTAGGCGCCCCACTTATACCCAAGGCCCCAAACCGTGGTAATGTAGGTGGGATTGGAGGTGTCATCCTCAATCTTGATGCGAAGACGGCGGATGTTCACATCCACTATCTTCAGCTCTCCCTCGTAATCCCTGCCCCATACGGCGGAGAGAATGTCCTCCCGGGACAGAGCCCTGCCGGGATTTTGCATGAACAGCTTCAAAATGGCGTACTCCACCTGGGTCAGTTTAATCCGGGTTCCATTCTTCTCCAAGGTATGATTCCGTGTATTCATCACAAAGGGGCCCTGGGTCAGCAATTCAGAGGCTGCGCTGCTGTCCCCGCCAATACGCCGGTACAGAGCGTCAATTCTGGCCGTAAGCTCCGCAGGAGAAAAAGGCTTTGTCACATAGTCGTCTGCGCCTGTCATCAGGCCGGTAACCTTGTCCATCTCCTGGGTCCGGGCGGTAAGCATGACAATGCCCATCTGCTTGTTCGTTGCCCGAATCCGGCGGCAGACCTCGAAGCCGTCGATTCCCGGTACCATAATATCCAAAATGGCAACTCCCACATCCGGATTGGCTGCAATGGCATCCAGAGCCTCCTGGCCGTCTCCCGCTTCGATCACGTCGTATCCGGCACGCTTGAGATTGATGACCACGAAGCTTCGGATGTTCTGCTCATCTTCCATAATCAAAACTTTTTTCATAACATACCTCTCAATTCTCAGCAGTTTGCCAATCTTCCCGAATCAATTTGAAAGAATTTATCAAAGTGTCCTCTGTGATTTGGTATTTTGCGGCTCCCTCTCCCAACTGCGCGGCATATGCAATGCCTTCCGCACGGTACAGGGCAAAACGGCCATTTTCCACTGCTTCCTTATCTCGGTTGCTTCCGGTCAGCACATACAGCCGGAACAGAATTTCCACCCGCTGATAAGACTCGTCCCAAAGATAAAAGATATACCCATTTTCCTTTGGCTCTACCGAGACCCGACTGGCCCAGTTTCCGTCCAATTCCAAATACCATCCGCCGGCATAATTGTGGTATGTAAACAACTTGTCCACTTCCCAGCCATTGTCGTCCAGGGAGAACCATCGCAGCAGAAACTTCTGATCTTCCTCCGTCCACCCGGAAACCGACTTCATGGTGATCAGTGACGGCAACTCCAGAATTCCGTCGTCGTCAATGTCACAGGCATAAACATAGTAGTTTCGCAGGGTACGAATGCTGGTGTTGACCTCACTTGTAAAGGTAATATTGGAAAATTTACCATCCTGCAGGGCAAACACATCCGTTACAATGGTATTTTCCTCGGCAGCACTGGCAACATACACCGCAGGCGTCCCGCCCTGGAGATATCCGGGCGTAATGCGCCGGATCTGGGAAGGATCCACCGACATTTCCGTCTCAACAGAGCGATAAATTTGGCCATTCTGTACGCTATACAGAACCGCAAGCCCTCTGCCGGTCTCCGCCTCTCCAGGCCGGATCACCATCAGTTCACTGAGCCCGTTCTGATCCAAATCGTATGTGAGAAATTTGGAGTAGCTGTTCAGCAGCAGCAGCTCCGCATCCCCGCTGGAAAAGCTGTATACAGCCACGCTGCGCAGCACCTGGTCGCTGACCTGCTGTCCGATCACAAGCTCCAGCCCGGGCTTTTCATCGAAGTTCACGTACTCAACCTGCTCAAAAGCCAGTCCATTGCTCCCAATCGTCTCCATCGTGGATACGGTACCATCGGGATTGGTCTTGAAAATCAAAATCTGAAGGGGTTTTTCTGTCGCACCCTTGGCAAACACCAGGTATTCATCCTGACCATCCCCATCCAAATCCGCCATCTGGACTGTCTGTTGGTTATCTCCGGACCGGGGGGCGGAATAGGTCAGACCGTACATAGCCGAATCGATGGCTGTCTGCAGCTGTGCGTATTCCTGGGACCGTTTTGGCAGGGCATACATCTCATCCGCTGTCCGCATGGCACAGCCGGAGAGCAGCATTACGATCCACAGCAGTCCCAGGCAGCATCCTTTTTTCATGGCATCGGCCCCTTTCTCTCGTTTGCTGTCTGTCTGCAGCCACCACCGTAGCAGCAGGCACAAACCGCCTCGCCTGATTATAGCACAAATATTTGGAAAAGAAAAGCTATTTTAGAACAACATTTTCCGGTCCCAATACCCGTCCCAGCTCTGCAAGCATGGAGTCCCGGAGCAGGCATCGGGTTCCACGGCGTACTTTGGTATCCGCAAAAAACAGCACCACCGTACTCGAACCAGGGAACATGTTGAGAATAGCCCGAATTTTGGGAAACAGCTTCCCGGACTCACTGGGAAGACGCAGATAAAGGGTTCCTTCCCGGTCCTTGGAAACCGTCTCCTGCGGTTCCGGAACCAGTGCACCGTCTGCATAATCGGAAATGGGCCGGGCACGATTGATTACAATCTGAGGCTCCTTGTTGTCCCGCAGAGACAGCCGCCCGGTAATAACGACCGGGCTGTTTTCCCGAAGATATCCGCCATACTGACTCAAAACACTGGAAAACGCCAGCATCTCAATGGCGCCGGTATCATCTTCCACCGTTACATAGGACATCATGGAATTGTTCCGGGTTGTCTTCATCTTGACGGACTGTACAATTCCCGCAACACTGACAATCTGATCATCCTGGAAGGGGCTGTCCTCCTCCATCAGCTGGCCAATATGAATCACATGGGTATTGCGCAGGTAGGGCCGATAATCGTCCATAGGGTGCCCGGAAATGTAAATTCCGGTGGTTTCTTTCTCCATGGCAAGCAAGTCGGCTTTGCTCAGTTCCTCCCGCTTGGGAATGGGAATCCTGGCGGCGGCATCCTCTTCCTCCAGCATGGAGAACAGCCCCATCTGTCCTTCCAGATTCCGCTTTCGGGAGGAAGCGATGGCGTCCATCATAGGCTCATACGCCGCCAGCAGCTCACTGCGGTGATAACCGAAGCCGTCTGCGGCGCCGCACTTGATCAGGTTCTCCACAGCCCGCTTGTTCAGCTCCCCTTCACCCATCCGCTGGATAAAATCCTCCAGCGACTGGAAGGGGCCATCCTCCTGGCGCTTTCGAACCATGGAGCGGATCAGTCCCCTGCCTATATTCTTTACCGCGCCCAGACCGAAGCGGATGGCGTTCCCCTCTACCGTGAAGTGGTCCTCCGAATGGTTGATATCCGGGGGCAGAACAGGGATGCCCAATTCCTTGCACTCAGCAATATAGCCGGAAACTTTCCCGGCGGAATCCAGCACTGAGGTCATCAGTGCCGCCATATACTGCCGGGGATAATGGCACTTCAGGTAGGCGGTCTGGTAGGCCACGATGGCATAGCAAACCGCATGGGCTTTGTTGAAGGCGTAATTTGCAAAATCTACAATCTCATCGTATATGGACTGGGCAACGGCTTCCGAAACCCCGTTGCCCACGCACCCGGCAATTCCCTGCTCCGGATCACCATAGACGAAGACCTTCCGCTCCGCCTCGATGACCTTCATTTTCTTCTTGGAAATGGCCCGACGGATGTTATCCGCCTGTCCCATGGTATAGCCGCCCAGCGAGCGGAAAATCTCAATCACCTGCTCCTGATACACGATACAGCCGTAGGTCACCTTCAGGATCGGCTCCAAAAGAGGCGTTTTATAGGTAATCTTCCGGGAGTCCAGTTTGTTTGCGATAAATCGGGGGATGGAATCCATGGGGCCCGGACGGTACAGAGCCACAATGGCCGTGATGTCTTCAATGGAGCTGGCTCTCATACTGACGCAGACGCCGGTCATTCCGGCGGATTCCAGCTGGAAAACGCCCTGTGTCTTTCCCTCCGCCAGCATGGCGAAGGTCTCCGGGTCGTCGTCGGGAATTGTATCCATCTCAAATGCCGGTTCCAGCTTTTGGATTTCCTTTTCCGCATCCGCAATTACCGTCAGGTTCCGCAGTCCCAGAAAATCCATTTTCAGAAGACCCAGCTCCTCGATGGTGGTCATGGTATACTGGGTAACGATGGTATCGTCATTGCGGGACAGCGGCACATAGGTATACACCGGCTTGGCGGTAATCACCACACCGGCGGCATGGGTGGAGGCATTGCGGGGCATCCCCTCCAGGCTCCTCGCCGTATCGATCAGGGTTTTTACCCGGTCATCCCCGTCATACATTTCCTTCAGCTTGGGGCTGACATTCAGCGCCTCGTCCAGGGTGATGTGGGGAGCGGAAGGCACCAGCTTTGCCACGATATCCGTCTCTGCGTAGCTGAAATTCAGGGCACGGCCCACGTCCCGAATGGCGCCCCGGGCCGCCATGGTGCCAAAAGTGGCAATCTGTGCCACATGGTCCGCTCCGTACTTTTCCATCACATACGCAATCACCTCGCCACGGCGCTCCTGGCAGAAGTCGGTGTCGAAGTCCGGCATGCTGACCCGTTCCGGATTGAGAAACCGTTCAAAAATCAGCGCGTATTTCATGGGGTCCACTTCCGTAATGTGCAGGCAGTAGGCCGCAATGGAAGCGGCGCCTGAGCCTCTTCCCGGTCCCACCGGAATTCCCTGCTCCTTGGCGTAGCGAATAAAATCCCAGACAATCAGGTAGTAATTGACATACCCCATCCGGCTGATCACATCAATCTCATATTCCAGCCTGTCTAAGTATGCCTGGGGAGGATTGCTGTAGCGCTGCCGGAACCCTTTGAAGCACAGTTCTCGAAAATACGCCTCGTTGGTATATCCATCCGGAACCGGAAAAGAAGGCAAATGATACTCATGGAACGTAAATTCCAGATTGCACATCTGGGCAATCTTTTCCGTGTTTTCAAATGCTTCATCACAGTTGGGAAACAATTGACGAAGCTCCTCTTCACTTTTCAGATAGAATTCTTCCGTCTGAAACTTCATCCGGTTGGGATCATCCACGGTTTTTCCGGTCTGAATGCACAGCAGAACGTCCTGCATCTTGGCATCTTCCCGGCGCAGGTAGTGGGCATCGTTGGTAACCACCAGCGGCAGCCCGGTTTCCCTGGAAAGGCGCTGAACACCCTGATTCACCGCCCGCTGCTCCTCGATTCCGTGGTCCTGCAGTTCCAGATAGAAGTTTCCCTCTCCAAAAATCCGGGCCAAATTCTGCGCATAGCGCATGGCTGCGGCGTAATCCTCTTCCATCAGAAACTGGGGTATGGCTCCCGCCAGGCAGGCAGAAAGGCCGATCAGACCTTCATGGTACTGCTCCAGCAGCTCCAGGTCAATTCTGGGCTTGCCATAAAACCCCGCGGTAAATGCCTGAGAAACCAGATAGCACAGATTTTCGTACCCCGTACGGTTTTTACAGAGTAAAACCAGATGGTAGGGGTCATTGTCCACGCCAAATACCCGGTCGGACATTTTCCGCCGGGACACATATACCTCGCAGCCAATGATGGGCTTGATTCCTGCGGCCTTTGCCGCTTTGTAAAATTCGATGCAGCCGTACATGACGCCATGGTCCGTAATTGCCACGGCAGACTGCCCCAGCTCCGCAACCCGATCCATCAAGCCATCGATGCGGCAGGCACCGTCAAGCAGGCTGTATTCTGTATGCAGATGCAGATGTACAAAGCTCATTTGCCTGTCTCCTTTGCCATAAGCACCAGCTTCTTCATCCGGTTGTTCATGGCCGGTTTCGTGATAGGGGGCTCCATCAGGGCCGCCAGCTCGGACAGAGAGGCCGAGGGATTTTCCATCCGGGCCTTGGCTGCCTGGCTCAGCTTCCAGGGAAGGTTTTCCAGAAGGCCGCGCTCCCGCAGCAGGCGAATGGCTGCCAGCTGCTCCTGAGCAGCCTCCACAACCTTGGATATGTTGGCATCGTCACAGTTGCAGCGCCGGTTGACCTTATTATTCAGGTCCTTCTCCAGCTTGGTCTCCATAATACCCATGGCGGCAACCCGCGCCCCCAAATAGGTCAAAAAATCCGAAATCTGGTCGCTCTGCTTCAAATAGAGCACCTGCCCGCCGCCCCGGGCCGCAAGCTTGGGAGAGAAGCCAAGCGTTTCCCGCATCAGAGCTTCTGCCTCCCTGGCCACAGCCTGGTGGGTTGTTGTAAGCTCCATGTGGTATCCCTTCCCCGGGTCGGTAACGCTTCCGCCGGCCAGAAACGCCCCTCGCAAAAATGCCGCCTTGCAGCAATCCTCCTCTACCACGGGAAGATTCACATGAAGGGCCAGCGTGTCCCGAACGCCGAACCCGAAGCTGGCCATGATTACCTCGATTTTGTCGGGCTCCCAGATTTGAAAAACCAGCTTTCCCGGAGCCTCCAGGCTGGGATAGCTGTCAAACTCCAGCTCGAATGCTTTTTTGAACAATTTTGGCAGAATGCAGGCAAATTCCCGGCTTTCTGTGATGATTTTAATGGATTCGGTGTGGAAACTGTTGCAGCACAGCAGAACGCCGAAGCATTCCGCCAGCGCACAGCAGCGTTTCTGCGGAAAGCTCCGGCAGATTTCCGCTTTTGCCGCTGCGGAAAAGGATACCGCCATGATGGTTATGCCCCTTTCTCTCTTCGGTGGATTTCTCTTACCAGATTCGAATCTCCGGCTCCAGTCGGATACCGGATTGCGCAAATACCCGGTCCGACACCTGCTCCAGCAGGGATTTTACATCCGCCGCCGTAGCGCCCCCCAGGTTCACGGCAAAGCCCGCGTGCTTTTCCGAAATCGCAGCATTTCCTACCCGGTAGCCCTTAAGGCCCGCATTTTCAATCAACGCGGCAGCATAACCGTTGGCAGGACGTTTGAAGGCAGATCCGGCGGAAGGAAGATTCAGGGGCTGAGAAGCGGTTCTGCGCCCAATCAGCTCCCGCATTTTATCCCGGATTGTCTCCGGCTGCCCCGGTGTCAGAGAAAAGCAGGCGGAAAGAACAATCTCTCCGCTGTCCTGAAGGGCACTGTGACGATAGGAGAAGCCCAGCTCTTCCCGGCAAAGGGTCCGCTGATTTCCTTCATAGTCCATAACCTCCACCTGGGTGCACACCTGCCCCAGTTCTCCGCCGTAAGCGCCGGCATTCATATAGACTCCGCCGCCCACGGTCCCCGGAATCCCATGGGCAAACTCCAGCCCAGCCAGTCCCAGATTGGCGGCATAAACCGCTGCCCTGGACATGGTTACTCCCGCCATAACCCGGATGGCGGTATCTCCAATCTGTGCAAGCCCATCCAAACAGTCCTTCAGGCAGATCACCAAGCCGGCAATTCCCTCATCCGGAGCCAGCACATTTGTTCCGGCACCCAGAATAGCAGGCTTTGTGTCCAATAAAGCGGATACTTTCAGGATTTGACGCAATTCCTCCCGATTTTTCGGGAAGGCCATCACTTCCGCATCTCCTCCAATGCGGAAGGAGGTGTGCTGGTGCATGGGTTCTTCAAATCGCAGCTCTATTTCTGGTAAGAAAGTCCGAATTTTCTTCTGAAACTCCGTTAAATATGTCATAAACGCCTCCGGGTGTATAATTGGTTACAGTATAGCATATTCTGCGTCCTGATGCAATTATGTATCTGTAAATTTTATTGCAGAAAGCCTCCGCCGCATGTTTGCGGCGGAGGCTCCAATGTATTTTCTTATTCTCCTGTACCTTCCGTAATGGCTGTCATCAGCTTACGGTTCTGGCCCTCATCGAAGAACAGGACGCTGGCAGGGTAGCCACCCAGTTCTATAATCTCACCCCAGTAGGTTGTCTCCACAGGGCAGGTTCCGGTCTCAATGGTCAGCTGCGGGAGCAAAGGCAGAATCTCCCAAATGCAGGTGGTAATCTCGTCATCCGTCATGTTGGTAGTAACACTGGGAAGCGCCTTCTCCACCAACTCCTGCAGCTGTTCAAAACCGGCATCGTATACCCGATGGAAAATGGCTTGGATCACTGCTCTCTGCCGCTCAGTCCGTTTGATATCGCTGTCGGCATCTCCTTCTGCTTTACGCATCCGGGCATAGGCCAGTGCAGTATCCCCGTCCATACAGAATCGTCCGGGGGTCACCTCCTGCCACACCTTGTCATCTGCATTCAGATACTCCGCCTCTGCCTCCGTCAGGTCCATCGTCAAACCTCCCAGCAGGTTAATCACATCGATGAAGGCGCGGAAATCAATTTCCACATCATAATCCACCTCAATGCCAAAGTTCTCATACAGGCATTGGTTGGTCATCTCCATTGCGCCGCCGGTATCTCCCCAGGTCCAGCCAAGGTGATAGGCAAGATTGATCCGCTGCTTTCCACAGGTATGTCTGGTACCGGACGGGTCGACATAGTCCGGAAGCTTCACATATGTATCCCGCAGGAAAGAGGTAAGCGTAAGCACCTTTGTATTCTTGTTGATGGTGGCCAGAATCATGGTATCTGCGATGCGAGACTCCTCGCCATCCCGAGCCGCCTGACCTACAATCAGAATGTTAATAATATCTTTTCCCGATTCCTTGTAAGGGAGGGTGGTGGGAACCGTTGTAGGTTCCGTTGTTTCCGCCGTTTCT